>JBAGRP010000001.1:5002352-5315000 GCA_036924855.1 Nitrobacteraceae bacterium AZCC 2146
ATTGAGTTTGGCGATCAGCGCCAGCAGGTCGGCCTGCGCGACGTCGGCGGGCAGCACGTGCTCGAACGATGCCATGCCGGCAGCCTGGGTCTGCTTGTGCTTGCTGCGGACATAGACCTCGCTGGCGGGATCGCTGCCGACCAGCACCACCGCCAGGCCCGGTGTGACGCCGTGCTCGCGCTGCACCCGCGCGACTTCGTCGGCGACGCGGCCGCGCAGTTCGGCGGCAATGATTTTTCCATCGATGATGCGGGCGGTCATATCAGGTCCTGTCGCTGGATTCGTCGGATTTGGCGGCGGTGAGTTTGCGCAACATTTCACCCAGTTTGGCGGGATCGCCATCGACGGCGATCTGCTTCAGCCTCGACGTGGTACCCGACAGCACCCGCACGTCGCGCTTGCGCACGCCGAGCGCCTTGGCGAGCAATTCGGTGACGGCGCGGTTGGCTTCGCCGCCCTCGGCGATGGCGCGGACGCGCACTTTCACCACGGCGCGGCCGTTGGCCATGGTCTCGATCCCGTCGATGTCATCGCGGCCGCCGCGCGGCGTCACCCGCAGGGCGACGCTGATCCCTTCATTGGAATACCGCCAGGGATCCACGCGACCGCGATCAGAAGACGCTGGGATAGATGTAATAGGTGATGACCCGCTGCAGGAACATGATGATCAGGATCACCACGATCGGCGAGATGTCGAGGCCGCCGAGGCTCGGCAGCGACCTGCGAATTGGCGCCAGCACCGGTTCGGTGATCCGGAACAGGAATTCGGCGATGGCGGCGACGAACTGGTTGCGGGTGTTGACGACGTTGAAGGCGATCAGCCAAGACAGGATCGCCGAGGCAATCAGCAGCCAGACGTAGAGATCAAGAACGATCAGCACGATATCGAGGACGGCTCGCATGGCGGGGATGGCTCGCGGGGTTGGTCGCGGATTCGACTGCTCCGGTAAATATCGTTTCGGCCCCCCGCAAACAAGGGAACTTCCCGGCAAAACGACTCGGAAAACCGGCTATTTGGGTCGTTCTTGACTTGCCGTTAACAGGGATTGTAAATGACGGCGATTGCTGATCGGGCTCGCGCAAGCGCCCGGTTCGCATCGGGGCCATAGCTCAGCTGGGAGAGCGCGTCGTTCGCAATGACGAGGTCGGCGGTTCGATCCCGCCTGGCTCCACCACGCTTCGCCTGTGGCTACGCGTGGCGCAGCCTCAAGCCGCAGCGTGTCCGGCGAAGCCGAGCGACTGATTCAGCCAGCTACTCCGCAGCCTCCCTCATAGCCATCTCCGTGGCCGCCACCAGCGGCACCCTTGCCAGCCAGTTATCGAGAAATTCCTTCAGCCACGCCCGCTCCGCCACGTCGTGGATCGCACGGCGGGTGAAATGATCGGCGCGCGGGCGCGCGCCCGGCAGCGCCAGCCGTTCATGGCCGCGTGTGGTCCAGCGATGCATCATCGCGGTGGTGACATCGGGGTGAAACTGGAAGCCGAACGAATGGCCGGTGAGAAACGCCTCCACCGGAAAGTCGCTGCCCTCCGCCAGCAGTTCGCTGCCGATCGGCAGTTCAAAACCCTCGCGATGCCAGTGATAGACGTGATCCGGCCACTGTGCGCAGATGGCGTGGCCCGCTGCGGTTGGGCGAATCGGGTAGTAACCGATCTGCGCGCGGCCTTCCGGATGCGGCGCGACGCGTGCGCCCAATTGCACCGCCAGCATCTGTGCGCCCAGGCAGATGCCGAGAAACGGCCGGTCTTCCTTGAGCGGCACGGAGATCCAGTCGATCTCCTGGCGGACGAAATCGTCGGGATCGTTGGCGCTCATCGGCCCGCCGAAAATCACCGCGCCGGCGTGGTCGTCCAGCGTCTCAGGCAGCGGATCGCCGAATCGCGGGCGCCTGATATCGAGGGGATGGCCGAGCAGTCGCAGTGCGTTGCCGACGCGCCCGGGGGTCGACATTTCCTGATGCAGGACGATCAGCACCGGCCGGATGTCTTGCGTCTTTTCTTCCTGCAGTCTCATCAGACGGAATCAAGCCTTGCGGTCCATGATCTCTGTTGATTTTGCAAGCAAATCGCGGGCCAGAAGTATGGCCGCTTGTCTCGGTGCGACTATTTTAGATCCGGCGCAGCTGCAGGCGGGCGACCGCGCTGGCGATAAAGCCCCGCGGGAAAAACCGCAGCAGGAAAGGCACCATCTTGATGCCCAACCCCGGCAGCACCGTGCGCTTGTTGGCCATCAGGCCGCGGTATCCAAGACGCGCGACCGCTGCGGCCGACACGTTCAGGATCGCCGAATCGAGGCCGGGTTCGAAACCGGCGCGCTTCTGGAATTCCGACGACACCGGCCCCGGGCACAGCGCCGTGACTCGCACGCCGCGCGGGCCAAGCTCCTGATGCAGCGCCTCGGTGAACGACAGCACATAGGCCTTGCTGGCGTAATAGACTGCCATGCCAGGTCCGGGCAGGAAGCCCGCAATCGAGCTGACATTGAGGATGCCACCGCCGGTACGGACCAGGCTCTCGGAAAAACGCAGCGACAGGTCGGTCACCGCGCGGACATTGACGTCCAGGATGCCGAGTTGCTGGGTGCGATCCATCTCGATCGCTCTGCCGAACATGCCGAAACCGGCATTGTTGACCACGAACTCGACCTCGGCATCGGCGGCAACGAGCGCGGCGGCGATCTGGTCACAGGCATCGTGCTGTTCGAGATCGCAGGGAATGATGATCGGCGCGGCGCCACCAGCGGCGACGATTTCATCCGCGAGCACCTGGAGGCGGTCGGCCCGGCGCGCAACCAAAGCGACGCGATGCGCATGCGATGCGAACACGCGGGCCAGTTCGGCGCCGATTCCCGCCGAGGCACCGGTTATCAACGTCACGCGCTCAGTCACAATGCGATGCTCTTGAAATGATGTATATGACAGGGCCTACAGCAGTACGGAACAACCATAGGCCTTAATAGGGATAGCCATCGTCTGCAAGTCAGAATGCCCACCATAATACCGGTAAGAGTAGTTCCACGGACGCAACCCGTCTCTAAAGTAATATCAGTACAGTATTACAGTTCGGTCATGTGAAGGGATCGAGAGCGATCGTTTCGCCAAGTGAGGCGCCAAGTGAGGCCACGGCCGTTCAGACCGCTGCATCCGACGTAGCCGCGCCGCCAGCGCTCCGACGTTTCAATTCGATGCGGTCCCGCGACGACACGCCGAGCAGATCGGCGGCTCGCCAGACGACATTCTCTTCGAATTCGGAGACCTTGCCATCTGCGTAGACGAGCTCCCACATCATCTCGACTATGCGAATGCGGCCTGCTTCATCCACCGCACGCATGATCACGCTGGTGAAATGGTAGAGATCGACTGCCTCGCCTTCGACGAGCGTCGCCGCAGCGATCAGTTTGTCTGCGGTGCCGGGGTTGAGCCCGAACCGCGTCTCGATCAGGCTGTGCAGCTTGCTCTTCTCTTTAGCGGACGGCTCGCCGTCCAGTGAGATGACATGAACCATCAGCGCTGTGGCCGCGAGGCGGTAGCCGGTATCGTCGAAGGCCTGATTTTCGTGCGCACTGGGAGACACCACGTCGGCAATGAATTCGCGCAGCTTTTCAAACATCAATTGTCCAACCAATATTCCATTTGTCCGCCCTATGGCGAAGACAGCCTTAACTTTGTGGCCTGAAAAGGGAACGTGTGCAATGCACGCGAGTTCCCGGCCGTGGGATTACGGTTAAGTAATCGTCCGTTTGGCAGGCAGTTTAAGGGATTTCGTAGACCAACATCTTGTCGGCGATGCCGCGCAGTGCCGCATGCTTCTGGATCGGCGTGATCGACGCCTTCTGCAGGATCGCCTCCACCGCATGTGCCGATATCACCGGGCCGGTGACATGGATCGCCTGCGAGGTCGACAGGCCCTGCACCCTGGCTGCGATGTTGACGGTCTGGCCGAAGTAATCCTGCCGCTCGTTCAGCATCACAGCAAGGCACGGTCCTTCGTGGATGCCGATTTTGACCACCAGGTCTTTGGTGCCGCGCTCCTCGTTCAGCCTGTCCATTGCGGCGCGCATCCGCAGCGCTGCGGCAAGGGCCTGTTCCGGCCTGATGAATGTTGCCATGACGGCATCACCGATGGTCTTCACCACGGCACCGGCTTCCGAAGAGATGATCTCCAGAAGCGCATGGAAATGCGCGCGCACCAGGTCGAAGGCGGCGAGGTCGCCGACCCGTTCATACAAAGCTGTCGAGCCCTTGAGGTCGGTGAACAGGAAGGTCAGCGAGGTGATCTTGAGTCGCTGATCGATGTTGAGATTGTCGGCCTTGTAGACGTCGCGAAACGTCTGGTTGGTCAGCATCCTTTTGGCGGTGAGAAACGGCTTGCGCTTGCCGATCAGGTGATGGAGCCCTTCGGCCGCAACGAACACCGACGGTAGCACCCGCACCTCGGTCTGATTGTCGAGCGATAGCCGCAGCGGCCCCGGTCGCATCGTGATGGTGCCGGTCGGCGCATGCACCCGGTTGTAGATCAGCGACAAATGCTGGCGCTCCTTGGTCGGTTCGCCCTGCACGTCGATGAACTGCGCGGCATGGGTCACCGGCTCGAACACGATGACGAACTCCGCCGGCAGTTGCAGCGACATCACCGCCTTTTCATGCGCGGGCAATTCCATCGCATCGAGCGTCACCTCGTCGGTGAGCGATGTGAACGACTCGCGATTCAGATCGACGCCGGAGCTCCAGAACACCTGCTTGAAATATTCCCACAGCGGCAGCGTGTTGGGATCGTGCGCGGCGATGCGCCGGACCCGCGGCGCCACCGTGAAGGCGACCTCGACCTGCTCGTCCACCGACGCCTCGTAGCCGCAGGCGCACAGCCCGCAATGATAGTCGTCGTGACGCAGCGATTTCAGCGTGCTGTGGGCATCGAGCACGCCGCTGCAGCCCGGACACAGCACGTTCCAGGTCAGATCGAACAGGCCGAGCCGCGAGGCATGCAGGAAGCCGGAGATCACCCGCTCCTCGTTGAGGCCGGTGGCCGCCGCAAAGTCCAGCACGTTGATGCGGTTGAGCTGATGGTCCTCGCCCTCGGCGATCAGCCGCTCGATCGCCTCGGCCACCGCCGGATCGGTGGCCTGCCGCAACGTCGCAAATTGTGCCTGAATATCGCTCATGCCCGTGAGTTTAGGCCAAATCCGCGACGCATCCAAGACAGGCAAAGAGCCGACGATGCGCGGAGAGGCCTCGGAACTCAGCGCCGTTCGATGCGAAACATTGGCGAGCGATCGGGCTGCGTCGTCACCACGCCAATCGGCATCACCGGCTCTGTCTCCAGCAGTTCGACCCGGAACGCACCGACGATCTTGGCCAGCGCCAGCGTCGCCTCGACGAGGGCAAAATGCGCACCGATACAGACCCGTGCGCCGACGCCGAACGGCAGATAGGCAAAACGATCCGGCTGCGGCGCGTCTGGCATGAAGCGCGACGGCATGAAGGCATTGGGTTCGTGCCACAGCTTTTCGTGCCGGTGCAGCAGCCATGGCGCGATCAGGACCACATCGTTCCTGGCGACTGCCATACCGCCCAGCGTGTCCGGACCGGCGGCCGCGCGTGCGATCAGGAACGCCGGCGGATATAGCCGCATGGTCTCGTCGATCACGGCGCGGGTGAATTTCAGATGTTCAATATCGAGCGCGCCGTTCGCGCTGGCCGCTTTCGCTTCATCGGCAAGCTGCTGCTGCGTGTCCGGATCCAGTGCCAGCAGGTACAGCGCCCAGAACAATGCAGTCGCGGTGGTCTCGTGGCCGGCAAGGATCATCGTCGCCACCTGATCGCCAAGTTGCGCGTCGGAAAAGGCCTCGCCGGTTTCCGGATCGCGCGCCGCGACCATCAGGTCGAACAGGTCGTGCGGCGGCGCGCCCTCATTTTTACCGGCGGCGCGGCGCTCGGCCATCAGCATGGCGATGAAGCGGGTCCAGCGCTTGCGGAAAAAGTGGCGCGAAATGTCCTGCGGCGTCGGCCAGCCCAGCGGCAGCAGCAGATCGAGAAAATGCGGCCGCGCCAGATTCGCCCCGTACTCCATCACGAAGCCGCGCAACGCCCTGCCGTGGCGGGCCATCCCGTAGGAAAACATCGTGCGGCCGGCGATCTCCAGCGTCATTCGCTGCATGATTTCGCGCAGATCGACCGGGCCACTGGCCGCGCCTTGCAATTCGCATATGGTCTCGTCGACCGCCGAGATCATATGCGGCACCAAAGTCATCACCGCGCGCGGCGTAAACGCCGGCGCCAGCGTGCGGCGCTGGTATTTCCAGGTGCGGCCTTCGGCGAGCAGCAGGCCTTCGCCCAGCATCGGCCTGAGCACGCGGATGCCCGCCGGGGTGCGGGTGTAGTTCTCGTAATTATCAACCAGCACATGGCGGATCGCATCGGGGGTATTGAGAATAAAGCTGGCGTGGCCGAAGAAGCGGCCCTTGATGAGGTCCTCTTCGTAAGCGCGCTGGCCCCAGGTATCGATCGCGCTTCGGCGCATCGCTACCATCCGCCCGAACGGACCCATGTTTTCAGACGCCCGCGGCGGGCTCGGCGGTACCAGCGGTGCGCGCGGGGCGGGGGCGTCATAGGCTTCGGCGATGCTCATGAAACTCTCGCAGTTCCGAACTGTGACCGGAGCAATACCGAGAGATTGGACCGTTAAATCCGGGCGTCAAGAAGGCGCCCGGTTTCTACGGGATTTCAGTCGGTAAACTCGGCGACCGAGATCCGGTTCTCTGCCGCCGGCCAGGCCCGGGCCACGATTCGTTCCTGATTGCACAGCGCCACCACCGGCCGGCCGAGCTCCGCGGCAGGAAGCCTGACTGCCGTCAGCGAATCCGTTGGTACCCCGGATTTCACGTCGGTCGGCTCCTTGCCGTCGAGCAGCACGATATCGCGTGGCAGGCCGAAATAGCCGCGTACCCGCGACATCATCACCACTGCACCGGCGCCGGTATCGGCAGGTCCGAGCGCACGACCCGCTCGCAAATGCACGACGTCGGAAGAGCGCGGAAATGGCGAGCGGTAGAAATGCGTGGTCGGCGATCCCGCCGACGTCAGCACGATTTCCAGCGGCCAGATCGGCTCGACCTGTGCTGGCCCCCAGCGGCCATCGGCACTGGTGCGCGATGCATGGATCGCACCGCCGATCCGCTCGCCGTTGTCGGGTGACACGCGAAAAACCTCCACCGAGGCGTCCGCGACCGGCCGGTTGGTCGGCACGCCGCCGGGCGTACCGGTGACGAGGCCGCTGAGCGTCACGGCCGCTTCCGGTACGATTGCGATGCGCGCAGGCTCGCGGCCGGTGATGAATTTATAAATCTCGCGAAAGGCGCGAGGATGAAAGCCGGTCTCGCGATGATCGAGCGTGCCGAGAACGAGGTTGGTCGCACCACGCAGGGCAGGGCCTTCGAAGGTGATGCCGGTCGGCGTGCCGGGCTTGCCAATGAGGCGGCCATCGGGCTGGGCATATTTGTCGCTGCCGTCGCTCCGCAGCGTCAGAAATGCCGTGCCGTCGGTGACTTCGGACTCGCCCTCGTTCAACCCGCGCAAAAACGGCCCGTGGCCGTTGAATTCGTTGCCGAGACTGTCGTCCCAAGCGAAGACGCCATGATTGGGCACGCCGCACAACACGGCATGGCTGACATCGGTGCCGCCGCCCATCTTGATAAAACTGCGGACCGGGTTGCCGCCGCGCGAATTGGCAACCAGCGCCACGCGCGGCGCGCCGGTGCGGCGCTTCAACTCGGCGATGGCGTCGCCGAGTTCGCGGCGCTGTTGTGTGGTGGAGGACCGGTTTGGCTGCTCAACGGCATCGTCGGTGGGCGCCAAGGGATCGGTGAAATTGATCGCCATCATGCGGTCGCGTGCGATGCCGTTGGATTCCATCCGCCACAACTGGGTCATCCAGAGTGCGGCGTGGTCGCCATTGCCGTGCACGAACAGGATCGGCGGGGTATTGGACGGCACTGACGGCGAGGTGCCGCTCTGCGCTGCGGCGCGGGATCCGATGCTGCTGACCGCCAGGGGCAGCGCAGCAGCGCCCATCAGAATCGTCCGCCGTGATACGCTCATCCTGTGACCTCCCGAATCTCATTTTCTCGATGCTACTCGCGCCTGACTGGCGCGGATACCGATGCTGCCACTGGACAGCCAGGGAGATTCACAGGCATCACATTGTGATGACCGGCGGGTGACGCGCCGGTGGATCGACAAGCTTCGCCAGAAAGCGGCAGGGGATGATGACGCAGACGCCGAGACAACCGATGTTCGCCGCCGACAGTGTTGCGGCGCCGCTGCGTTTTCCGGTGTTCCGGCGGATCTGGCTGGCCAGCCTGCTGTCCAATCTCGGCCTGATGATCCAGAGCGTCGGTGCGGCGTGGGCGATGACGCAGATGACGGCGTCGGCCGATAAGGTCGCTTTGGTTCAGACCGCCTTGATGCTGCCGATCATGCTGATCTCGATGCCGGCTGGCGCCGTTGCCGACATGTACGATCGTCGCGTCGTGTCGCTGGTCTCGCTGGCTATTGCGCTGGTCGGCGCGACTGCGTTGACGGTGCTGGACTGGATCGGCGCGGTGACGCCGAACCTCCTGCTGGCATTCTGCTTCATTGTCGGCAGCGGCATGGCACTGTTTGGCCCAGCCTGGCAATCGTCGGTGGGCGAGCAGGTGCCGCCGGAGAATTTGCCGTCAGCCGTGGCGCTGAACGGTATCAGCTACAATATCGCGCGCTCCTTTGGGCCGGCGATCGGCGGCATCGTGGTCGCCACCGCCGGCGCGGTCGCGGCTTTTGCGGCCAATGCCGTGCTCTACATTCCGCTGCTGGTGGTGCTTTTCCTGTGGCGCCGCAACACCGAGGTCTCACGGTTGCCACGGGAGCGGCTGAGCCGGGCGATCGTCTCGGGCGTGCGCTACATCGCCAATTCGCCGTCGATCCGCATCGTGCTGACGCGCACGCTGATTACCGGCATCTGCGGTGGTTCGGTGTCAGCCCTGATGCCGCTGGTGGCGCGCGACCTCTTGCATGGCGGGGCGCAGACCTACGGCATTATGCTCGGCGCCTTTGGCATGGGCGCGGTAATCGGCGCGCTGAACATCGGCGAGGTCCGCAAGCGGCTCAGTGGCGAGGCCTCGATCCGCGCCTGCGCGTTGATCATGGGCGTCGCCATTGCTGTCATCGCGGTGAGCCACGAGCCGGTGCTGACAGCAGCGGCGCTGGTAGTGGCGGGATCGGTGTGGATGCTCGCGGTGGCCTTGTTCAATATCGGCGTGCAGCTCTCGGCACCGCGCTGGGTCGCCGGGCGATCACTCGCCGCGTTCCAGGCCGCGATTGCCGGCGGCATCGCGATCGGAAGCTGGGGCTGGGGTCGTCTCACTGACAGCGTCGGCGTCGAGATGGCGCTGCTGGTGTCGGGCGCGGCGATGTTCGCCTCGCCGCTGTTCGGGCTGTGGCTGAAGATGCCGCCGATCGGCGCGCGCGACGAGGACGCCGGGATGCTCGCCGATCCCGAGGTTCAGCTTCCTTTGACCGGGCGCAGCGGCCCGCTGGTGGTGGAGATCGAATACCGCGTCGATCAGGAGAGTGCCCGCGCTTTCCACGGCGTGATGCAGGACGTTCAACTCAGCCGCCAGCGCAACGGTGCCTATGGCTGGTCGATTGCCCGTGACATCGCCGATCCCGAACTCTGGACCGAGCGCTATCATTGCCCGACCTGGCTGGACTTTTTGCGGCAACGCAATCGCTCGACCCAGTCCGAGCGCGCACTGTATCAGCGCGCAGTCGACTTCCATCTCGGTCCTGATCCGATCCGCGTGCGTCGCATGCTGGAGCGTCCGTTCGGTTCGGTGCGCTGGAAGGACGATACGCCGGACCGTGCCGCCAATGAGGTGCTGCCGGTTTCGACGCCCGCGGGCAGTAGCAGCTGACGCTTACTGGCCGTTGTCGGCCAATACCTTGGCGCAGGCCTTGCTGAGCCGTTCGCGATGTTCTTTCAGGCAGCTGAGCACGACCATGTCGCCGTCATTCATCTTGGCGCGGCAGAAGCGCGAGACATCGCGCGCGCAGGCCGATTGATTCATGCCAGCCCCGCTTTGTGCCGAGGCGGCCGAAGCGATCAGCAGAAAAGGAACGATCAAAAGTTTGTTCATGAAATAGGCCTCCCGGGTATTTATTCGGATTGCGGCCGATTCTAACCCGGCGCGACGCCGATCACGAGGTCGTCGCGGTGGATCATTTCGGCGCGGCCGCTGATGCCCAGGATGACCATCACGTCGGGCGAGGAGTGGCCCTTGATCTTCTCGGCGTCCTCGGCGTCGTAAGCGACAAGGCCGCGGCCGATTTCATGCGTATCCGGCCCGCGCACCACCACAGCGTCGCCTCGGGCGAACTGGCCATCGACACGGATCACGCCGGCCGGTAGCAGGCTCTTGCCGGCGCGCAGCGCGGTCACAGCGCCGGCGTCGATGGTCAGCGTGCCCTTCGGCTCAAGTGAGCCGGCAATCCATCGTTTTCGCGCCGTGACGGGATTGGCCGGCGTCAGAAACCAGGTGCAGCGGCCGCCGTCGGCAATCGCCTGCAGCGGGTGTTCGATCTTGCCCGACGCGATCAGCATATGGGTGCCGGCGGTGGTCGCGATCTTTGCCGCCTCGATTTTGGTGTACATGCCGCCGCGCGACAGTTCGGACTCGGCTGCGCCCGCCATCGCTTCGATCTCGGCGGTGACCGACTCTACAATCGGTATCAGCTTCGCATCCGGATTGGCGCCGGGTGGCGCAGTGTAGAGGCCGTCGATATCGGACAGCAGCACCAGCAGGTCGGCTGACGCCATGGTGGCGACGCGCGCGGCGAGGCGGTCGTTGTCGCCATAGCGGATTTCGTTGGTGGCGACGGTGTCGTTCTCGTTGATGACCGGCACCGCGCGCCATTCCAGCAGCTTGGCGATGGTGGAGCGCGCATTGAGATAGCGGCGGCGCTCCTCGGTGTCCTGCAGCGTCACCAGGATCTGTCCGGCGCCGATGCCGTGATGGCCCAGCACCTCCGACCAGATCCGTGCCAGCGCGATCTGTCCGACGGCGGCGGCGGCCTGGCTCTCTTCCAGCTTCAGCGTGCCGCGGGGAAGTTTCAGGCGGCTGCGGCCGAGCGCGATCGAGCCAGAGGAGACGACCAGGACGTCGCGGCCATCGGCATGAAGTTTCGCGATGTCGGCGGCGAGTGCCGTCAGCCAGGCCGACTTCACCTCGCCGGCTGCGGAATCGATCAGCAGCGACGAGCCGACCTTGATGACGATGCGGCGGAAATTTTTCAGTTTGGGGCGCGACATGTCAGGGCTTTGGCGAAGGGGTGTGGCGTTCGGGCGGTGGCGACGCAGGTTAGTTGGTCAATGGTGCCCACGGCTCCGCCTGTGCCGCGGACTTCGCCTTGTCCGACACCGGCGCTTCGCCGATCACCTCGACCAGTGCGCGCAACGCTTCCATGACGCCTGTTCCGGTCGCACCGGACATCAGCAGCGGCGTCTTCTTCGATGCGCGCTTCAGCCGCTCCTTCTGCTGCTTCAGCTGCTCGGGCGTCACCGCGTCGATCTTGTTTAGCGCGACGATCTCGACCTTGTTGGCGAGGTCGCCTTCATAGGCATCGAGTTCGGTGCGTACGGTCTTGTAGGCCTTGCCGGCGTGTTCGCAGGTGGCGTCGATCAAATGCAGCAGCACGCGGCAGCGTTCGACGTGGCCGAGGAAGCGATCGCCGAGGCCGGCGCCTTCATGGGCGCCTTCGATCAGGCCGGGAATATCCGCCAGCACGAATTCGCGGCCGTCGGCATTCACCACGCCGAGCTGCGGATGCAGCGTCGTGAACGGATAGTCGGCGATCTTCGGCTTCGCGGCGCTCACCTTCGACAGGAAGGTCGATTTGCCGGCATTGGGCAGGCCAACGAGGCCGGCGTCGGCGATCAGCTTCAGCCGCAGCCAGATCCAGCGCTCTTCGCCGGTCTGGCCGGGATTGGCGTTGCGCGGTGCGCGGTTGGTCGATGACTTGAAGTGTGCGTTGCCGAAGCCACCATTGCCGCCTTCGGCCAGCACGAATTGCTCGCCAAGCTTGGTGAAGTCGTGGATCAGGGTTTCGCGATCCTCGTCGAAGATCTGGGTGCCGACCGGGACCTTCAGCGTCACGGCCTTGCCGTTGGCGCCGTGGCGGTCCTTGCCCATGCCGTTGGTGCCCTTCGGCGCCTTGAAATGCTGCTGGTAGCGGTAGTCGATCAGCGTGTTGAGGCCATCGACCACTTCGATGATGACGTCGCCGCCGCGGCCGCCATTGCCGCCGCTGGGTCCGCCGAACTCGATGTACTTCTCGCGGCGAAACGCCACGCAGCCATTGCCGCCGTCACCGGAGCGAATATAGACCTTGGCTTCATCGAGAAATTTCATGGCGTATCCGTATCGCAGGGGGGTGGTTGCGGCAACCACTTCATGACAGCGCCATCGCGAAAAGCCCGCATTTGCAGGCCTTGCTGCAGATTCAATCGCGTCCTAAAGGACGCACACCGCTGTTAACCAAGTCCCGCCGTCCCGGGCTCTTCCCTACAGGCTGATATAGGCATGTTTGCGACCATTTCGACCGCTGCGGACAACCGCGCTGCCAGGCTGGCCGGTATCGGCCTGATGCTGGCAGGCATCTGCATGTTCTCGTGCGGCGACGCGATCGGCAAATTCCTCGTCGGCACCTATTCGGTCGGCCAGTTGATGCTGCTGCGCGCTTGCGCCGCGCTGGTACTGCTGTCGCCGTCGATCTGGCGGCACCGCGCGGAATTCCTGCAGCTGGAGCGTCCGGTCCTGCAGGTCATCCGTGTGGTGCTGTCGACGCTGGAGGTTGCGGCATTCTTCTGGGCGGCGGCCTATCTGCCGCTCGCCGATGTCATCACCTACTATCTGGCGTGCCCGATCTTCGTCACAGCGGGATCGGCGATCTTCCTGCGCGAACCGGTGGGCTGGCGGCGCTGGAGCGCCGTCGTGGTCGGGTTCTGCGGCGTGCTGATCGCGCTGCAGCCGTCGGCGCAGACCATTACCTGGCCGGCGCTGATCGCCTTGTGCGGCAGCGCCTCGTTCGCGGCATTGATGCTGATCACGCGGTCGCTGCGCGGCGCGCCGGATGTGGTGCTGGCCACTACGCAGTTCATGGGTACCTTCACTTTCGGCGCGATCCTGACGCCGCTCACCTGGCTGACGCCGTCTCTGCGCGATCTGGGCTTTTTCTTTCTCGCCGGCGGCGTGTCGGTGGTGGCGCTGCTCTGCGTCAATCGTTCGCTGAAACTGGCGCCGGCCAGCGTCGTGGTGCCGTATCAATATTCGATGATCATCTGGGCCGTGATGTTCGGCTACCTGGTATTTGGCGAATTGCCATCAATGGCGACGATCGTCGGTGCCGCGATCATCATCGCTGCCGGGCTCTACATCTTCCTGCGCGAGCAGAAGCTCGGAAAGATCGAAGCCGAAGTGAGCCCGCCGGTGTGAATTCGTCATTGCGAGCGTAGCGAAGCAATCCAACCTCGGGAAACGGCTGGATTGCTTCGTCGCAAGTGCTCCTCGCAATGACGAGAGAAGTTATCGCTCCCTTCGCGTCGAATTGCTCCAGCTCTTCAGCGACGCCCAGACGCCGCGGTTGAGCCGGAAACAATCCACCGGGGTCGATGAGCCGATCGCTTCGAAGCGGTGCAGTTCGACGCCGCTCCACTGGAAGCCGCACTTCTCCAGGATATTTCGCGAGGCTGGATTGGCGACGCGGGCGCCCGAGATCAGGTGCTCGACGTCGAATTCTTCAAACGTGAAATCGATCACCGCGCGCGCAGCCTCGGTGGCAAAGCCCTGGCCCCAATGATCGACGCCGAGCCAGTAACCGAGCTCTGGCGTCTCAGGCGCGCGCCAGTCGACGCCGACCATGCCGACGGGCTGGCGGTCGAGCTCGATCAGGAACACGGTTTCACTGTTCGCATCACCGAGCGAATTGACGAACTGCACGGCATGATCCTGCAGATAGGGATAAGGCAGGCGGCGGGTGTTTTCCGCGATGCGCCGGTCGTTGGCCAGGCGCGAAATGGCTTTTACGTCCGCGAGCGTCGGCTTGCGTAAGCTTAGCCGTTCGGTCTCGAGGACGCAGCCTCTGGTCTCTCGCAGTGTCGGGGTCGGGATATCCTGCAGCATCTCGGGCTCCTTGGCGCAAACAGCGCACCAAACGAAAAGAGGGAGGCCGGTTTCCCGCCTCCCCCTTGGAGCCTCTTTGGCGTCCGCGGGTTCAACAGGACCCGGCGGACTCCAATGTGTCCACCGTTTTACTCGGCCGCGGCTTCGAGAATCGGGAGAACCGATACGAAGGTGCGGCCGTTGCCTTTGGCGCGAAACTGCACGTGGCCTTCGACCTTGGCGAACAGGGTATGGTCGGTGCCCATGCCGACATTAAGGCCGGGATGCCAGGTGGTTCCGCGCTGACGCGCAATGATGTTACCGGGGATCACGCGCTCGCCGCCGTAGGCCTTGATTCCGAGGCGTTTGCCTGCCGAATCACGACCGTTTCGCGATGAACCGCCTGCTTTTTTGTGAGCCATGGCCCGTCTCCAATTTCGAGTAGATCTAGATCAATTCCTTGACGGAATTATCTCACTAATTCTCAATTCTTCGCAGCGTCTTTTTTCGCGGCGGGCTTTTTCGCCGCATCGGGCTTGGCGCGGGGCTTCGCGGCTGCTTTCGGAGCTGCGGCCTTCTTCACCGGGGCCTTCTTGGCTGATGTCTCCGGCGCATCCTCGTCGCCATCGACCGGCGCGGTCACGACCGGCTTCTCGCGCTTCGGCCGCGGTCCGATCGAAGGCGTCTTGCCGTCGGCCAGGATCTCGGTGATGCGGAGCACGGTGATCTCGTCGCGGTAACCGCGCTTGCGCTTCGAATTCTTGCGGCGGCGCTTCTTGAACGAGATGATCTTCGGGCCACGCTTGTGCTGCAGCACTTCGGCCGCAACGGAGGCGCCTTCAACCATCGGCAGGCCGAGCACCGGCGTATCGCCGCCCAGCACCAGCACTTCACCAAGCTGCACGATCGTCCCGACTTCGCCGGCGATCTTGCCTATCTCGAGCACATCATCCGGTACGACGCGGTATTGCCGGCCGCCGGTTTTGATGACTGCGAACATCGTTATATTCCTTCGTGTTCGATCCCGGCCTCGGATGCGTCCGGGCCGGCTTTTTCTTCAGTCGTTATGGGTTCACCGCGATTATCCCGAAGGAAACCGCGAATTTCTGCATGACCGTGGACGTTGCCGCCAATCGCGCAAAAACAAACGGCGCGAGGAAAAACCTGCGCCGAATGCGGGACTTATAGCCGCCCAAAGCCACGAGTCAAGGAAAACGTCCCGTAAAATGGGGCAATCTGAGGCATTTGTCGATTTTCGCGGGGGTGGCCAACTCGGCAATTCGGCCATGCAACCAACCGGTTCCCCGCGCATTGTCACACGATTTTGGAATGTGTGGGAATAAAAATGGCTGAGGATGCACCGACGACCTCCGGCATTGGCCGGCACGGCGTGACGCGCCTGCCTTCGGTGGACGTGGACAGCTATAACATCGAACTCAAGGATAACGGCAGCTTCCTGGGCGACCGTGCCAGCAAGGGAGCATTCCGGCGCATTCTGGACGGCTTACGAAAACCGTTGCGCAAGAATGGCGACGATCCGCTGGGAGAGAAGGCCACTCAGGAAATTGGCAAATCGGAACTCGACCAGAGCCTCCTCGGTGACGATATCGCCGCGGCAGCGCTGATGCATGGCGCGATTGAGGATTTTGCCCAGGAATTGGCCTATGTCACAGGGCGGTTTCTCAAGACCAAGGCTTGGGCCGATACCGAATGCATCGTGGTCGGCGGTGGCTTCCGGCAAAGCCGAATCGGCGAAATCGCCATCGCCCGCACCGCCATCATCCTCAAGGCCGAGGATTTCAAGGTCGATCTGGTGCCGATTCGCTTTCATCCCGACGAGGCCGGTCTGATCGGTTGTCTGCATCTGGCGCCGTCCTGGATATTCGAGGCCCATGACAGCATTCTGGCAGTGGATATTGGTGGCTCCAACATCCGCTGCGGCGTGGTGGAAACCCGCTGGAAGAAGGCCGCGGACCTCTCCAAGGCCGCAGTGTGGAAGTCCGATCTCTGGCGCCATGCCGACGACGAGCCGACCCGCGAGGGGGCGGTGAAGCGGCTGGTGAAGATGCTGAAGGACCTGATCGCCGCAGCCGAGGCGGAAGGCTTCAAGCTGGCGCCATTCATCGGGATTGCCTGCCCCGGCGTTATCAACGAGGACGGGTCGATCGAGAAGGGCGCGCAGAACCTGCCGGGTAACTGGGAAAGCAGCAAATTCAACCTGCCGGCGCTTCTGGTTGAGGGAATTCCAGAGATCGGCGATCACGATACCGCGGTGCTGATGCACAATGACGGTGTCGCCCAAGGCCTCAGCGAGGTGCCGTTCATGCAGGATTTCGAGCGTTGGGGTGTGCTGACCATCGGCACCGGCCTCGGCAACGCCCGTTTCACCAACCGCCGGAAGGACAAGAAGAAGGAAGGCAAGGACTAAGGCGGTCCGTGGCTTCAAGCCCGCTCGCGAGGCGAACCGTAAACATCGCACGCGCGCCCTCGGACCGAAGGGCCTCCAGGCCCGCTCGGGCCGATATCCTCTCAAACGGCCGATTCCCGGCGGCCGGGGCGCATCGGCCGAATTTCCGCCCGCGCGACTTGTCTGGCCAGCCATCCTCGCCTAGAACTCCGCCCAACCATCCGTGCACTACCGCGGATCTTGGCGCCTGGAGAGGTGGCAGAGTGGTTGATTGTACCGCACTCGAAATGCGGCATAGGTGCAAGCCTATCGGGGGTTCGAATCCCCCCCTCTCCGCCAGTTGCCCGACCGAGACGAAAATCCACCAAAACAAGCTTTTTGTAGGCCCCAATTTGGTCCGTGTAGCACGCTCGGATAGCGTCAGCGCGCGCCTTGGGCGATGTTAAGCTCGAGCGAATTGGTCATGCTGCACCAATCGCGGGTGGGCGCGCGCGATGAATAGGGCGACATCATCAAGGCGCTTGATGTCAGGCTGAACCAGCCTGATACCGTAATGTTGCCCCGCGCCCTCGATCACGCGAAAGAGAACTTTGCGCTTCCTGACCCTCCGTTATTTCAATGAAGTTGCCAAACTCGGCTCGATCCGCAAGGCGGCGGATCGGCTGCATGTCGCGCCTTCGGCGGTGAGCCGTCAGATCGCTCAACTCGAGCATGAGGTTGACGCGGTGCTGTTCGAGCGCTCCAACAACGGTGTTCAGCTGACATCGGCGGGAGAAGTCCTCGCGCGGCACAGCCATCGCATCTTCCGCGATCTCGATCGGGCGCGCACGGGCATCGACGATCTGCGCGGGCTCAGGCGCGGCGAAGTCAGCCTGTGGGTGATCGAAGGCATCGTTTCGGGCCTGCTGCCGGACATTCTCGCGCGTTTCCACGAGCGCTATCCCGGCGTTTCGTTCAAGGTGCTCACCGCGTCCACCGATCGCATTACCGAAGCGTTGCTGGCGGATGAGGCCGATATCGGCATCACGTTCAACGCGCCGCCGCGTGCGGAGATCGAGGTCGTCGGCGAGTTTACCGAGCCGCTTTATTGTCTGGTCGCGGCATCGCACGAATTCGCCAACCGGAAATCGCTCACGCTGGCTGATGTCTGCACGCAGCCGCTGGCGTTGTCCGAACACAGCTTCGGTCTGCGCCAGATTTTCGAACGCGCCGTCGCCAAGCGCAGGCTCAAGGCCAATGTCATGGTAACTACCAACTCGCTGGAATTGACGAAGACGATGGCCGCGACGGGCAACGCGATCGCGTTCATGCCGGCGCTGACGGTGATCAAGGAGCTGGCGACTGGCAGCCTGCGCGCCATTCCGGTGGAGGAGGGTGAGTTCGTGGAGGGGCGCTCCAGCATCAGTATTCACCGCGACAGGCCGCTTCCTCACGCGGCCCACGAGTTCCTGAAATTGCTGACATCCGAAATCATGGGGCTGTCCCAGGCGCCGCGCGCGGCAGCATCTAAACTGCGCAATAGCGGCAAGTAGACCGCCGTTTGGCGCTCTCCGAGGTGTTGCCTTTTTGGTAACTTCACATGACCGTTTCTCGACTTTGTACAACGCGAGGCAGTGGCTAGCATTTGGGCATTGGTCCTGATGGAGAGCCGAATGACGTCCCGAGATAGCAAGTTCCCCCGTCCTGCGCTGGCGATTCCGCGGCGTACCGTGCTCCTCGGGGCAGGCGCAGCAGGTGCCGCGCTGGCCCTCGGCAAGATGGGCAGCCCCGCTTTTGCCCAGCAGGCTTCGGCCGTCCGGGTCTCCGAGGCGATCCATCTTGGCATCTATGTATCTGTTTACGCGGCGAAATTCGGCGGATTCTTCAAGAAGCACGGGCTTGATGTCGCGGTGAGTTCCGCGGGCGGCATCGCAGCCGCCCTGCCGGTTGTGCTGTCCGGCAACGCCACCTTTGCCGTCACCGGCACCGGCATGTCGGTCAATGCGGCCACCGAAGGCGCCAGGGTCGTCAACGTCGCCAAGATCGTCGGCGGCATGGCGATGTGGGCCGTGGCCAAGCCGGGCGCCAATCTGAAGACGGTCGCGGACTTCAAGGGCAAGACCATCGCCACGCTGCGGTTTCCGTCCTCCACCATCCAGGTGCCGACCTACATCATGAAGGAGAAGGGCGGCTTCGATGCCGAGGCTGCCGGTGTGAAATTCCTGCAGTTGCCGCCGGGCGCGCAGGCCCAGGCCGTGCTCGATGGTCGCGCCGATTTCGCCGCCATGTTCGAATGGGATGCGAGTATCGCCAAGCAGCAGTTCGGCCTTGAGCCGGTGCTGTCGCTCGGCGACTTCATCGCGCCGGCGGCATTTACCACGGCGATGATGCCGCGCGCTGCGGTCGAGAAGGAGCCCGCCATGGTGCAGGCGTTCTGTAATGCGCTGGCCGAAACGCAGGTCGCGCTTCACGCCGACCGCGAACTGTTTGTGAAAACGTCGATCGTCGAATTCCCGCAGGTCAATGAAGCCGTCATTCGGTCCGCCGCGGAAAACTTGCTGACCAAGACCCAGGCCATTCCGAAGGCGCCGACCATCTCGAAGGCTGAGTGGGACGCTGACATCACGTTCGAAATCGCCGGCGGTTCGATCAAGGCCGGCCGTCCGTATGAGGAAATGGTCGACAATACGTTCGCGACAAAGGCCGCCGCCAAGTTCGGCAAGGCCGGCTAATCCAGGGAGACGACAATGCGAAGCCTGACGGCCAAGCCCGAACCGACCGAATTCGATCCATCGCGGACGGCGCTGATCGTCGTCGACATGCAGAACGGCTATTGCTCGCCGGGTGGCTATTTCAGCCACCTTGGCGTCGATCTGGCGCCGACGCAGCAGGTCATTCCTGCGGTTGCCGAACTGGTCCGGATCACGCGCGATGCAGGGATGCAGGTGATCTGGCTGCAGAACGGTTGGGATGCCGAGCAGAAGGAGGCGGGCGGTCCCGGCTCTGTCAACCAGCTCAAGGGCAATTCGCTCAAGCTGATGCGCAAGCGTCCCGAACTCTATGGCAAGCTGCTCACCAAGGGCACGTGGGATTACGAGCTGGTCAAGGAGCTCAAGCCGGAAGCCAATGACATTGTGATCCCGAAGCCGCGCTACAGCGGTTTTACCGGCACGCAGCTCGACAGCATTTTGCGCAGCCGTCGCATCGAGACGCTGCTGGTCTGCGGCGTTGCCACCAATGTCTGCGTCGAATCGACGATTCGTGATGCGTATTTCAAGGAGTACTTCCCGGTGCTGATCCGTGACGCCTGCTACCAGGCCGGCCCGGATTTCATCCAGCAGGCCACGATCTATAATGTCGAACAATTCTTCGGCTGGAGCGCGACGGTCAATGACGTCGCGGCTGCCTGTGCCGTCGAACGCGCCGCCTGATTTCTTCACCCAAGAGAAACCAAACACAAACCAAAGGGACCGTCATGCCGATTGAAATCCTGACCCCTCCGAATCCGCCGCCGCCGCTCGCGCCCTATAGTGCAGGCACCAAGGCCGGAGGCTTCATCTATGTGTCCGGCACGCTGGCGATCGGCCCGAACGGCGAAACCATGGGCGTCGGCGACGCGACGGCGCAGACACGCTACGTCATCGAAGCGGTCAAGGCCGTGATCGAGGCCGGCGGCGGCACGTTGAAGCACGTCGTCTTCAACCAGATTTTCCTGAAGGACCTTTCGGACTACGCTGCCATGAATGCGGTGTATAAAGAATACTTCCCGGAAAATCCGCCGGCGCGCTACTGCATCCAGACGCCGCTGGTGCGCCCGGATTTCCTCGTCGAGATCGCCACGACCGCTTACGTCGGGCCGTAACGATGGCGAATACCGAAACGGCTGGCGTCCTAGCCGAGCGGGCCATGGCCAGCAAACTGGCCGCGAAGCGAAGGCGATCGCTGCTCTCGTTTCTCGGTCACGGCCGCGTTCTGTTCTACCAATTGCTGCTGGTCGCCGGCTTTCTGTTGCTGTGGGAAGTCGCGATCCGGCATGAATGGATCAAGGTCTATCTCTACGGCCAGCCCACCGGCATCTGGCGCGAACTGTCGAAAGCGCTTTTGACCGGGACATTGCTGCGTGACACCTGGGTCACCACCAAGGAAACCGTGCTCGGTTTCGTGATTGGCGGCGTGCTCGGCTCGGTTGCCGGCCTGTCGCTGTGGCTGTCGCCGACCGCGGCCGCCGTGTTGCGGCCGCTGATGGTGGCGCTGAACGGCTTGCCGAAGATCGCACTGGCGCCGCTGATCATCGTCTGGTTCGGGATCGGCATCGAATCGAAGATCGCAGTAGCCGCCATCATCACCTTCATCGTGGCGATGATCACGTCGTTCGACGGCAGCAAGGAAATCGACAACGACTATGTGCGGATGCTGAAGGCGATCGGCGCCAGCCGCTGGCAGATCTTCCGCATGGTGATCGTCCCCGGTTCGCTGCCCTGGATCGCCTCGGCGTTCCGCCTGAACATCGGCTTCGCGATGATCGGCGCGGTGGTCGGCGAGTACATCTCGGCAGAGCAGGGTCTCGGCTACTACGTCTATTATTCCGGGACGCTCTACAATCTGAATGCCGTCTGGGGCGGGATACTGGCCCTGATGATCCTGGCCCTTGTGCTCGATGCGATGGTCGGATGGATCGAACGCCGCATGATGTGGCGCTAAGAGGAAACTGGAATGCCGCTCGCAAAAATTCCCGACGCTGAAATCCATTACGACATTCACGGCGCCGGCGAACCCGTCCTGCTGGTTGCCGGTCTCGGCGGCGCTGCCTCGTATTGGAATCCGAACATTGCCGCTTTTGCCGAGCGCTACCGCATCATCCTGCACGACCATCGCGGCACCGGCGGCAGCACGCGCTCGGAGATGCGTTACACCGTCGAACTGATGGCGCATGATCTGCTGCATCTGATGGATGCGCTCAAAATAGAGAAGGCGCATCTGGTCGGGCATTCCACCGGCGGTGCTATCGGTCAGGTCATCGCGGCCATCGCACCGGAGCGGATCGCCAGCCTCGTCCTGTATGGCAGCTGGGCGGTGCATGACAATCTGATGGAAGTGAACATGCAGCTGCGTCGCCGTGTCGTCATGGCGATGGGTGAGGCGGAATATCACCGGACCACGCCGGTGTTCCTGTATCCGCCGTATTACATCCGCGACAACAAGGACACGCTGGAACGCGATATCGCGGCGTCGATCGCCAATACGCCGACCAAGACGATCCTCGATGCGCGCGCGGCCGGAATCCTCGAATTCGACGGCCTGCAGTATCATGATCGTATCTGTTGCCCGACCATGGCGATCGTGGCTGAAGACGATATCCTGACGCCGCCTTATGCATCCGAGATCATGGTCGAGCGCATCAAGGGGGCAACCTTGATCAAGGTTCCGAAGGGCGGGCATGCACTGTCGCGTGCCGAACCGAAGATTTTCAGTGATGCGGTGCTCGGCTTCCTGGCTCAGCACAAATTTGCAAACGAGGTCACTCATGAGCGCGCCTGAGGCCGAAGTCGTCCTGCGCGCCCAGGATGTCGGGATGACCTTCAATCCCGACGCCGCGGCGCCGGTCAACGCCATCGCCGATATCGGTTTTGAGCTTCACAAGGGCGAGGTCGTCGCCATCGTAGGTCCCTCCGGCTGTGGCAAGACCACGCTGTTCAACATCATCGCGGGATTGCTGGAGCCGACGCAGGGCAAGATCCAGGTCAACGGCAAGCAGGTGCATCAGGCCACCGGGCACGTCGGCTACATGCTGCAGAAGGACCTGCTGCTGCCGTGGCGTACCGTGCTGGACAATGTGATCATCGGCCTGCAGGTGCGGAAGATGCCGCGCAAGGACGCGGAGACGATCGCCCGCACCCTGATCGAGGCTTATGGCCTGAAAGACTTTGAGGACAGCTACCCCTCGGCCCTGTCCGGCGGCATGCGCCAGCGCGTCGCCTTCATGCGGACGCTGGCGTTCAGCCCCGACGTCATCCTGCTCGACGAGCCGTTCTCGGCGCTCGACAGCCAGACCCGTCTGGTGTTGCAGGCCGATATGGCGCGCATCATCCGCGAGCGGAATTGCAGCGTCGTGCTTGTGACCCATGATGTGGGCGAGGCCATCACCATGGCGGATCGCATTGTGGTCATCACCAGCCGCCCCGGCCGGGTGAAGGCGATCCACACCGTCGGGATTGATGCGGACTTGCGGCACCCGATGAAAATCCGCAAACAGCAGCGGTTCACCGAACTCTACGAAACCATCTGGGCTGAGCTTGGCGTCGACATAGCAGCCTAGACGTCGTCCGCAGTCGTTGCGTCGGCGCACTTCATGTGGGAGCGACAGTATCCGCCTGTTGTGTTGACGCCGAAACTGACCACAACCATTGAAATCGATGGACCACAGCATGCCCGCGGCCTCGCGGCGGGCCAGCAAGCAGGAGTGAATATGACCAAGGCAAGAGCAGTTCAGGTAGCGGCGTTCGGCGCTCCTGATGTGATGAAGGTCGTAACCTTCGATCTCGCCGCGCCCGGTGCCGGCGAAGCACAGATCCGCCAGACCGCGATCGGATTCAACTATCTCGACATCTCGCAGCGTGCCGGCGCGATGCCACTGCCGTTGCCGACCGGGATCGGCCACGAGGCCGCCGGTGTGGTTGAAGCCATCGGTTCCGGCGTGACCGAAGTGAAGGTCGGCGACCGCGTCGCCTATATGAACGCGGGCATCGGCGCCTATGCCGACCGACGCAATGTCGCCGCCAGCAAGCTTGTGGTATTGCCGGTCAGCGTCAGCGACGAAGCCGCCGCGACGCTGCTGTTCAAGGGTATGACGGTACAATATCTGGTCAAGAAGACCCACGCGATCCAGCCCGGCGATCTCGTGCTGGTGCATTCGGCGGCAGGCGGCGTCGGCCAGATCCTCAGCAGCTGGGCCAAGGCGCTCGGCGCCACCGTGGTCGGCACCGCCAGCACGCCGGAGAAATGCGAGATCGCGCTGAAGGCCGGCTGCGATTTCGCCATCGACTATTCGAAGCCGGACTGGCCCGCCAGATTCCTCGAAGCGACCGGCGGCCGCAAGGCGCGCGTCGTGTACGACGCGGTGGGTAAGGACACTTTCATGCATTCGCTCGATTGCACCGCGCCGTTCGGGCTTGTGGTGCTGTACGGCGCGGCTTCGGGTCCCGTGCCTGCGCTCGAGCCCGAATTGCTCAACAAGAAGGGCTGCCTGTTTCTGACACGGCCGTCGGTGTTCCCGCACAATGCGGATCCCGCCACGTTCCGCGCCAATGCGGCCGATCTGTTCGACGCGATTGCGACCGGCAAGGTCAAGGTCGATATCGGCGCGCGCTTCAAGCTTGACGATATCGTCAAGGCTCATGAGGCGGCGAAAGGCCGGGCCACGACGGGCGCGATCCTGATCACGCCCTGATCTGGCTGTTGGAGAAAATCGCAGGCGCCCGCGCGGTTCGCGCGGGCGCTCCGTCTGCAGGCTATTCGTCGATGCTCTCAAGGAAATCCAGCAGCATCATATTGAATACTTCAGGTGTCACCGCGGTGAAGGCATGGGCGCCGTACTCGACCTCACGCAGTTGCGCGCCAGGAATCGCCGCGGCGAGCTGCCGCGTCAGATAGGCTGGCACCAGTGCGTCGTCAGTCGCGGTCGTGACCAGCGTCGGTGTTGTGATCGTGGCGAGCCGCGCGCCGGGATCGAAGGCGAGAAACATCTCAATCCGCTGGTTCATCGTTGCGGTAGCCGGAAAATGCGCGAGCATGTGCTCTTCCTGGGCTTCCAGATGCGCGATGTTTTCCGAGATCCATTGCGGTGGAAACAGAAACAGCGGCTGCGCCCGCACATAGGCCTTTGGCCCGGACTGGTTGAGAAGTTGCTGGCGGACTTCGAAGCAGCGCCGCAGAAACGGGTCGGCCCGTCCCCAGCCATTGACCACGGTCAGGCTGCGTAGCCGCTCCGGCCGACTCATGGCCAGCTCAATCCCGACGATGCCGCCGACCGCATGGCCGACGATATGAGCTGCGTCGATCCCGGCGTGGTCCATGACGCCGGTGACATCGTCGACCATGCCGGCAATCGAGCGAACGCAGGTGGCGTCGGTCTTGCTGCGTCCGGTGCCCGCGTGATCGTAAAGAATGACGGTGTGCCGTCCACTGAGCGCCGTAAGCTGCGGCGTCCAGAACGAGCCGCTGCCGCCCATGCCGGCCGACATTATGATCGGTGTGCCGCTTCCGTGCTTCTCGTAATAGATCTCGGCGCCGCCGACCCCGCTCGCGTAAGGCATGAATTTTCCGTCGATTTGATCAAGGATCCTGGAAGCAAGAGATGCAGACTGCCGACGAAAATCAAGTCACCTCGTCGTCATTGGCTAACGAGGGACGCTGCGCTACCGATGCATGATCTGCTTGAGAAACGCGCGGGTCCGGTCATTCTTGGGATTTGAGAAAAAGTCGGTGGGAGCTCCCTCCTCAACGATCTTTCCAGCATCCATGAAGACGACTCGATCGGCCACCGTCCTGGCAAACCCCATTTCGTGGGTGACGCACACCATGGTCATGCCCTCGCGTGCGAGACCGACCATAACGTCGAGGACCTCCTGGATCATTTCAGGATCCAGCGCCGAGGTCGGCTCATCGAACAGCATGATCTTTGGCGTCATGCACAGCGCACGTGCGATCGCGACGCGCTGCTGCTGCCCGCCAGACAATTGATTGGGATATTTGTCGGCCTGTTCCGAAATCCGCACACGGTCCAGGAAGTAACGGGCGATCTCGTCGGCCTCCTGCCTGCTGGCACCGCGAATCTTTCGCGGCGCAATGGTCAGGTTTTGCAGCACCGTCAGGTGTGGAAACAGATTGAACTGTTGAAACACCATGCCGACGTCGCGGCGGACCACATCGACATTTCTCGTCGAGTGATCAAGTTCAACGCCATTCACGACAATACGACCGTCGCGATGTTCCTCCAGCCGGTTGATGCAGCGGATCATGGTTGATTTACCGGATCCGGAAGGCCCGCAGACCACAACGCGTTCACCGCGCGCGACAGTGAAATTGATGTCTTTCAGGACCTGAACGTCGCCGTACCATTTTGTGACGCCGGACATCTCGATAATCGGCGAAGCCGTTTCCGGGAGCGCCATCTCGCCAGACGCGTGCATCATCGTTGTCTCCGAACTGTTCGTCATGCCGCCATCCAGCCGCCATCGACGAGAATGTTCTCGCCCGTCATAAACGTTGCCTCATCCGAGGCCAGAAACAGCGCTGCATTGGCGACGTCGTCAGGCTTGCCCAGCCGCGGCATCGGCGTTCGGCTGCGGGAATAATCCATCCAGCGTGGCTCGGCCGCCCGGCCCGGTTTGCCGGTCACGATCTTGCCCGGGGCGACCGCATTGCAGATGATATAGTCTCCGGCGTAGTCGGCTGCGATCTGGCGGGTCATGTAGACGACGCCCGATTTTGATGTGCCATAGGCGATGTCTTCCGGGCAGGCGATCATGCCATGCTGGGACGAAATATTGACGATACGTCCGCGGGCCTCGTGGCGCACGTCCTGTTTCAGCATCTGCCTGACAGCCGCACGCGACATCAGAAACACGCCGGTCAGATTGACCGCAAGCGCCCTGTTCCACTCGGCGAGGCTGGTGTCCGCCAGGGATTTTCCGACGCCAATCGCGGCGTTGTTGACCAGCACGTCGAGGCGACCGAAGCGCTCGATCGTGCGTCCGACGGCGCGGGCCACATCCTCCTCGGATGAGACGTCCATCTGGATGAATTCAACCTCATGCCCCTCCGCGCGCAGCAGGTCTGCGGTGGGAACTCCACCTTCGCGAACGTCGGCGGTCAGATCTGCGAGAACGAGCCGCGCACCCTCGTCGGCGAAACGCCGGGCAATCGCCCGGCCGATGCCAGACGATGCACCTGTAATGAGGATTGATTTGTCAGCAAGACGACGTGTCATTGAACTCCGGCCTCCCGTGCGGCCCGCGGAGAACGCTCGCCGCTTTGAAGCCAGGCAAGATAATCGCGCGCGCCGCAGATTCCAGATCGTGCAAGGGCCGAAAGCCAGTATCGCCGGTCAATCGGGCGATGTTCAGCGGCGCGCGATCTTTTGGCAATGAATAGATCACATTGCCCGCTGTTTCGGATTCAGCCATTTTCCAGCGAAAGTCGGGAATGTGCCGGGCGATGATCTCGCACCATTGCGCCAGACTGGACAGTATGCCGCCGCCGACATGGTAGGTGTGGTGGCGCAACGTCGTCGCGCTGCTCACCCTGGCAATGCCATCGGCCGCGTCACGGGAATAGATCCAGTCCGCTGTCATGGCGCGGGGCAGTATGACTTCGCGGCCTTCCAGCGCCATGCCGATTATCTGGTGATGCGGACTCAACGCATCGCGCGCGCCGGTATGGCTTTCCCATGCCCCGTAGACCGGCCCCAGCCTGATCACGCGAACGTCCATGCCATGGAGATGGCCGATGCGGAGCGCGGCCTGTTCGGCCGCAAGCTTGGTAATGCCATAGAGGGCTGCGGGGGCCGGCGGTGACAGGTCTTCTTCGAACAGCCCCGACGAGGTAGGCTTCGAGAAGCCGTAGACGGCAACGGAACTGAGAACGACGATACGCTTGATTGAAGACCGCGTTGCCACTCGTTCAAGAAGGGTGACCGTCCCGCCAATATTGACGTCGACGATCCGGCGCGCTTCGTCGTGCTCGCGCTGCTGATTAGGCGTCATGGCGGCCGTATGAATCACCCGGCCAATGTCGGTAACGCCCAGAACGCGGTCGATGTCGGCTGCGTTCCTGACGTCTCCGGTGACCATGATGACGCCGGCGAGCTCCTGACGCGACAGCATATCGGCGGCGGGGGCTTTCAAGTCGAACAGAACGACGTCTTCGCCCTCGGCGATCAGACGTTCAGCAATTGAAAGGCCGATAAAGCCGCTTCCGCCAGTGATCAGAGTGGTCATCTTCACCGAGCCTTGAGGGCCTGCCGCTCCAGCCGCGCCACCCAGCGCGCGAACGGATACAGGATGACAAAAAAGATGACGGCGGCAGCCATCAATGGCGTCGGATTGTAAGTCTGCTCCTGGGCGACGCGTGCTGACCTCAACAGTTCCGGCAGCGCGACGAGAGCAGCGATCGGCGTTGTCTTCACCAGTTCCAGCGAGTTGCTGGCCAGCGGCGCCAGCACGTTGCGGATGGCCTGCGGCAGAATGATGTAGAAGACGACATGGAGCGGCTTGAAGCCCAGTGCGCGCGCCGCCTCGGTCTGGCCCGGCGGAACGGAGAGGATGCCGGCACGGAAAATCTCGCCGTAATAGCCGGAGTTGTTGAGAACGATGGCAAGGACGGCTGCGGTGAAGCCGCCCAGCGTCAGCCCGAGGAAGGGCAGGCCGTAAAAGATCAGGATCAGCAGAACGACGACCGGAAACGACCTGAAGAGGTCGATATAGATCAGCAACGCGATGTTCAGCCATCGGTTCCTGAAACTGTAGATCACGGCGATGGCCAAGCCGAGCAGAATTCCGAGTGGCAGCGCCACGGCTGACAGCCAGATCGTGTAGATCAGCCCCTGCAGCAGCAGCGGATAAATCCGCAACAGCGAATCCAGATTGGCGAAATTTTCGAGGAGCAGCTCCATGGTGTGCTCAGCGCCCCTGGCTGTATCGGTATTCGATCCACCGGCTGGCGACCACCAATGGTAGAAAGAACGTGATGTAGAACGCCGCCGCGAGCGTGAGCGGCGAGGGGTTGGCAACCAGTGCCATCACGCTTTGCGCCTGTCCCAGCGTCTCCGGCAGCGAGACAGCGGTGCCGAGCGCCGTTCCCTTGCTGATCGAAATCGCCCGGTTGGTCAGAAGCGGGATGGCAAGCCGGATGGCCTGCGGAAGAATGATCGTTGTCAGCGTTCGGACCCGGCTGAAGCCGAGCGCGCTAGCGGCGTCCCATTGTCCGCGCGGCAGCGCCATGATCGCGGACCAGAAGATTTCGGTGCTGAAGGCTGACAGCACCATGCCCAGCGCCAGCACGGTGGTCAGGAACGGCGACATCGTGAGATCAAGGTAGGGCAGGCCGAAATAGATAAAGACGATGACGACCAGTTGCGGCAGCGTCCGTAGCACATCGACATAGACGGAGATGACGAAATTGACCGGGCGCCAATTCGCACAGCGTACCAATGCGAGCGAAAGGCCGATCAGCGTGCCGCATGCGATCACCAGAAGGGAGACGATGACGGTCGTGCGAAAACCCGCCAGCACCTCGGGGAAGGCGATCGCGAGAACCCTGGCGTTGAAGTAATATTCGACGATCCGGTCCATCAGGTCTCTGCTATCGGCGACCGGACCGGCGTCACGCCGGTCCGGTCAGGTTGCGCTATCTCGACGTCAGCTTCGCGACGTCACTTGCACTTGGGCACATGCGCGGTGGGCTCGAACCCCTTGAAGCCGGGAGGGCCGTAGCCGAAATAGACGGTGTCCACGGCGGAGCCCGCGTCGGGCGCTGCGCCATACCACTTCTCATGCAGCTTGCGCAGGCGGCCGTCGAGCTTCATGCACTCAATCACGTTCTCGACCTTGTTGCGATATTCGGTGTCTTCCAACCGGAAGGCGTAAGCAAAGTTGCGGCCGTTGAAATCCTTGAAGCCGACCTTGATCGCCTTGTTCTGGCTGGCCGCGAACACCGTGGTCGGGATTTCGTTGAGCGCCGTGAATGCGCGGCGGGTCAGGATCGCCTGGACGGTATCCGGGAAGACATCGTAGCGCTGCACCTCAAAGCCGTATTTCTCGGCGTTTGCGGTCGCCCAGGTGTCGGAGATCGTGCCTCGGTTTACGGCGACGGCCTTGCCTTTGAGATCTTCGAAACCTTTCATTTCATCGGCGGCGCGGACCAGAAAACCGTTGCCGGTGGAGAACAGCGGCTCGGTGTAGAGCATGCGGTCAGCGCGCTCGGCCGTCAGGTTCAGCGGATTGACAAGGAATTCAGCGCGCTTGGCAAACAGCGCGGCGAACAGCCCGGAGAAATTGATGTCGACGATTTCGACCTTGGGGCGTCCAAGGTCCTTGCCGATCTCGTTGATGAGATCGGCGCCGAAGCCCTCGGGCCCATTTGCGCCGCGCACCATCCACGGCGCCACGCCGAAGTCGGACGCGACGATCATCGGCTTGTCCGAAGGATGATCGGCTTCCTGTGCGCTGGCGATGCCGCCCATCGTGCCACCTGTCGAGAGCAGCAGCGCGAGTATCGTGAATTTCAGTTTCATCTCGTTATCCTCTTTGAGTTCAGGATGTTGCAGCGTGATCAAAGCGCGGGCGGATGGGTGTCGCGCCAATGGCGTGCGATATCTGCACGGCGACAGACCCAGACCGAAGGGTGGTTCGCAACGTGATCCAGGAAGCGCTGCAATCCCGCCGCGCGGCCCGGATGACCGATGATGCGCGTATGCAGGCCGACCGACATCATTTTGGGCGCCGTCGCCCCTTCGGCATAAAGCAGGTCGAAGGCATCGCGCAGATATTCGAAGAAGTCGTTGGCGGTCGCCATGGCTCCGCGGCTGAACTTGGCGTCGTTGTTGGCCAGGCCGTAAGGCACGATCAGATGCGGTCGGCCGGCGACCCGGGTCCAATACGGCAGCTCGTCGTTGTAGGCGTCGGAATCGTAGAGGAACCCGCCCTCTTCGACGACGAGGCGGCGCGTATTGACGCTTGGTCCATAGCGGCAATACCAGCCCAGCGGCCGCTCGCCGATGGTACGTGCAAGGCTTTCGACGGTGTTGCGGATGCGTTCGCGCTCTTCGTCTTCGTTCAGAAGCTGGTGCCGCTCCCATCGCCAGCCATGCGCGCACACGTCATAGCCGTGCTCGCGAATCGCTGAACAGGCCTCGTCGTTACGCTCCAGCGCCAGCGCGCACCCCATCACGGTTGCGGTCATTCCGCGTTCCGACAGCATGCGCAGAATGCGCCAGAAGCCGATGCGGCTGCCATATTCGAACATCGATTCCGCGGCGAGGTCGCGTCCCTCGAAACCGCCCGCGCCGCCTTCGGTCAGTGCCGTCTCGCTAAAGCCATCACCATCCGGAAACGACGGTTCGGATCCCTCTTCGTAATTGATGCAAACATTGAGAGCGATGCGCGCCGCTCCCGGCCATTTCGGATTCGGTGGCGTCCGGCCGTAGCCGACGAAATTACGTTCGAGATGATCGTTCTGCTGCGTCATGGAGGCGATTTCTACGGGGTTTGCGGCTTGACGACATTAACGACCGCATCAAGGGTGACGAACACATCGTCATCCTGACGCCCGGTCATTCCCATGGCGACGGCAAATTCCATGGAATGGTCGAGCACGGTCATCGGGTGATGCCAGACGTTTCGCCCGAATGTCACGCTTTGCTGCGCACCGGCAATGAAGCACCGTAGCGTAGCCAGATCCGGGTGTCCGTCCGGATCGGGCTTGCAAACGATAACGAGGAATCGGCCAGTTCCGAGCGGAATGAAGGTCTGGGCGGAGTAGGGGTGGCGCTCGAGCGTGACCAGTCGCAGCGGCAGAACGCCGACGGCTGCCGCGTTGCTGATCCACAGCGAGAAGGTCTTTGCGTCGTCGGCACGGTCCAGGGACGTCGGAAGGTAACGCCGGCGCTGCTCGATCGGGCGCTCGGCGACATCGCCGAACAGCGCGAACGCCTCGGGCGATAGCGGCTCGGGGGTTACGGTATAGGGCGCTTCGATCATGGCATCCGACAACAATTTTACCGCAGGTCAATGCCCGCGCCCCGCGTTATTCCAATGGTATACCAGTGGACCTCACCTATCGGGCGCAGTCAACTCGTGGCGGCGTCGAAGTTGCGTCAAATTTGGACTTTCAGCGAGAAAATGCGGGCACGGTGCAGGTTCTGCGGGCAACGGCACTGCCCCGGACAACCTAGGATACCGACGCCTATCGCCGATCAGCCGTGAGTTTCGGGCAGAAAAATTCCAAAAGTCTCCAGCATTCCCTGGCGGACGTTGGTGAGGTGCTGGATCATGGCGTGGCGCGCTGCGGCGCTATTGCGGTTGATGATCGCATCGACAATGGCGAGGTGTTCGCGGCTGGCTGGCAGCAGGCGTTCCGGCCGGCGCTCCACGTTGCACATCCTGATTTTCTGGCGGATTTCACCAATGAGCTTTTCCAGAGATCGATTGCCGCAGTTCTGTGCGATCTGATCGTGGATTTCGTCATCGAGTGTCCAGTGTAGTGTCCTGGAAATCTGGGCCGTGGCGATGATGTCCTCAAGCCTGGCCTTGATGGGCTGCAGGACGTCGATTGCGATGCGGGTCGCTGCAATGGACGCCGCCTCGCTCTCCAGCAACAGGCGTAGGTGAATAAGTTCGAGCAATTCCGCCATTCCGATATTCCGGACAACCACGGAGCCATTCGAAAGCTGTTCAAGCCTGCCTTCTCCCAAAAGTCTGCTGATGCCGGCGCGAAGGGGGGTCCGCGAGACTTTCAGGCGAAGCGCGAGGCGGCGCTCTTCGATGACCTCGCCTGGGGAGAGTTTTCGCGCCTCGATCAGGTCGTGCAGCTTTTTATAGGTGGCTTCGGTAATGTTTCCCTCGGCGCGCGGCCGAACGGTCGGAGCGTTTCGCTTACGGCGCGAAGCGACTTTCTCTCCACCGGAAGACACGGCAATTTCCTTTGAGCTATTGAAATTTTATCTGTCAGTAGCGCGAATATACTCAACTAGCGGCCTCGGCAAGCTGATTGAGCGGCTGCGACGTCTCGCGTTCAGACCAGTGTCGTTCACAAGTCCGTGGTAACTGGCCGCACCTATTGCATCGCCGCCTGGGCCTTTGACGGCGTTACGCGCCACACTGCGTTGCCGACATCGTCGGCGACCAGCAAGGCGCCCTGTTTGTCGATCTTGACGCCGACCGGACGGCCCTGTGCTTCGCCGCTGGCGTTTAAAAAGCCGGTCAGGACGTCTTGCGGCTTGCCAGATGGTTTGCCGTCCACGAACGGCACGAAGATCACCTTGTAGCCGCTGCGCGGCTTGCGATTCCACGAGCCGTGCTGGCCGACGAAGGCACCGCCTTTCATATTGCCCGGAAACAGATCGCCGGTATTGAAGGTGAGGCCGAGCGACGCGGTGTGTGCGCCGAGCGCGTAATCCGGCACGATCGCCTTGGCCACGAGATCAGGCCGCTGCGGATCGACGCGGACGTCGACGTGCTGGCCGTAGTAGCTATAGGGCCAGCCGTAGAAGCCGCCGTCCTTCACCGAGGTCATGTAGTCCGGTACGAGGTCGCTGCCGATCTCGTCGCGCTCATTGACCGTCACCCACAACGCGCCACTCTGCGGTTGCCATGACGGTCCGTTCGGATTGCGCAGGCCCGAAGCGAATACACGCGAGGCCCCGGTAGCGCGATCGATCTCCAGAATCCCGGCGCGGTCCTTCTCGGCTTCGATGCCGTTCTCGCCGACATTGCTGTTGGAGCCCACCGTGGCATAGAGTTTTGTGCCGTCCGGGCTCGCGGTGAGATCCTTGGTCCAGTGATGGTTGATCGGGCCGCCCGGCAGATCGGCGACCTTCATCGCGGACGAAGTGATTTTCGTGTCGCCGGTCTTGTACGGAAATTTCACCACGGCATCGGAATTGGCGACGAAGAATTCGTTGCCGACCAGCACCATGCCGAATGGCGAATTCAGGCCCTCAAGAAAGATGGACCTGGTTTCCGCCACGCCATCGCCGTCGGCGTCACGCAGCAACGTAATGCGGTTGGCGCTTGGCACGCCCGCGCCGGCGCGGCCCATCACTCTTTTCGTGATCCAACCTTTGATGCCCTTGCCGTCTTCCGGTTTTGGTGGCGCGTTGGTCTCGGCGACCAGCACGTCGCCATTTGGCAGCACGTAGAGTGTGCGCGGATGGTCGAGCCCGGTGGCGAAGGCGTTGACGGCCATGCCGCTCGCGGCGGTTGGCTTGCCGCCTTGCGGCCAGCCTGTGGCGGTGGCGATGTTGACAGTGGGGATCAGCGTCTTGACTGGTTCGACCAGCCTGGGCGATGTCCCGAAATCTTCGCCGGATGTATTGGTGGCCTGCTCGCTGCAGGCGGCCAGTGGAAGCGCCAGAACAACGAGGCAGGCGGAGAGCAGAAACTTGTTTCGCATCGGAAATCCTCTGATTGCCGGACACAAATGCGGCAGCTCAGAGAACGTTCAGTTCGCGCGCATGAATTTCATGTGAATTGACCGTGACGAGGCTATGGTCCTGCAAAACGAAAACGGGAGCGAAAATGACTGAAGGGCAGGAAACGACCTGGGCGCGGTGGCGCAGCGTCGCCGATCTCTACCACGCCTATTTTACAGGATTGATTCTCACCGCCGTGACGCGGCGTGGCACGGCTGATGCCGCCGAATTCATGTTCCGGATCTTTCGCCGTCAGCAGCAGGAGCGTTTTCTGCCCGGTCTCGAAAAGCTCGGTCTCAGTGGTCTGCCGCCGGCGGTGGCCGCGGCGCAGTATCACTATCTCTCGAACTGGATCGGCGGCGTGTCGGTTGAATACATGTATGAGAACGACCGCAAGGCCTGGATCCGCTATCCGCCGCCGCGCTGGATCTGGCGCGGCACCGCGATCTGCGGCGTGCCCGGCGAGGTATCGCGCGCGATGCTGCGCGGCTGGCACGCCAACAACGGTGTCTCGCTCGGCAATCCCCGCATGGGCTTTGTCTGCACCAAGCAGAGTGTCGACGGGCAGGATGGCCTCGAGGGCTATTACCGCGAATACGATCACGATCTTGATCCTGATCAGCGGCTGGTATTTGCGCGGCATCTGGAAGCGCCGCTGTTCGATCCCGCAAAGGCGCCGGCGCTGCCGGTGACGAGCTGGCCCAAGCCGAGGCTGGAAAAGGCCTATCGTAATTACGCCATGGAATATGTCCGGACCGCAGTGCCGGTGGCGGTGCAGCTGTTCGGCCCGGTCGATGCGGGCTACCTGCTGCATCTTACCGGCAAGCTGATCGGCATGCAGTATTTTGACGAGGTCTCGGCCGGCTTTGCGATGCAGCGCGGCAGTGCAAAAGCCTTCGCCGAGTTTCTCGGCGTGCTGTTTGCTGCGCAGGACGACATGGTTGAGATCAGCGAATCCGCAGGCAGCTTTGAAATCCGCCAGCAGACGTGGAAGCTGATGGACGGTGTCGGAGACCATCACCCGGCCTGCGCGCGGGCGTTGGAAGGACTGGTCGAAGGTCTCGCTGCCGGCTGCGGCCGCAATATTCCCGTCACCTTGATCCCCGCACGTGGCGGTGCGCTGCCGTTCATCTGGTCGATCGGCTAGGCGCGTCCGTTCATACGCTGCAGCGCAATTCGGGCAGGGCCCATGCGCGTGGCGCGCATGGCGCTGCGCAGAAACGGTGCTAGGAACGAGCGTGCTTCCGGCGATCAAGACCGGAAGATTTGGGGAAACGCATGTCCGACGTCGTCATCGCCGAACTCGCATTGGTCGATGCCGAAAAGCAGCCGCTGCCGGGCCTCAAGGGGCCCGCGAAAAACCCGCTGCTCGATCACCCGATCCTGCCGACGCTGCTGCGGCTGTCGTGGCCGAATGTGGTGGCACTCAGCGCCGGCACATTGGTCGTCGTTGCGGAGACCTCCTATATCGGCCGGCTTGGCACGGAATCGCTGGCGGCGATGGCGCTGGTGTTTCCGTTCGTGATTCTCACCATGACCATGTCCGGCGGCGCGATGGGCGGCGGCGTCTCCTCGGCGATTGCACGCGCGCTCGGCGCCGGCGATCGCGAGCGCGCCTCGACATTGGCCGCGCATGCGTTGCTGATCGGTATCTGCTTTGGTCTCGCCTTCACGCTGGGCATGCTGTTGTTCGGCCCGGCGCTGCTGGAAGCGCTGGGCGGCCGCGGCAGCGTGCTGTCGCAGGCGATCGGCTACACCACGATCTTCTTCGGCGGCGGCGTGATCCCGTGGCTGATGAATACGCTGGCCGCGATCCTGCGCGGCACCGGCAATATGAAGCTGCCCTCGGCGATCACGCTAAATTCCGCGGTGTGCCAGATCATTCTCGGCGGCGTGCTTGGCCTCGGCCTCGGGCCGGTGCCGCAATTCGGCATGCCCGGCGTCGCGGCGGGCTCGCTGATCGCCTACAGCATCGGCACGGCGATCATGGGGTGGTACGTGTTTTCCGGCCGCGCCCGGGTCCAGCCGTTGCGCAAGGGATTTAGAATCCAGCGCGGCATGTTCCTCGATATTCTGAAGGTCGGCGCCATCGCCTGCTTCTCGCCGCTGCAGTCGGTGCTGACCATCACGGTCTTCACCCACATGCTGGCGCGCTATGGCAACGAGGTGCTGGCCGGCTATGGCGTCGGCGCGCGGCTGGAATTCCTGCTGACGACGCTGGCCTTCGCGGTCGGCGTCGCCTCGGTGCCAATGGTCGGCATGGCGATCGGCGCCGGCCGCGTGGCGCGGGCGCGCCGCGTCGCCTGGACCGCGGGCTGGATTTCGTTCGCCGTGGTCGGCGTTCTCGGTACGTTGATCGCGATCTTTCCGGATCTCTGGGTCAACCTGTTCACGCGGGACGCGAGCGTCCGCGCGGCCAGCCAGCAATATCTCGCGACGGGCGCGCCGATGTACGCCTTCCTTGGCCTCGCCACCGCGATGTATTTCTCGTCGCAGGGCGCCGCAAAAGTGCTGGGCCCGGTGTTGTCGCAAACCGCACGGCTTTTATTCGTTGGCGCCGGCGGCTGGTGGCTGCTGTCGATCGACGCCACCAGCATGAGCTTCTTCAAACTCGCAGCGGCCTCGATGGTGCTGCTCGGCGTGCTGTCGGCGCTCAGCGTATTGCTGACGCGCTGGGGCCCGAAGGCCGGACCTGTTCCTGAGGTGCGTTCGGCGCTGTCGTGAGTCTTCAGGCTGTGCGAGCGAGCGCCTTCTGCATGGCGAGCGCGCCCAGGTCCATCTGTGCGTCCATATAGGGCGCGATCTCGTGCGGAAGTACGTCGGCGATCCAGATTACGCGGCTGCGCGTTGCGCCGTCGGAGAGCACCTGCACCGATGCGCTGTGTTGCTTCACCCGCTCGCTGACGATGGCATAGACCAGCCGTTTGCGCGCCTGGTCGCAATCGACCAGAATTTCGCGTGCGCTGGAGCCGTTGGAGAAGGTCACGATGCGTGCGTCGCCATCGAGTTGGGTATCGGTCACGAAGCCCGGCACCAGTCGGGTATGCAGCGCGCCGAAATCCGCGATCGCGTCCCAAACCTCGTCCGCGGGCGCGTCGATCAAAATGTCCTTATGGATGGATGCCATTTTGATACCTCACGTGAAGACGGCTTCGACATTGTTGCCGTCGGGATCGATCAGGAACGCGGCATAGTAAGTCGGGCTATAGTCGGCCCGCCGTCCGGGCGCGCCATTGTCGTGGCCGCCCGCTTTGAGACCGCCGGCATGAAATGCCTTGATCGCGGCGTGATCTGTGGCACGGAACGCAAGATGTACGCCGGCGCGATCGCCGTTTTTGCCGCGGTAAAGCCAAAGTGCCGGTGCGTCCAGCGGGCCGAACCCTGCGCCGGATTCGTCGCGTGAGCACAGGACGTGGCCGAGTGGGGCCAGCGCCGCCGCGTAGAAGCGAATGCTGGCGTCGAGGTCGCTGACTTTCAATCCGATGTGGTCGTACATGATGATCTCCCTTGGCGCGGATCGCGCTTCGGAGCCACCCTAGTCAGTGTGCGGCCAGCCGATCTTGGAGAATCTTGCGGTTTCCCTGGGAGGTCTGCCGGAATGCGCGTGGCGAGATGCCGGCGGCGCGATGGAAGCTGCGGACAAAATTCGAGAGGTCGCCGAAGCCGACGTCGAAGGCGATGTCGGTGATGGCGCGATCTTCTTCCGCGAGTAACTGAGCGGCATGGCGAAGCCGCGAGCGGACCAGATATTGATGTGGCGTGACGCCCAGTACATTGGAAAACAGCCGCAGGAAATGAAACGGGCTCAACCCGGCTTCCCTTGCCGCGCCATCAAGATCGATCGCGCCGGGCGAATGCGCATCGATCCAGAGTGCGGTTTCCACCGCGCGGCGGCGGTCGCGCGCGCTGGCCTGGAACCCCTTGCGCGGTCGATCCGACACCAGATCGACGAACCGTGCTGCAAGCGCATGGCCGACTTCGTCGAGCCCGATATCGCTGCGCGCGTCGGCCGCGGCCTGCGCCAGTTCGCCGAGCACCATCAGTTCGGCAAGCGGCGCGACGCTGCCGCGTTGCCAGATGTCGGCGTTGTCACCGATGGTCTCGACCAGTTCAGGCGTGAGGAAGAATGCCAGGCACTCGTCGCCGCAGCCGTGATGGTCGTGGCTGCAGATATATTCGTCGCCGGGGTGTCCGATCAGGAAGGCACCGGTCACCAGCTCGTGCAACTGGCCGCGGCTGTTGCAGCCGAAGCTGCCCTTGCGGACATAGGAGATGGAATGGCAGCGGTGTTGCTCGGCAAACGGCCTGTCGTCCGGGCCGGCCGTGCATCGATAATCCGACACGGAGATCGCGCCGCATTCAAAAATCGTCGTTGCCGCCATTCGGTGAAGTTAACCCTGCGCGCGCGGCGGGGCAACGGACAGCAGCGCGTCGAACAACGTCGGCCGGCTACCGGCGAGCGCGCCTTCAATCGAAAGCAACCGGAATTTGGTGACGATGCCGCCATTGCCGGCAAAGCCGCTGGTCTGGCCGGCAATGGCAAGCGCACGGTGGCACGGTACCAGGATCGCGAAGGGATTGCGGTTAATCGCCTGGCCGACGGCGTGCACGGCGCCGCTGGCGCCGAGCCTTGCGGCGATCTCGGCATAAGTGCGCGTCTCGCCACGCGGGATCAGGCGCACGGCGTCATAGACCCCGCAATTGAACGGCGGCAGCCCCTGCATGTCGAGTGGCACATCGGTGAAGTCGCTCGTCTGCCCGCGCAGCAGAACGACGATGCCTTCGATGGCCAGTTCGACATCGACTGGCGGCTTGAATTCGCGAGCGTCAGGAAATTGCTGCAGCAGGCGCCGCCGCGTGTCGATTTCACGCGCTTCCGGCAATTGTACGCGGACAATGCCCGCAGGGCCCCATGCGATGCCGCATCGGCCCACCGACGTATCGAAGGTTGTGTATCCGTGCCCAGCCATCCCGATCTGATGATAGCAGGCGTCCAACGTGCCGCACTAAAAAACGCTCGGAAAATTTCGAATGCCGATAGCGCCGAGCGCAAATGAGCCACTGGCGAGCGTTCAGCCGTTTTCGACTTCCTCCGTCGCGCGCTGAACGGCGACGCGGCTGCGCTTTTTCAGCAATTCGAGCTTGTATTTGACATCGCGCCAGGTCGAAGCGTCGAAGTCGGAAAACATGAAGCTGTGCAGGGCCTCCCACCGTTCGGACATCTTCGATATCTCCTTGCGGGCCTCGTCGGACAGCGACATCAGCACCACGCGCGCGTCTGAAGTGGACGATACGCGTTTCAGGAAGCCGCGCTTTTCGAGCAATTTGGTCTGCTTGGTCACGAAGGTGGCGACGGCATGAACCTTGGTGGAGACTTGGCCGACGGATACGCCGTCGCCCTGGTCCAGGTCGTTGATCGCCATCAGGATCAGCCATTGCGGCCCGCTGATACCGAAGAACTTCGCCCAGCAGCGTCGCATTTCCTCAAGGTGGTTGCTGATCGAGACCAGATCCCAAATGATCTGATGAGACAGGCCGTAGTCCCGGGGGGCCCGCTCTTCGGGCTCGGCGGGAGTACGCGCTTTGGTCTGCTGGTCGTGGGCACTGCTCGATTTAGCCACGCCTTAAATCCCTTTTGTCTGCCCTCAAATAGATCGGCGAAATCGCGGGCTCCAGGCCGCGGATCGAGGCCCCAATTTTGGCACCGCGAAGGCCTGGCCGGCGATTCGCCATGGCGCAAATGCGATCTCCCAAAGCTACCGGTGGTGTGGCGCACAGGCAACACGTTACGGAAAGATAATATGGAATTAAGTTCAGTACTTTTATTCTAGAATTTTGTACCGTACCTTTGCCGGGCGGCTAGGGGGCAATTCTCGAAGTCGTTTCGTCGCCGGTCGGCCCGTTCCGGGCTGCGGCGTAGGTCAAATGGCAGGTGTCCTGGACCCCGTTGGGACCGGTCCTGCCAAGCAACGGCAACTTGGAGATTGAAATGCGGACTTTGAGGAAATTCATGCTCGTCGGTACGGCCACCCTGGCCGCGACCGCCGCAGCGCAGGCGGCCGATCTTCCGGTCAAGGCCAAGGCCGTCGAGTACGTGAAGATCTGCTCGCTGTACGGCGCGGGCTTCTACTACATCCCGGGCACCGACACCTGCATTAAGATCGGCGGTCATGTTCGCGTCGGGACCACGTTTAACGGATCGACTTACGATCTCCCCTTCTTTCAGTCCGGTGCCGGTTCATCCGAACTGAACACGAAAAACTACTTCCAGACGCGCGAGCGTGCGACCCTGAACCTGGATACGCGCACTGCGACCGAATACGGCGTTGTCCGGACATTTAGCTCCGTCCTGTTCGACTTCTCACAGGGACGCGAGAATATCTCGAGCGGCTTCACCGAAGTCGACTATGCCTTCATTCAATTTGCCGGCTTCACTGCGGGTAAGGCGGTTTCCCAGTTTGATACTCAGTGGGCGCTGAGCAAGCCCACGATTGGTGGAACGGGCATTCTTTCCGGATCGAACAACGCCACGGGTATTGCGCAACTCGCCTATACGGCAGAATTCGGAAACGGCATCTCGGGCACGTTCTCGGTTGAAGACGGAACCCCCTATCGCAACGCGGGCGTCTATAACACTGCAAACTTCCTGATCGCACCCGGCCAGGCTACGTTCCTCGGAACGACATATGGCGGCAGCAACGGAACGAACAATTTCCTGGGCAATGCCCAGGGCGGTGACCACATCCCGGACATCGTCGGCAATGTTCGCCTTGACCAGAAGTGGGGCACGCTCCATTTCGGCGCCGCCGCTCATAACATCACCACCGGATACTACGGTGGCAACGAGTCGACCGGACATCCGGATGATGCCTGGGGCTATGCTGTCACTGGCGCGATTGAACTGAAGAACCTCCCGACCGGTGTCGGCGACAGTCTCAAAGTCGAGGCCAGTTTCGCCAACGGCGCTCCCAAGTATATCTTCGGCGGCACCTTCGACACCGCTGGCGGTGGACGGTTTGCCAAGTTCAGTGGCCAGAGCCTCGCGTTTGGCTACGTTCTCGACGGCATCTACGGACCGGGCGGGAACATCCAGAAGCCGAATGCCTGGGACGTGAACGCATTCTTCGAGCACGTCTGGAACCCGGCCTGGCGTACGTCGCTCTTCGGGACGTATAGCCGCGTTGAGTACAACTCCAACGCCAATGCGATGATGTTTGCAGCGTTCGGAGCGGGTGGTCGTCTCGGCGTAAACGGCAACGGCAACACCGGTACGAATGCAGGTGTTCTGAACGCGACGGGTGATTTCGGGTTTAGCGTCGCTCAGGTCGGTACACGTACCTCCTGGACGCCGGTCAAGGATCTGACGTTCGCGGCTGAATTTATGTACACCCGCCTCGATCAGAACCTGAACGGCACCTACACCGGCGCGGTTGCCGGCAAGCCGGGAACGGCAGGTACGCCTGCCACCTACCAGACCTATCAGCTCAAGGATCAGAATACGTACAGCGGTGCTGTGCAGATCCTGCGCTCGTTCTAAGTCTTACTGAAAAGGAGAATTGAGACCCTAAAGTAAGCCTCCAGGAACCTCCGGCAATGCCCTGCCGGAGGTTTTTCTGTTTGAACTCATGAACGGTGGTGACGCGAAGTTTCGCCGATCGGCGAAAGGGGTTCGCCGGTAGTCGCGAAGAAGGCGCTCGCCGTACTACTGCACCGCGCATCCATCGAGGAACATGACGGCGCAAGCGCGCGCGCGCTTTTGCATTTGCGCAGCGGTGATGGTTATCGGTCGCCCGAGCATCGCCTTGCGTTGCAGTTCGGAAGTCATCATGCCGATCAGCATGCTCGCCGCAGCATTCGGATCGTCGATCCGCAATGCGCCGCGGTCGCAATGCCATGCCAGCCAGGCGGCGAGCGCTACAGGCACCCGTTGCACGCCCTCTTCATAATAGGCGTCTGCGATCTCCGGAAACGCCTTGCTCTCGGCGATCGCGATGCGATTGAGCGCGACAGCGTCGTGATCCAACAACAGATCTGCGCACCGCACCAGGATACGCGCCAAGGAGGTCGCCAAATCCTGTTCATTGATCGCGTTGGCCATTTCCTCCAGGAAACGGTCGAGCCTGTCCGCGATGACACCGCGCAGCAGATCAACCTTTGTCGGAAAGAGCCTGTTCACCGATCTGGCTGACACGCCGGAGCGGCAGGCCACCTCGTCGAGGTTGGTTCCGGCATAGCCGCGCGCGACGAACTCCTTCCGCGCGTTGGCGAAGACGACGGCCAGCGCATCTTTATCATAGGCAGCGGGATGGCGGCCGTTGCCGCGCCCGACGCAATCCGTCATCGCGCCCGGCCCCATATTTGCATCTGGAAAAATTACCACTCGGCTCATCGCTGCCCCCAGAGATTAAATTACGACCATCATCTATGTTTTCCAAATCAGCATTCAACGGCCCAGGAGAGATTACCTGATTGTGCAGGGGGCTTGGCGGATCGTTTCGTCTCCGTTAAACCAGACAGCGTGACGATGCGGGCGTAGTTCAATGGTAGAACGGCAGCTTCCCAAGCTGCATACGAGGGTTCGATTCCCTTCGCCCGCTCCAGTTGGAACGCGACGTTACCCCACCGCCTTCGCCGCGGCCCGCCCCGCATTGCGGCCGGAGAACAAACAGCCGCCGAGAAACGTGCCTTCCAGCGAGCGATAGCCGTGCATGCCGCCGCCGCCGAAGCCGGCGGCTTCGCCAACCGCGTACAATCCCGGCATGATCTGGCCGTTCTGGCCGAACACGCGAGAGTCGAGATCGGTCTCGAAACCGCCCAGCGTCTTGCGGGTCAGGATGTTGAGTCGCACTGCGATCAGCGGGCCATGGGCGGGATCGAGGATCCGGTGCGGCTTTGCGGTGCGGATCAGCCGGTCGCCGATATATTTGCGGGCGTTGTGGATGTTCATCACCTGGGTGTCCTTGACGTAAGGATTGGCGATGGCGCGGTCGCGCGCCTCGATCTGTGCTTTCAGATGATCGTGCTTCAGCAGGTTGTCGCCGCTCAGTGCATTCATCGCCGCAACCAGGTCTTCGAGATTGTCGCGCACGATGAAGTCCACGCCGTTTTCCTTGAACGCCTCCACCGGCGCCGGCGCGCCCTTGTTGGTGGCGCGGCGCGCGGTCATCAGCCAGCTCTTGCCGGTGAGGTCGGGATTTTGCTCCGATCCCGACAGAGCAAATTCCTTCTTGATGATGGCCTGGGTCAGCACGAACCAGGAATAGTCGTAGCCGGTGGACTGGATGTATTGCAGTTGCCCGAGGGTGTCGGAGCCGGGAAACAGCGGCGACGGCAGCCGCTGGCCGCTGGCGTCGAACCAAAGTGACGATGGTCCCGGCAGGATGCGGATGCCGTGCCGTGGCCAGATCGGATTCCAGTTCTGGATGCCTTCGACGTAATGCCACATCCGGTCGCGGTTGATCAGCCGCGCGCCGGCGGCCTCGGTGATCCCGATCATGCGGCCATCGACATGCTCAGGCACGCCGGAGATCATCCGCTTCGGCGGCTCGCCGAGCCGCTTCGGCCAGTTCTGCCGGACCATGTCGTGATTGCCGCCGATGCCGCCGGAGGCGATGATCACCGCTTGCGCGCGCAAGGAAAAGTCTCCGACGACATGGCGCGAACTGCTCTCGCCGCGCGCGGCGCTGGAAGGCTCGAGGATTGCGCCGCTGACGCCATCGACGATGCCGTTGGTCGCGCTGAGCGCATCGACGCGGTGGCGGAACCTGAAGGTCAGCAGGCCCTTCTTTTCCGCCTCGCGGGCGCGGCGTTCGAATGGCTCCAGGACGCCGGGGCCGGTGCCCCAGCTGACATGGAAACGCGGCACCGAATTGCCGTGGCCCATGGCGTCATAGCCGCCGCGTTCGGCCCAGCCGACCACCGGAAAGATGCGGTGGCCCATGGCGCGCAGCCAGTCGCGTTTTTCGCCGGCGGCGAAGCCGACATAGGCCTCGGCCCAGCGCCGCGGCCAGTGATCGTCGTCGCGGTCGAAGCCGGCGGAACCGATCCAGTCCTGCCACGCCAGATCAAAGCTGTCCTTGATGCCGAGTCGGCGCTGCTCCGGCGAATCCACCAGGAACAAGCCTCCGAACGACCAGAACGCCTGGCCGCCGAGATTCTGTTCGCCCTCCTGGTCGAGCACCACGACGCGCTTGCCGGCGTCGGCGATTTCCGTCGCCGCGACCAGGCCCGCAAGCCCACCGCCGACCACGATGACATCCGCATCCTCGGCCATTTTCGTTTCCCCCATTTTGTTAACGGGGATTGAAGCGTGAGGCCTCCACTGCGGTCAATTGAAATACCGCGCAACAGAGTGCTGTTCCAGTTTGGGACCTGCGCACGCGCAACTGCATCTTGCGTGCAACACTTGATTTGAATCGCATTTGAGGCGCCGCGACCGGCTGGACAAAAAACCGATCTGGCAACACGCTGGCGATGTCTTGCATCACCAAGACAGTGAGATTCGGGATCGTCGGGTTTTGGACTTAGGTTTGAACTGGGGCAGGTCATGAAGTTCGTTACGGGGTTGCTCGCGGCGGTCTTGCTGTTTGCGGGTGTCGGGGCAAGCCATGCGGTGGTACGGATTGCGGACGATCGTGGCGGGCGGATCGGAACCTACGTCGACAAATATCAGGGCCTGCGCAGTTCCGGCGAGACGGTGATCATCGACGGTCTCTGCGCCTCGGCCTGCACCATCGTTCTCGGTGCGGTTCCGCACGACAAGATCTGCGTGACCTCGAACGCCAACCTCGGATTTCACGCCGCCTGGGATTTCGGCTCCAACGGCCGTGCGGTGACCAATCCGGAAGCCACCCAGATGCTGTATTCGATGTATCCGTCGCAGATACGGCGCTGGATCGCCCACAGGGGTGGGTTGACCCCGCGGATGATCTTCCTGCGTGGGCGCCAGCTGACCGGTATGTACAAGCCCTGTTATCTGAACGCCCAGGCCTCCGCACACTAGACGGCGCTTTCCAATCAGCATGACGTGATCCCTGAGGCGCCGTCGGCGCTTGCTCGCTTGGGCGTCTGGCTCTATCTGGAACCAGGCTGACAGGCCGCGGGCTTGAGCCGTTTCGGGATCTTCGCATGGTGCAGCCCACATCCGCTCCGGGGAACATGACGGCTGCGCCGGGACGACCGTCTCGCGTGGCGTCGGCGATCGTGGCCGCGGCGGTGGTGTTTGTCGTCGTCGTGCTGGTTGGCGCGCTGGTGCTGTGGGCGCATTACGGCACAGCGGTATTTTTCGAAATCATCAAGTCGGGCATCGCCGCCTGCATCTGAAGTCGTTCAAGGGACATCGCATGACGGATCGATCCATAAGGCCGCTGGTCGTGATTGCCGCGTTTGCCGGCAGCCTTGCGGCAGGTCTCCTCGTCGTGCTGTGGCTGGCGGGCGGCCTGCGCAGCGTCACCGCGCCGGCCTCGATCGGCGGCCCGTTCCAGTTGACCGACCAGGCCGGCCAGACGGTCACCGACCGGAATCTCAAGGGCAAGCCGACGTTGATCTTCTTCGGCTTCACCCATTGCCCGGACGTCTGCCCGACTTCGCTGTTCGAGATTTCCGAGGTGCTGCGGGCGATGGGCACCGACGCCGATCGGGTCAACGCCTACTTCATCTCGGTCGATCCCGAGCGCGACACAGCCGTGGCGATGAAGGATTACCTGACCAGCTTCGATCCGCATCTGAAGGGTCTCACCGGCGATGCCGACGCGGTGGCGAAGGTGATCTCCGGCTTCCGCGTCTACGCCAAAAAAGTCCCGCTCAAAGACGGCGACTACACCATGGATCACACCGCGCTGATCTACCTGATGGACCGCGACGGAAAATTCGTGGCGCCGTTCAATCTGAAGCGCAAGCCGGAAGAAGCCGCGGCGGACCTCAAGCGCTATCTTTGATCCTTGCGCTGCGGGCACTGGCGAAGCGGCGCCTGGCGGATCGATCGCCGGCCCGCTTTGCAATGCCGTGTTCGGTCTTCTCCCAGCGATAGGGATTCCAGACATATTGCAGCACCGCGCGCCACGCGGCGACCGACAGGCATATCCAGTAGAATCCCGTCAACATCAGTATCCAGCTGTCGCGCAGGCGGCCGCGCCGCGCCAGCCCGCAGAGACCGAGGACGAGCGTCGAGATGCAGCCTGCAGCGAATGCGGCCAGATACAGCGGTGCCGGCCAGTCGATCGACGACGGCGTGCCGGCAAGCGCGCTGGTCAGCACAGCCAGGAATGCGTAGAGCATGATCGGATAGGCTAGCGCGGTCACGACATTCCCGCCGGCGATGATGTTAAGCGTGACAAACCCGGCCGGACCTGCATCGCGCCACAGCTGCCGGGGCTGGCGCATATGCACGCGCCAGGTTTGCAACCAGCCTTTCATCCAGCGTGAACGCTGCTTCAGCCAGGCGTGAAAGCGGATCGGCGCCTCCTCGAATGTCGTCGAGGCAAAGGTCACCGAGCGATAGCCGAACCGCGCGAGGCGAAAGCCGAGATCGGCATCTTCGGTGACGTTGTAGGCGTCCCAGCCGCCGACCTCGCGCAGGATCGCGGTGCGAAAATGCGGCATTAGGTAGCAAACTCACCAAGGTTATACACCGAACTGACAGGACGTTATGTCCTGTTTAAATATAACTTGTGCGCATCACGGAACCTGATATGTTCCTGATAGAATCATTTCTGGCGCACTAGGTGTTATATGGGCGATATGCCGGCTACACCCGATCCGTTGACAGCTGCTATCGAGCAGATGAAGCGTGATGCTTATGCTGCAGGCTGGAAGGCAGCTTTTGACGCGATGTCCGCCGCGATTGCGGGGATCGGCGATGGCGTTGAGGCGGGTGCGGTTGTTGTGCCGTTTGTCGGGCCGAGTCGGCAGAACACGGACAACAGCACGCTGCCGACAGTCGGGACAACACCGCACTACGTTTATCAAGCGGTACAAAGGAAACAGGGCATGACTGGCGCGGAAGTGATCGCTGCCGTTCGCTCTGATGGCCACGATGTAGCAGAGCCCCAAATCCGAACCGCCCTTTCGCGGTTAGAAAAGCGGCAACTTCTCGCGAACAGACATCGGAAGTGGTTTTTGAAGTGACAAACGAAATCCGGGGCCTCACGGCCCCGGTAAATCTCTGCAAGGGGTTCGGCCTAGGAAACTGGCCCCGAGCGGACTGTGCAACCCCGTAGGAACTGGAGGTGCGTCGTGTGGCAAGCGACCCGGATAATAACCTAGAAAGGGCTAAGACCCTCGCGTAGGCGATTCTTGGCTCGCTTTAACCGCGTCGGATCACTCCGGCGCGGTTATTGTTTTATCAAAACCCATGAATCCCGTCTACAGCGCTATTCCATCATGGTTTGGCGAAGGTAATTCCCGATGCCCCGCCTTGATCGTCAAAAACGAAACCAACGCCATTGGACTCTAGCGCAGCTCTCATTGCCCCTAGATTATTCGCAATCGGAACTCTCCGCTCTTTCTCGTAGTCGCGAACTGTCGAAAGCGAAACATGGGCAGCGCTGGCAAGATCGTCCTGCGACCAATCCAGCCAAGCCCGAGCGGCGCGGCACTGTTGAGGCGTCATACGACCAAAATAGCGACGCCAACTATTTTCGTCAAGGCCAACGATTTGTGTTGACGTCACTACTTTCAACACTTATCACTGACGTCAACGATAATCGTTGGCGGATACATGGCCCAACACTTCCTCATTTCGGCAAAGGCGAGGTCGCTAAGTTTAGCGAAGGTCGCCCGTTTGTCCGACGAGGAAGCCTACGAAACCTTCAAATTGGTTCGCTGGGCCGCCACTGATGGCCAGCCGGTTTGCCCGCGCTGCGAATGCGCCGCCGTCTACAACTACACCACCCGCAAGCTGTTTAAGTGCAAGGCTTGCTCGCATCAGTTCTCGGTGACGTCCGGCACGATCTTCGCCAGCCGCAAGCTTCCGATCCGGGACTATCTGCTGGCCATCGCCATCTTCGTAAACGGCGCCAAGGGTCACAGCGCTCTCCAGATGAGCCGCGACCTGGATTGCCAGTACAAGAGCGCTTACGTGATGTGCCACAAAATTCGCGAGGCTCTTGGTGCGGAAGCCCATGGCCAGACCGTTTCCGGCGAAGTCGAAGTTGATGGTGCTTACTTCGGCGGCTACGTGAAGCCCGCCAACTACAAGGCCAATCGCCGGGATCGCCGCTTCGCCGTCAATCAGAACGGCAAGCGCCGCGTGGTGGTGATCATGCGCGAACGCGGTGGCCGCACGCTGCCTTTCGTTTTCAAGACGGAAGATGCTTCGCTCCCGACCATCGCGCGTAACGTCGCGCCGGGCAGCACCATTTTCGCCGACGAAGCCGCTCATTGGGATGTGCTGCATGCTCGCTTCCTGACGAAGCGCATCAATCACAGCGAAAGCTATTCAGACGGCGGCGCTTGCACCAATCAGGCAGAGTCGTTCTTCTCCCGCCTCCGTCGCGCAGAAATCGGCATTCACCACCATGTGGCCGGGCCGTACCTGTCGGCTTACGCCAGCGAAATGGCATGGCGCGAGAACAATCGTCGCGTTAGCAACGGTGAGCAGTACCTCATGGCTACCGACGCGGCGTTGGCTCACCCGGTCTCACGCCAATGGAAGGGATATTGGCAACGGCATAACGGCTAATCGACATCAATTAGCGCACTTGAATTGAACCTATTGGCAACCATCTACGCCCTAGCAATGTTCGAAACGGTTGACTACCGCGATAAAATGCGGGAACAACACGTACAACACGGGGTTTTACTCGCGCGGTTAATGACTGTTGCAAATATGTCACATTCATCTACCGTTAACGATGTATAACCGATAATACCAGTGTTGATTCGTTTGCGAGTGGAAAGCGACCACCCACTTTCAACCCCTTGGGTCATTTTTAGGAGTAATGTCATGGCTCTGCACGCCCTGACAAGCCAAGCATCAGAAACGCATCGCTGCGAGTTTCTCGCCGGCTATTTTACTGAGCAGTTTTCTGCAGGTAAGCGGCCTGAATACGGCTATCCGAAAAATCATCTCCCCGATACGACCCTCGAAAATATCGAGGTTATTACCGGATTTATGGCCGTAAAGAGCTCTAAGTAGTTGGCTTTTTAAGCGCACTCACGATAAACGGGAATCAGCTTAATCTGGTTCCCGAGTGATTCATGCGCATCCAAAAAGGCATCTTAGACGCCATCCAAGATTGCGAAGAGTTCTTGCACTCCTTCTGTGAGTATTCAGAAGGAGCGCTGCTCTCTTGCAGGCTTTTGCCCGTGATTTCCAAGCCTCGTTTGATTGAAGCGCATGGCGCTTGGGTCAACGATTTGTCTCGCGTGGGGGCCCACGAACCTAATTTGGAAGACGGGCTCGATCATTTCAAGCGGTGCGGCCACCTATCGTTCTGGTTGCGCCGGATGGGTCCCATCGTAGAGGCTCTAGATACTACAAAGAACCTTGGCGACTCTGCGGGCTATGACCTTTCCAGAGATGAAATCGATTTTCGCGAGCTTTTGCTAGGATATTGCAACGAGTACATCGCGTTCGATTTCTCCTACCAAATTTGTAAATACTACGAGATGGGAAAGGTTCCGCCGTCGCCGCGCGCCACTGCCATTGCCCCGTCGCGAGAGTATTTTCAGACTATGTGTCAGTTTTTGAAGTACAAAAACGTATCGCCGCATGCGATGCACTTAATTTTTAAATCCCTCTTCCTTGGACCCTAGATCCCACCACGAAGCGACCAAATTAGGTTGCCTCTAGGGTCGATCTTCGACCGTACATTCCCACCTTCCTTTAGAGTGCGCAGCGCCTTGCTCACCCGCCGCGTCAGGTCGGTAATTGTCTTCCGGTCCCGCGCGTCCTGCCCGCTCAGCGCAACGATGGCCTGAGCAATCTCCCGACTTCCCAGCGGTCCCGACGCGCCCCGTAGTTCGTCCAAAATGGACCGGGTAAGCTCGCCCCGTCCAAAAAGCACTTCCCGCCTCTGGCGGGGCATTTCGGCGTCCAGATCGCCGGTATAGCCCAGCGTCCCCAACACCCGGTCAAGCGCGCCTATGTCGTTCTTGATCTCGGCTAGACGGTCCCGCATGCGGATAGCCTCGTTGAAAAGGTCCGCGCGCTTTTTGAGCAAGCCGGTGATGGTGTGTTCGTAAGTGTCCGTTCGGGCGAGTCGCGCAAGGGTTTCGGCCATGCCGGATTGTCTCAAAATCAGCGCGACTCAACCATCCATGCCTTGGTGAGTTTGCTACCTAATGCCGCGAAAATGGTTCGACGAGCCGCCGAGCGGCAGCGGCAAACCGAGTTCCGACATTCCCGGCAGGTAGACATCGAATTGCCCGGCATATTCGGCGGCGAACATCAGCGACAGCCAGCTATGGGTCTCATTGTCGATGCACAGGCTGGCCTGCGCGCAAGCAACTCCGTCATCATGAGCGCGAAACGCGTCGAGGGCGGCGCGCAACTGCCCCGCTTCGGGGCGGTCCTCCGCATCGAACACGGCGACAAAACTGCCGCGGGCAAACGGCAGTGCCCAGTTCAGCGCCTTCGGCTTGGTCTGCGGCGCGACCGCGGGCGCGATCAGCGTCCGCACATACGGCATCGGCCCGAGTCGTGCGATCGCCGCCCGGGTTTGCAGATCATTCGGTTCGACCACCAGGATGACGTCGAGCTTTTCGCGGGGGTAGTCGAGCGCATCGATCGCCAGCATCAAGGGGACCACCGACGTCGCCTCGCGATAGAGTGCGGCAATGATGGTGTAGATCGGCAATCGGCTGTCGGGCAGCGGCGGAAGCTTGCGCAATGCGCGTCGTGGCCAGAATGCGCCGGTGAGGCGTAGCGTGACAAAAGCCAGAAACGAGAGCGCCAGCACGCTGCTCCAGATGTCAGGAACCAGGACTGGCGGCAGGAGCACGATGGCCGCCACGCTGCAGCCGCGTTTGAAGCGCCCCGACCAAAGACCGCCTGCAGCCGCTTCGGGCGCCGCCGACATCGCGGGATGTTTTTCGTGCAGGCCGCGCGTCGCGGCGTGAGCGAGTGCTGATGCGCCTTGCTGGGTCATGAATTGCTGGAGCGACTGGGCCGATGTGAGGCGCAGATATCCAGTCAGATAGCGGTAAGTTGCTGCAAAACGGCATAGCGTCCGTGCGGTCAGACCACGCGGCGCCACCGACCAGATCAATTCCCCATTCTTGCGGAGCGGAAGAAGGCCGGAGGCGGCAGCAAAGGAAAGCTGCTTGTCTGCGAGCGGGCTGTCTTCGCGATCCACCGCGGCAAAGGATTCCGCCACAATGCCGGTGTGACGCGACAGATGCCGCAAATAGGCGCTCTCCTCGATCACGCCCCACCGGATCAGGACCTGATCGGCACCGATGCCCAATTCCCTCGCGCGATCTTCGGCGCGCCGCAGCAGGTCCGGCGCCAGGACATGTCGCAGGCAATCCAGTTCATCGGCGGGCCCCTGATCCAAAGTGGCGGGTTAATCATCATTGGTGCGGGGGAGCCGGGATTTTCCCGCCAGAAACGTGGGCAATTCACTGGCGCGTCGGCGCTCGGCCGGCAGTCCGCCCGGCCGCGCAAACCCAGTCTCGCGATCTGCAACATGGTCCCACAGGGCCATGCGACGCCCTCGCTGCAAACGGTACTCGCCTCTCGCGCCGGATCGTCTATAAGACCGGGCAATCGGAAGCGTCCGTTCATGCAACCACACATGGTTACCGCTATCAACCAAAGATTGCTTTGGCGATCACCCGCAATCTTTGGCGGCGTCGGCCTTTTTCTCGGTGCGTTGCTGGCTCTGTCGTCGCCGGTCACGCCGGCCCGGGCCCAGGCGCCGGCCCCGCCGCAGGCCGTGACCCAACCCGGCCCGCAGGCAGTGCCGGGCTTCTGGGACCCGCGGCGACGCCCGGACCGGCCGGACCTGTCGCGCATTACCGTGATCCGCTTCCTGACCGAGACCGATTATCCGCCGTTCAACTTCACCGGCCCCGACGGCAATCCGGCGGGCTTCAACGTCGATCTGGCGCGGCTGCTGTGCGAGGAGATCAAGGTCACCTGCACGATCCAGATGCGGCGGTTCGAGACGTTGCTGGATGCGATCGCCAGCAACCGCGGCGACGCCATCATCGCCTCGCTGGCGGTGACGCCGCAGATTCGCGCCCGGGTCGATTTCACCGATCCGTATTACCGCGCGCCGGCGCGGTTCGTGTCGCGGAAAAATGCTGTGATGCCGGAAGTGCGGCCGGAATATCTCGAGGGCAAGAAGGTCGGCGCCATCGCCGGCTCCTCGCACGAGGCCTATCTCAAGGCGATGTTCACCGACGCCGTGCTGACGTCCTATCCGAATGACGACGCGCTGCGCCAGGCGCTGCGCCGCGGCGACGTCGATTTCATCTTCGGCGACGCGATCTCGCTGGCGTTCTGGATCAATGGCACCGATTCCGCCGATTGCTGCGCCTTCAGCGGCGGCCCGTTCGTCGAGAGCCGCTATTTTGGCGAGGGCATCGGCATCGCGGTGCGCAAAGGCAACGATACGCTGCGCCAGGCGCTGAACTGGGCACTGTTCCGGCTTTGGGAAAAAGGCCGCTACACCGACCTGTGGCTGCGGTATTTCTCCGTCAGCCCCTTCTAAATCACTTATACCAATGGTTTGGCATTTTGCTGCGGAGCCGCTAGGTTCCGCGGCCCGGAGGCCTTCTTAAATGTCCACGATTGATCTTGCCGTCAGCCCGAGCGATCTGCGCACGCTCGCCGAACAATCCAACGCCTGGCCGTTCGAGCAGGCCAGGCAGATTGTCGCGCGTCTGAAGAAGAAGCCGAAGGACGAGGTGCTGTTCGAGACCGGCTACGGTCCGTCCGGCCTGCCGCATATCGGCACCTTCGGCGAAGTCGCGCGTACCACCATGGTGCGCCACGCGTTTCGCGTGCTCACCGATGACAAGATCAAGACCCGGCTGATCGCGTTTTCGGACGACATGGACGGTTTGCGCAAGGTGCCGGACAACGTGCCGAACAAGGAGATGCTGGCCTCGCATCTCGGCAAACCGCTGAGCCGGATCCCGGATCCGTTCTCGAACGAGTACCCGTCGTTCGGCGCCGCCAATAATGCAAGGTTGCGCGCCTTCCTCGACCATTTCGGCTTCGACTACGAGTTTGCCAGTTCGACCGATTACTACACGTCCGGCCGCTTCGACACGACGTTGCTCAAGATGCTCACCGTGTACGATCAGGTGATGGCCGTGATCCTGCCGACGCTCGGTCCGGACCGGCGCGCGACGTATTCGCCGTTCCTTCCGATCAGCAAGCACACGGGCGTGGTGCTTCAGGTGCCGATGATCCGCCGCGACGTCGGCGCCGGCACCGTGACCTATATCGACCCCGATACCGGCGAAGAGGTCGAGACCCCGGTCACCGGCGGTCATGTGAAGTGCCAGTGGAAGGCCGACTGGGCGATGCGATGGGCCGCGCTCGGCATCGACTATGAAATGGCCGGCAAGGATCTCATCGATTCGGTGAAGTTGTCGGGCAAGATCTGCACGGCGCTCGGCGGCGTGCCGCCGGAGGGCTTCAACTACGAACTGTTCCTCGACGACAAGGGCCAGAAGATTTCCAAGTCGAAGGGCAACGGTCTCACCATCGACGAGTGGCTGCGCTACGCGTCGCCGGAATCGCTGTCGCTGTTCATGTACCGCGAGCCGAAGGCGGCGAAGCGGCTGTTCTTCGATGTCATTCCGCGCGCCGTCGACGAATATCAGCAATTCCTCGATGGATTTGCACGGCAGGATGGCAAGCAGCAGCTGTCCAATCCGGTCTGGCACATCCACGCCGGTCATCCGCCGGTATCGGACATGCCGGTTACCTTCCAGCTGTTGCTGACGCTGGTGTCGTCATCCAATGCGGAGAATGCCGGGACGTTGTGGGGTTTTATCGGGCGTTACCGGCCCGGCGTCACCGCGCAGACCCATCCACGCCTCGACGCCATGGTCGGCTACGCCATCAACTATTACCGGGACTTCGTGGCGCCGACCAAGACGTTCCGCGAGCCGACCGATGCCGAGCGCGTGGCGTTGCAGGATCTGCGCGATGCGCTGTCGCAGCTGCCGGCGGAGGCTTCGGCGGAAGACATCCAGAACGTGGTCTACGAAATCGGCCGCCGCGAACCGTTCCTCGATCCGGTGAAGAAGGGCAAGGATGGCCGGCCGGGCGTGTCGCTCGACTGGTTCAACATGCTGTACCAGGTGCTGCTCGGCCAGGAAAAAGGCCCGCGCTTCGGCTCGTTCGTGGCGGTCTATGGCGTGACGAATGCGATCGCGATGATCGACGGCGCACTGGCGCGCTCGGCATAAGTCTCACGCTATACGAAACAAAAAAGGCGCGTCTCTTGATGGAGCGCGCCTTTTCGATGGGGCCGTTACTTGGGGGCCGCAGTCGCTGCTGCCGGTGTGACGGGCTCAGGCATCGCCGATGAGTGATGATGCGCGATCAGCCACTTTTTGTCGCGGTAGACATAGACATAACTGTAGCGCGCCTTGACGATCTGCTTCTCGCCGGGTGCGTTGCCGGACAGCGTGAACGTATAGGTGCCGACGTCGGATGCCGTGTTGCAGCCGATACGCACGGTGCGGCTGTCAATCTTGCCCTGCGGATGCTTTTCCAGGAAGTGCACGAAGTAGTCCTGGATTGCCGCACTGTCGGTGCGCGGCGTGTTGGACACCGTCGGTAACAGCACAGCGTCGGATGCATAGTTGGCTGTGACCTTGGCGGGATCGAGCGTCGCGAGGGAGGCATTCCAGCGGTCGAACAGGGCTTCGACCTGTTTCGTCGTCACGACCGCGCAGTTCATGGGCTTCGCTTGTGCGAACGAGTTGGCGCTTACGAATACCAGCGTGATCGCACTGGCAACGATTGTTCTGGCTTTCATGTTTCCACCGAAGGTTGCGGGTTCAAAGTGAGAACTCGCTTAGATCATTCGGTGGCCCGGCGCTAGGATTTCATTGTGGCGGGCTACTGGCTCGCCCAAACAATTCTCGCGATCCACTCCACGTCCGCGGCTGGAAATGTCCGATCGACGTGATTCGGATTCAGCGACTGCAGCTCCAGCACCTTGGTGGTGCGGCGCTTCAGTTCCTTGACCATCACCTCGCCGTCCTTCGTCTTGACCACGACGCGGTCGCCCTTGCGGATCTGGGCGCCGGGCGACACCACGATGATGTCGCCGTCGCGATAGGCAGGCTTCATCGAATCGCCGGAGATCTGCAGCGCATAAGCGTGCTCGTCATTGACGGAGGGCAGGCCGATCTCGTCCCAGCCCTTGCTGCCAGCCGGGAAGCCGGCATCGTCGAAATAGCCGCCATGGCCGGCCTGCGCGAAACCGAGCAGCGGCACCGATTGCACGATGCGCTTGGTGCCTTCGATCAGATTCACAAAACTGTCGATCGGGACATTGGTCGCAGCCAGCGCCTTCGACACTGATTCGGTAGACGGCCAGCGTTCGCGACCGTCATTGGTGATGCGCTTGGATTTGTTGAAGGTGGTGGAGTCGAGCCCGGCCTTTTTCGCAAGGCCGGAGGCCGACAGGCCGTTGCGTTCGGCCAGCTTGTCGAGGGCGTTCCAGATCTGGGCGTGAGTCAGCATGGGTTTCGGGTCCGTTGGCCCGGGAAAATCGGCCGGGCGGTGAATCGTGGCGAAATCTAGGAATTATTGCCTTGTTTGCACAGATTCCGCAACAGGGCATTTACAAAAAATACCAGCCTTGAAGTGCACGGATGCCGCCGATACGGTCGGCGGCAGACTCCAGCCAATCCGGCGTCCGCAGACATTTGAACAGCAAGCAGGAAGTCCGGGCGGGTGCGCACCATCTATAAAATCTGTCCCGCCTCCAACTGGCGCGAGGCTGAACGACAGGGCGTCTACCGCGGCAGTGCCGATGATTCGCGCGACGGCTTTATCCATTTCTCCACCGCCGCGCAGGTGGCCGAGACCGTCAAGAAGCACTACTTCGGCCAGACCGGCCTGTTCCTGATCGCTGTGGACTCCGACGCACTCGGTGACGCGCTGCGCTGGGAACCGTCGCGCGGCGGCGACCTGTTTCCGCATCTCTATGGCGACCTCGACCTCGGCGCGGTCACCGCCATACTGGACCTGCGGGCACGCTCCGACGGCAGCCACGACATTCCGGAGTTGCAATCGTGATTCGCGCTTTCGATGCTTTGTCCCTGCCGATGCTGCGCTGGCTCGATCCGGAAGACGCGCATCGCCTTGCGATTCGCGGCCTGCGACTGCTGCCGCCGGGGCGGCCGCGGCCGGACGATCCGAAACTCGCGGTTCGTGCGTTCGGCCTGAACTTCCCCAATCCGATCGGCATCGCCGCCGGTTTCGATAAAAATGCCGAAGTACCGGATGCGCTGTTGCGGCTCGGCTTTGGCTTTACCGAAGTCGGCACGGTGACGCCGAAGCCGCAGGCCGGCAATCCGCGCCCGCGGCTGTTCCGGCTGGAGCGCGACGAGGCCGTCATCAATCGCTTGGGGTTCAATAATGACGGCGCCGACGCCGCCTTGCGCCGCCTGGCGGCGCGCGCGCACCATGGTGGCATCGTCGGCGTCAATGTCGGCGCCAACAAGGATTCGGTCGACCGCATCGACGACTATGTCCGGCTGATCGAGACCTTCGCACCGGTGGCAAGCTATTTCACCGTCAATGTCTCGTCGCCGAACACGCCGGGCCTGCGCAACCTGCAGCAGGCTACGGCGCTCGACGATCTTCTCGCCAGGGTGATCGATGCCCGCGAACGGGTGCGAAAGAACGCCGGCGATTCGCCGGTGCTCTTGAAGATCGCGCCCGATGTCAGCCTCGCCGACCTCGACGATATCGTGCACATCGCGCGTTCGCGCGGGGTCGATGGCATGATCGTCGCCAACACCACCATCGGCCGGCCGACGACCTTGCGCGAGCAGACGCGCCTCAAGGAGCAGGGCGGGCTATCCGGCCGGCCGCTGTTTCGATTGTCGACGCGGATGGTGGCAGAGACCTATGTGCGCGTCGAAGGCGCGTTTCCACTGATCGGCGCCGGCGGTATCGATGGCGGCGGGGCCGCGCTGACAAAAATCCGGGCTGGCGCCAGCCTGATCCAGCTTTATTCGTCGCTGATCTACAAAGGCCTCGGCCTCGTCGACAGCATCAAGGCCGATCTGGTCTCGACGCTGCTGCGCACCGGCCGCGATTCGCTGTCGGAAATCGTCGGCGCCGATGCGCCCACCATCACCGCAGAAGACTGGCCGGCCTAAGCACGGCCTCGGGCGAAAACGACATCCGCACCAGCGCCGGATAGCGCGCGGCCTGCAGCGCGCCGCGCGTCAGCAGGAAAATCAGGAACGCGATCCACAGCCCGGCATTGCCGAGCGGCGTCAGGAAATACCAGGTGGCGAGATAGGTGGCGAAAGCCACCAGCATCAGGTTGCGCATGTCGCGAGCCCAGGATGCGCCGATATAGATGCCGTCATAGCTATAGGCCAGCACGCCGCAGGCCGGTGCCAATGCCGCCAGCAGCATGAATTTGCGCGCGGCTATGCGGACCTCGGGGCTGGTGGTGATGACGTCGATCAGCGTATTGCCGGACAGCGCGAACGACAGCGTCACCGCGAGGCCGAACACCGCGCTCCAGCCCAGCACCAGTCTGACAGCGCGGGAAAATTCCTGGCGGTCGCGGGCGCCAAAACTCTGTCCGCAGAGTTGCTCGGCGGCGTTCGCAAGGCCATCGAGGAAGAACGAGCCGATCATCAGAAAATTGTTCAGCACCGCATTGGCCGCCAGCGTGAGGTCGCCGGCGCGGGCGCCCTGCGCGGTGAAGAACAGAAACGCCGCAATCAGCGCCGCGGTGCGGATCATGATATCGCGGTTGACGGCGAACAACCGCAGCAGGCGTTTGCGATCGAACAGGACGTCGCGGGGGACGCCGACCGGCCCTGCGAGCAACTGCCAGACCACGGCAAGGCCGGCGATGAAGCCAACCGTTTCCGCGGTCACTGTCGCGATCGCCGCACCGGCGACGCCGTTGCCGGCCACGAGCACGAGAAACGCCGTGAGCGCCATGTTGATGACGTTGATGCCGACCTGCAGCGCCAGCGCGAGGCCGGTGCGGGCCTGGCCGACCAGCCAGCCGAGTATGACGTAGTTGCCCAGCATCAGCGGCGCCGACCACAGCCGGATGAAGAAATACTCCCGCGCCGCCGACGTCACGGCCTCGCTACCGCCCATGAGGCTGAAGATCACCGACGCCAGCGGCGTGCGGATCGCAATCAGCGCGAGGCCGATCGCGGCGCCGAGCATCAGCGCGCGCAGCAGGATGGCGCGCAGCTCAAGCCGGTCGCCGGCGCCGAGCGCCTGCGCGGAGAAGGCTACCGTCGCCATCCGCAGGAAGCCGAACAGCCAGAAGATGCAGTCGAAGGCAACGGAGGCCAGCGCCACGCCACCGAGCAGATGCGGATCACCCAGCCGGCCGATCGCCGCGGTGGCGACGATGCCGAGCAGCGGCGTCGTCAGGTTCGCCAGCATTGCCGGACCGGCAATGGCGAACACGCGCGCGTGGTTGACGCGAAGCCCTGAGGACATTGGTTGAGGCTTAGCGGCCGCGCGGCGCGCTGAACATTCGCGAGATCAGCCAGACCGGCACGACGATCACTGCGCCGAGCAGGAAGTAGCGCCACAGCCCGTTGATGGCGTCGAATCCAAGGTCGTAAACCCATTGGAACAGGCGGCGAATGCTGGCGACGATATTCCAGGGGTCGAAGCCGATGGCGGCGAGCACCACGCCGACCAGGATCGAGAGCAGGATCAGCCGCCCGAGCACGGCCAGCGGCGAACCGCCGAGAAAGCGCGACAGGCCGTCATTTGTCGCCGGCAATTCCCGGATCTCGTCTGGCATCGTCATCTCCTGCGCGCGCAATCATCCGCGTAGCATAGTCAGTTCACGGCAGATGGGGAACCCGCTTGCCGGCGTCAATGACTGGCAGCTGCGGCGGGCGCAATTGTGGCCTCGGCCTTCAGCATCCGTTCCAGCGTTTCCAGCCGGTCGGCGTCGCGTGGCGGCTTGTCCCAGCGCAGCCGGCTGATGCGGGGAAAGCGCATCGCGACGCCGGACTTGTGTCGCGGCGAGCGCGCCAGGCCCTCGAAGGCGACCTCGAGCACCAGTCCCTGGTCGGGCTCATGCACTACATGGCGGACCGGCCCGAATTTTTCGGTGGTGTTGCGGCGGACGAAGCGGTCGATCTGCAGCAGTTCCTCGTCGGTGAAGCCGAAATAGGCCTTGCCGACAGGCACCAGCTGGTCGCCGCTCTCGCCTGCCGTCCAGACGCCAAAGGTGTAGTCGGAGTAATAGGACGAGCGCTTGCCGTGGCCACGCTGCGCATACATCAGCACGGCATCGATGATGTGTGGATCGCGCTTCCATTTCCACCACGGGCCCTTCGGCCGGCCCGGCAGGTAGGCCGAGTCGCGCCGCTTCAGCATCACGCCCTCGACCGCTTCGGAATCTTCGCCGGCGCCGGCGCTGACGGGATCGGCGCGCGCCGCGGCCAGTGTGTCCCAGTTCTCAAACGGAATTTGAGCGGACAGGTCGATGCGGGGATCGTCGAGCTGCGTGACGAAGGTTTCCAGTTTAGCTCGCCGTTCCTCGAACGGCAGCGCGCGCAGATCGGTCTCGCCGTCGCTGAGCAGGTCATAGGCGCGCAGATGGGTCGGATAATCCTTCATCAGCTTCGGCGTCACGCTTTTGCGGTTCAGCCGCTGCTGCAGCACGTTGAAGGACTGTACGCGGCCTTCGCGCAGCACCAGCAGTTCGCCGTCGATCGCGCCAGGCAGCCGCAGCGACGGCGCCAGATCGGGAAAGCTTGCGGTGATGTCCTCGCCGGTGCGGGAATAGAGCCGCGCGATAATGTTGCCGTGGTCATCGCGGCCGGACACCGCCTGAATCCGGATGCCGTCCCATTTCCATTCCGCGACGAAATCCGACGCATCGAGATTGGCGAAGTCACTATCCTCAATGGCATGGGCCAGCATCACCGGCCGGAATGGCGCGGGATCGAGATTGATCGGCTTGTCGGCACGGCCTTCCAGCCACGCGAACAGCTCCGGATAAGGTGGCGCCAGCCCGGGCCACATCAGCTCGATATCGTGCGCATCCTTGTCGCCAAGCGCCGCCGCGGCCGTCTTGGCGAGTCGCGCGGAGACGCCGATCCGCATGCCGCCGGTGACAAGTTTCAGCAGCGCCCAGCGCCCGGTCTCGTCGAGTTCATCGAGCCATCGCGCCAGCTGCGTCGGTAATTCGGTCTTGCCGAGCGTACGCAGCGTGGTGACGACTTCGGTCAGCGTCGGAGGCGGCGGGTTGTTGTGAGTCAGTTCAGCCGATTTCGGCCACATCAACGCCACCGTCTCCGAGAGATCGCCGACGTAGTCATAGGACAATGCGAACAGCACCGGGTCGGTGCGCGCGGCAATGAGATCGCGGATCAGCCCGGCCTTGGCGTGCTTGAACGACAGCGCGCCGGTCAGTGCCGCCAGTGCATAGCCGCGATCGGGATCGGCCGTCGCGCGAAAATAGCTGGTGATCAGCCGCAGCTTGTTGTTGCGGCCGGGCTCATAAGCGAGACGATCGAGCAGTTCGGCGAAGCGGTTCATGCGTCGGCGCTTTCGCTGGATGACAACGGTTCCTCTTCCTCCTCGTCGCCATAGCCGACCAGCGCCAGCGGCCGCGCCGTCAGGCCTTTGGTCTGGCACCAGTGCACCAGCGCGTCTTCTTGGCCGTGGGTGACCCAGATCTCGCCGGCACCGGTGGCGCCAATCGTCGCGGTCAACCCGTCCCAGTCGGCGTGATCGGAAATGATCAGCGGCAGTTCGACGCCGCGCTGCCGGGCGCGGGCGCGCACCCGCATCCAGCCTGACGCAAATGCCGTGACCGGATCGGGAAAGCGCCGCGTCCAGATATCCGAAGTGGCCGACGGCGGCGCCAGCGTGATGGTGCCCGCGAGGTCGGCCTTCTTCACGCCTTTGACCATGCGGAGATCGCCGAGCGCGACGCCGCGGCTCTCATAATAGCGCGTGATCTTCTCCATCGCGCCGTGCAGATAGATCGGCGCGTCGTAGCCGGCTTGGCGGATCAGCGCGATGACGCGCTGCGCCTTCCCGAGCGAATAGGCGCCGACCAGATGCGCCCGTTCCGGAAACAGCGCCACCGACGCCAGCAGCTTCCTCACCTCGTCGGCAGCGTCGCCATGGCGGAACACCGGCAGGCCGAACGTCGCTTCGGTGATGAAGACATCGCACGGTACCACCTCGAACGGCGTGCAGGTCGGGTCCGGTGCGTCCTTGTAGTCGCCCGACGCCACGATGCAGATGTCCTCGCAAGTGACGGCGATTTGCGCCGAGCCCAGCACATGGCCGGCGGGATGGCACTTGATGGTGACGTCGCCGAGCTTCAGCTCTTCGCCATAGGCGATCACCTGCGTGCTGCCGGCAAAGTTGTCACCATAGCGCAGCCGCATCATGTCGAGGGTTTCCTGCGTCGCCAGCACCGCGCCATGGCCGGGCCGGGCGTGGTCGGAATGGCCGTGGGTGATCACGGCGCGCTCCACCGGCCTGACGGGGTCGATATGGAAGCCGCCAGGCTTGCAACACAGGCCGGCGGGGACGGGGATCAGGATGTCTTGCGGGCGCATCTGGGCTATATAGGTCCCGGCGGGATTCATTCGAGTCTTTGCGAGTCTTGCGAATGCCCTTCGCGGCGATCGGTTCCCAAAATGTCAGCGCGCTTGTTCATGTCTTCCGGCGATATGAATGCCGATCGGCGCTTCGACTTCGCGCGTGACCTGCAGCTGAGCGGCGATCTGGTCGCCGCCGAGGACCTGTTCGTGCAGGCCACGGATCTGGCGCCTGGCTTTGCTACCGCGTGGTTCACGCTGGGCGAAGTCCGCGAGCAGCTTGGTGATCTCCCGGGTGCCATCATCGCTTTCGGCCACGCGCAAACCAGCGATGCCGACGATCGCAACGGCGCCGGCCTGCGGCTGATGCGGCTCGGTGCGACCAAGCTCGCGATGATGCCGCCGACCTACGTCACGGCACTGTTCGATCAATACGCGCCGAAATTCGAATCGGCTCTGGTCGATACGCTCGGCTATCGCGGTCCGGCGGTGCTGTTCAAGGCCGTGCTCGCGGCCTGCACTGCGGTCGAGAGGACGATGGTTTTCAAGCGCGCCATCGATCTGGGTTGCGGCACCGGGCTGGCGGGTGCCGCCTTCGCCGCGCAAGCCGGCGAGATCATCGGCATCGACCTGTCGCCGCGGATGATCGAGCGCGCTCGCGCCACCGGCTTCTATGCTGAACTCAAGGTCGCGGAGATCGTCGATGGCCTGCGCCGCCGGCCTGCTGCCAGTGCCGATCTGATCCTTGCCGCCGACGTGCTGATCTATCTGCACGACCTCGCCCCGTTGCTGGCCGAAGTTGCGCGCGTGCTGGTGCCGGGCGGCCTGCTCGCCTTCACCGCGGAAAGTCACGAGGGCGACGGCGTCGTTCTCGGCGCGGGGCTGCGCTATGCCCACAGCGTTGATTACGTGCGGGCGTCGGTCGCCGCTGCGGGTCTGACGCTCAGTCAGCTCGAGCCGGCGTCCATTCGCAACGAAGGCAACATTCCGGTGCCGGGCCTCGTGGCGGTCGCGATCAAATAGCAGTCGCGGGCAAAGAACTCTCGACAAACAAAAACCCCGGCCGCGAGGCCGGGGTTTTCGATTTTAGCTGATGTCGCGGAGATCAGTACTTGGCGACGACCGGGGAGTTGAAGTGATAGTTCAGGCCGGTGCGGAAGATGTGTTCGGTGACCGCGGTCGTGATGACCGTGGTGTTGACAGTGTTCGAGGTCGAGCCGAGATCGACATAGAGATATTCGGTCTTCGAGGTCCAGTTCGGCCCGAACAGGCCGAGCAGGGTGAAAGGCGTCTCGATGCCGGCGCCTGCGGTCCAGCCGCTCCTGGTGGTCGAAGCATTGACTGCCACAATGCCGTCTTCGCTGACCTTGGTCTTCACACCGCCGTAAGCGTAACCGCCGGTGGCGTAAAACAGGGTCGAACCGACCGAGTAACCGAGGCGGCCGCGAACGGTGCCGAACCAGGGCAGCTTGGCGTCAAATGGGACGGTACCTAAGCCAATGGCGGTCTTGTTGTCGCGCTGGCTGGAGGCCTGGATGTCGGCTTCCAGACCGTAAACCCAGTTCGCCATCTGCCAGTTGTAACCCAGCTGCACGCCGCCATTGATGCCATCGGGAGCGAGGTTGAAGGCATCGTAGGAGGGGAAGTCGCCAAGGCCGTCACCGGCTTTGGAGACCGTGGTGCGGTCGCGTCCGATGCCGGAGCCGACATTGCCGCCGAGATACCACCCGGTCCAGTTCGCGGCAGGCGCAGGCACATAGGTGCTGTTGTTGCCGCCGATGCGATAGTTCAGGCCGACGCGAAACAGATTCTCGCGCACTTCGGTGGTGGTGGTCTGCGGAAACGTGCCGAGGACCATCACCTGATCGGTCTTGTTGCCGAGGTTGAGGTAGAGGTACTCGATCTTGCCGGTCCAGTTGCCGCCGAGAGATGCCTCGACGCCGCTGCCGACGGTCCAGCCGCCCTGGACACGGCTCGTAGCCAGGGCAGGAAAGCCCAGTGAGGTGCTGGTGGTGGTGACGTTGCCATAGGCATAGCCGCCGGTCACATAGCTGAGCACCGGACCCGTTGCGAGACCGATGCGGCCGCGCACCGTGCCGAACCAGTCGATTTTCTGGCTGTAGGTGTCCTGCGGCGCCAGCGGAAAGGCGCCGTTGTTCAGCAACGGATAACTATCCTTCAGCGCGCCGCCCTGGATGTCGGCCTCGATGCCGTAGACCAGCGGACCGAACATGGAGCCGGTCTGCCAATTGTAACCGATCTGGCCGCCGCCAAACCCGCCTGCGGGCTGCAGATAGGTCGACGTGGCTGAGCCTGGGGTGATGGGGTCGTTGTTCTGCAGCCGATCCCGGCCGACGCCGTAGCCGGCGTTCACGCCCAGATAGAAACCGGTCCAGTCATAAACCGTTGTTACGGGCACCTTGTAGTAGGGGGCCTTGACGGTCATGTCGGCGGCTTGCGCGCCGGCGGTCAGAGACAACAGCGCCGCGGTCGTGAGGCAGAGGCTTTTCATGAAGGGATCCAGTTCAGATTTCTGGTCGAACTATGAAGCGGTAACTAGATGCTGTCTGTAGCCGCGCGACCAGAAATTGCGGTACTTAGATATTGCCTTCCTCGTGGTTAATTTTCCCGAAACAGCGTTGCTCGAAGACGCAAACAAAAACCCCGGCCGCGAGGCCGGGGTTTTCGATGTAGCGGATGTCGCCGGGATCAGTACTTCGCAACAACCGGGCTGTTGAAGTGATAGTTCAGGCCGGTGCGGAAGATATGCTCGGTGACCTTGCTGCTGGAGGTGAGCGTAGTCGCACCAGCGCCGGAGAGGACGACAGGGAACGAACCTGACGTCGAACCGAGGTCGACGTAAAGATATTCGGTCTTGGAGGTCCAGTTCGGGCCGAACAGGCCGAGCAGTTTGAACGGCGTTTCGATACCCGCACCTGCGGTCCAACCGCTCTTCGTGGTCGAGAAGCTAGCCAGTTCGACGCCGCCCGTGCGGATCTTCGTCTTCACGCCGCCATAAGCGTAACCGCCGGTGGCGTAAAAGAGGGTCGAGCCGACCGAGTAGCCGAGGCGACCACGGACAGTACCGAACCAGGGCAGCTTGGCGTCATACGCGGCGGAGCCTAGGACAACCACGGTCTTGTTGTCGCGCTGGCTGGACGCCTGGATGTCGGTCTCGATGCCGTACACCCAGTTGGCAGCCTGCCAGTTGTAACCGATCTGGCCGCCGCCGTTGATGCCATCCGGGTTCAGGCTGAACTGTTCCGGAACGAAGCCCGGCGCGCCGAGGGTGGTGCGATCGCGGCCGGTGCCGGAACCGACGTTGCCGCCGAGATACCAGCCGGTCCAGTTCGCCGCAGCGACCGGGGTGTAAACGCTGTTGCCACCGATGCGGTAGTTCAGACCGACGCGGAACAGGTTTTCACGCAATTCGGTGTTGGTGAACTGGCCGGCGAAGGGCGCACCAAATGCGTCGGAGCGGTTGCCGAGGTTCAGGTAGAGATATTCGATCTTGCCGGTCCAGTTGCCGCCCAGCGCTGCTTCGACGCCGCTGCCGATGGTCCAGCCGGTGGCTGTGCGGTTGTTCGAGAACGCCGTCACGCCAGCTTCGGTGATGTTGGTCTTGACGTTGCCGTAAGCGAAACCGCCGGTGAAGTAGCTCAGGACCGGACCGGTCGCGAGGCCGACGCGGCCGCGCACGGTGCCGAACCAATCCGACTTCTGGCTGTAAGCCGCGCCCGGGGACACAATGGCGCCGCCGCCGGTGAGGCCGGCGCCCTGAATATCCGCTTCGAGGCCGTACACGATCGGGCCGAGCAGTGAGTCGGCCTGCCAGTTGTAGCCGACCTGGCCGCCGCCGAAGCCGCCCTGCGGGGAAAGATACAGCGAATCGCCGTTGAGGTTGTGGGTCGTGCGGTCGCGGCCGATGCCGACGCCTGCGTTCACACCGATATAGAAGCCGGTCCAGTTGTAGACCGCGACGATCGGGGCCTTGTAGTACGGTGCCTTCACGGCCAGATCGGCCGCCTGTGCGCTGACCGCGGTTCCAACGAGCATCGCACCGGCAAGAATTCGCTTCATATCCAACCCCAATTCAAAATTGAGCTTTCAGCCTACGGGAATCGCCGCGAATTGGCTGTATCCGGGGGGCCACACTCCCTGACATTGCGATGACCCAAGTTGCGCGCAAAAGCCGCCATTTCTCGGCGTTTAGATACCTCTCCTTAACGGCTTGGGCGGTCGCCAACACCGGTTTGAAGCCGTGCAAACCGACGGTCTGGCCGAATTTGGCGCCCGGTCGAATTTCGTGGGTCCGGCGGCAGGATGTCGCAACCTTTGGAAGGGATTGCCAACCCTGCCGGGTCCGCACAGGATGACCGCAAGCCCGCTGCGAACAACGCGGCGGCTCAAAAAATGCGGCCCGCCCAAGCGGGGTCAGCCATCAGGGAGAAACCTCAATGCCTTCGCGCCACAGTTCCATCCTCACGGCCGCGGTGTTCGCCTCGGCTGTGGCCGTCGCGGCCAGCTCGGCCTTCGCGGCGGACAAGAAATACGATCCGGGCGCGAGCGACACCGAGATCAAGCTCGGACAGACTATCCCCTACAGCGGCGCGGGTTCCCTCTATGGCGTGATCGGGCGGACCCAGGCGGCCTATTTCCAGATGCTGAACGAGAAGGGCGGCATCAACGGTCGTAAGATCACCTTCCTGTCGCTGGACGACACCTACAGCGCGCCGAAGACGGTGGAGGCGACGCGCCGGCTGGTCGAGCAGGACGAGGTGCTGGCGCTGTTCGGCTCGCTCGGTACCGCGCCGCAATCGTCGGTGCAGAAATTCCTCAACAGCAAGAAGATCCCGCAACTGCTGCTGAACACCGGGGCGTCGCGCTGGAACGACCCGAAGAATTTCAAATGGACCACGCCGGGCCTGCCGATCTATTCGACCGAAGGCCGCATCATCGCGCGCTATCTGCTGCAGAAGAATCCGAACGCCAAGGTCGCCATCCTGTTCCAGAACGACGAGTTCGGCCGCGACTTCATGAATTCGTTCAAAGAAATTCTCACCGAGGCCGGCGGCACCGCCAAGGTGATCGCGGAGGCGTCCTACGATCTCACCGAGCCCACCATCGACTCGCAACTGATCAATCTGGCGAAGTCCGGCGCCGACACATTCTACAACATCAGCACCGGCAAGGCGACCTCGCAGTCGATCCGCAAGGTGGCCGAGCTGGGCTGGAAGCCGCTGCATCTCCTGGTCTCGACCTCGAGCGGCCGTTCGATCATCAACGCCGCCGGTGCAGAGAATGCCAAGGGCATCGTCGCCATGAGCTACACCAAGGAAGTCGGCAGCGAGAAGTGGAAGGACGATCCGGACGTCCAGGCGTTTCAGGCGCTGCGCGCGAAATATCTGCCCAATGTCGATCCCGATAACACCATCGCCTTCCAGGGCTATTCGCAGGGCGTGACCATGGCGCGCATCCTCGAACTCTGCGGCGACGACCTCACCCACGAGAACGTGCTGAAGCAGGCGACCAATCTGGTCGGCTACCGCGCTCCGGTGTTCCTGCCCGGCATCACCTACGCGATTGCGCCGGATGATTATTCCACGATCAAGTCGCTCTATGTCGGCACCTTCAATGGCACCGACTGGGAATTGTCGGACAAGCCGGTCAGCCAGTAAGCGCACGCATTTGTCTGCCGACGAAGCAACCCCGGCGGGATGCCGGGGTTGCGCACGATCAACCGGACTCACAAGAGCCGGACAAATATTTCAGGGAGAAACACAGTGAAGAAACGCCTTTGGACGTCTCTGCTGCAGGTTGCGCTTGCAGCCTCGCTTCCATTCAGCATCACCGCCTCCTTTGCCGCCGACAAGAAGTATGATCCCGGCGCCAGCGATACCGAGATCAAGCTCGGCCAGACCGTGCCGCACAGCGGCCCCGGCTCGCTCTACGGCGTGCTGGGCCGGGTCGGCGAAGCCTATTTCCAGATGCTGAACGACAAGGGTGGCATCAACGGCCGCAAGATCAAGTTCTTCACGATGGATGATGCCTACAGCGCGCCGAAGGCCGTCGAGGCCACCCGCCGCCTGGTCGAGCAGGAGGAAGTGCTGGCGCTGTTCGGCTCGCTCGGCACCGCCCCGCAGACCGCCGTGCACAAGTATCTCAATTCCAAGGGCGTGCCGCAGCTGTTGCTCAACACCGGCGCGTCGAAATGGAACGATCCGAAGAACAACAAATGGACCATGGCGGGCCTGCCGCTGTATCCGACCGAGGCGCGCATTCTCGCCAAGCACGTGATCGCCGTGAAGCCGAACGCCAAGGTCGCGATCCTCTACCAGAACGACGATTTCGGCCGCGATTTCCTGGGTCCCTTCAAGGATGAACTCGCCAAGGCCGGCGGCACGGCGAAAGTAGTCGCCGAGGCGACGTACGATCTCACCGAGCCGACGGTGGATTCCCAGCTCATCAACCTGTCCAAATCGGGCGCCGATGTTTTCTATAATATCAGCACTGGCAAGGCGTCATCGCAGTCGATCCGCAAGGTCGCCGAACTCGGCTGGAAGCCGTTGCATCTGTTGTCGGCGGGCTCGACCGGCCGCTCGATCCTCAATGCCGCGGGGCTCGAGAACGCCACCGGCATCGTCGCCATCCGCTACGCCAAGGAGGTCGGCGTGCCGCGCTGGGAGAAAGACCCGGACGTGATGGGCTTCGAGGAATTGCGCAAGAAGTATCTGCCGAATGTCGATCCGGACAATACCATCGCTTATGCCGGCTATGGCCAGGCGGTGACGATGGCGGAAATCCTGCGCCGCTGCGGCGACGATCTGACGCGCGCCAATGTTCTGAAACAGGCGGCGTCGCTCAAGGGTTTCCATTCGCCCTACATGCTCGACGGCGTCACCTACAGCTTCACGCCGGACGACTACACGCCGATGAAGACACTGTTCATCTCGATCTTCAACGGCAAGGACTGGGATATTTCCGACAAGCCGGTGACGGAATAGTTCAGTTCGCAAACGACGCCGCTTCTTTTCCCTCCCTGCGCAAGTGCGGGGGAGGGAATACATTGACGCCCCTTCGCGTCGCATCTGATTCAAATTTCAAACAACGCAAGCGAACCCGTTCCCGCGGCGCGATGGCGTCCGGGGTTTTCCCGAGGCCCCGCGACGGGCGGGGCCGGTGGAGCGGCGGGAGGCGCCAAGGCGTTTGCGAGACGCCTTTGGGCAGACCTTGCGATCGGTCCGCCCGCGCAGCTGATAACGCCAGCCGCGCGCGCCCAATGACGTAGGGCGCGGCACCTCCCGGCGCTCCACCTCGGTCATCGGCCCTCCGTCGTCCCGCAGTGCTGATCAGACGCTGCGGGATAACAGAAAGTGATCTGGCATATAATCCTTTTGAGGATTTTAGTCAATTCTCATTCGCCGGGCGGACAGAACGAAGCATGCCACCTGCGCGTCGCGTACTTTGTTGGACTCACGATCTCGAATTGATGTCGCCGAATGCCTAGCTGTGATCTGTGCCGCCCCGAAAAGCTGTTCCGCAACCCAACCTGCTGCCCGACATCTTCTCACGCTGGTTCGCCGCGCGGGGCTGGTCGCCGCGCGCGCATCAGTTGGCGTTGCTGGAAAAGGCCCGCGACAATCGTTCCGCGCTGCTGATCGCCCCCACTGGCGCCGGCAAGACACTGGCCGGGTTTCTGCCCACATTGGTAGAGTTGAGTGCAGCTCCCTTGCTTAACCTCTCCCCGCTCGCGGGGAGAGGTCGGCTTGCGAGCGAAGCGAACAGGCCGGGTGAGGGGGAGTTCGTAACTGAAACTCCCCCTCACCCGGCGCGACAGGCTCCGTCTGCCGCGCCACCCTCTCCCCGCCCGGCGAAGCTTCGCTTCGCAAGGCGAGGCGAGGGGATCATCGGTCGCGGGGTGACCAGCAGCCGCGGCCTGCACACGCTGTACATCTCGCCGCTGAAGGCGCTCGCCGTCGATATCGCGCGCAATCTCGAGGCGCCGATTGCCGAGATGGGGTTGCCGATCAAGGTCGAAACCCGCACCGGCGACACCCCGGTGTCGCGCCGCGCTCGGCAGCGCCGTTATCCGCCGGACATTCTGCTGACCACGCCCGAACAATTGGCGCTGCTGCTCTCCTCCGACGATGCGCCGTTTCTGTTCTCGTCGCTGCAGCGCGTCGTGCTCGACGAGTTGCATGCGCTGGTGACCTCGAAGCGTGGCGATCTGCTCTCGCTCGGCCTGGCGCGGCTGTGGCGGCTGGCGCCCGACGTGCGCGCGATAGGGCTGTCGGCGACCGTCGCCGAGCCGGAATCGCTGGCGCGGTTTCTGGTGCCGCAGCGCGACGGCGAGATCATCGCTGCCGATATAGTCGTCGCCGGCGGCGCTGCGGCGCCGGTGGTCGAGATGCTCGACACCAAGGAGCGGCTGCCATGGGCCGGGCATTCGGCGCGCCACGCGCTCGGCGAGATTTACGATCTGATCAAAGCCAACAAGACCACTTTGGTGTTCGTCAACACCCGCAGCCAGGCCGAGATGCTGTTCCAGGATCTCTGGCGCATGAACGATGACAGCCTCGCCATCGCTCTGCACCACGGCTCGCTCGATGTCGCGCAACGCCGCAAGGTCGAGGACGCTATGGCGGCCGGCAAATTGCGCGGTGTGGTCTGCACTTCCTCCCTCGATCTCGGCGTCGACTGGGGCGACGTCGATCTGGTCATCAATGTCGGCGCGCCCAAGGGCGCCTCGCGGCTGATGCAGCGGATCGGCCGCGCCAATCATCGCATCGACGAGGCCTCGCGCGCGGTGCTGGTGCCCGCCAATCGGTTCGAGGTGCTGGAGTGTCGCGTCGCCATCGATGCGGTGGCCGAGAATGCGCAGGACACCCCGCCGCTGCGCACCGGCGCGCTCGACGTGCTGGCACAGCACATCCTCGGTTGCGCCTGCGGCGAGCCGTTTGTCGCGGATGATCTCTACGCCGAAGTGCTGTCGGCCGCGCCCTATGCCGAACTGAGCCGCACCGATTTTGATGACGCTGTCGATTTCGTGGCCTCAGGTGGTTATGCGCTGAAGAGCTACGAGCGTTTTGCGCGCATCAAGCAGGACAAGCAGGGCCGCTGGCGCGTCACCAATCCCCGCGTGCGGCAGAGCTACCGTCTTAACGTCGGCACCATCGTCGAGGAAACCATGCTGAAGGTGCGGCTGGTGCGTTCGCGCGGCGGAGGCTCCGGTGTCACCGGCGCATTGGCGCGCGGCGGCCGCATGCTCGGCCAGATCGAGGAATACTTCGTCGAGGGCCTCGTGGTCGGCGACACCTTCGTGTTCGCAGGCGAGGTGGTGCGCTATGAATCGCTGGTGGAAGATCAGGTCTATGTCTCGCGCGCCAACGACAAGGACGCCCGGGTGCCGTCCTATATGGGCGGCAAGTTTCCGCTCTCGACCTATCTCGCCGAACGCGTCCGCAAGCTGCTCGACAATGAGCGCGCCTGGAAGGCCCTGCCCGATCAGGTGCGCGAGTGGCTGTCGCTGCAGGCCCATGTCTCGCGGGTGCCCGGCGTCCGCGAACTGGTGGTCGAAACCTTTCCGCGCGCCGACAAGCATTACCTCGTCTGCTATCCGTTCGAAGGCCGTCTCGCGCATCAGACCCTGGGCATGCTGCTGACGCGGCGGCTGGAACGCGGCCGCGCCAGGCCGCTCGGCTTCGTCGCCAATGAATATGCGCTGGCGGTGTGGGGTCTCGGCGACATGTCGCACATGATCCGCCACGGCCGGCTCGACCTCGACGCGCTGTTCGATCCCGACATGCTCGGCGACGATCTCGAAGCCTGGCTCGCGGAATCCGCGTTGATGAAGCGCACATTTCGAACTTGCGCGGTGATCTCTGGATTGATTGCCCGCCGGTTCACCGGCGAGGAAAAGACAAAACGCCAGGTGCTGTTCTCCACCGACCTGATCTACGACGTGCTGCGAAAGCATCAGCCCGATCACGTGCTGCTGCGCGCCGCACGCTCTGATGCCGCGACCGGGCTACTGGATATCCGCCGGCTCAGCGACATGCTCAGTCGAATCCAGGGCCGCATCGTGCATCGGGAACTCGACCGGGTGTCGCCTTTGGCGGTGCCGGTGATGCTGGAAATCGGCCGCGAACAGGTGTACGGCGAAGCTTCGGACGAGTTGCTCGCGGAAGCCGCCGAGGAACTTGTCAGGGAAGCTCAAGGATAGGCCGTGACGTTGCGCGAACAATCTGCACCCGACGACACGACGATGCAGATGGCTTCCGTCGGCATTGCCGGCATCACCTTGGTGGCCGATCTGTCTGGCGCGCTGTACTGGGAAGAACAGCGCCTGCTCGTCGTCTCCGACCTGCATCTGGAAAAGGGTTCCAGCTTTGCCATGCGCGGCGTGCTGCTGCCGCCCTATGACACCATCGCCACGCTCGGCCGTCTCGGAGCGGTGATCGCGCGGCACGATCCGCGCACGGTCATTGCGCTTGGCGACAGTTTCCACGATCGCGACGCCCATGAGCGGCTGTCATCGGCGAATCGTGAGGTGCTAAGCGCGCTGCAGGCGCGCCGTGACTGGATCTGGATCTCCGGGAATCACGATCCGGCTTTGCCGCCCGATCTCGGTGGCGTCGTCGCCAATGAAGTCGCCATCGGTCCCATCACGTTCCGTCATGAGCCGACGGGCGCGGAAGGTGAGATTGCCGGTCATCTGCATCCGAAGGCGCGGATCGCCACGCGTGGCCGTTCGGTGGAGCGGCGTTGCTTTGCTAGCGACGGCGCACGTGCGGTGATGCCGGCCTTCGGCGCTTACACCGGCGGACTGAGCATCCGTGACGCGGCCTTTGCGAAAATCTTCCAGACCCTCGGCTTCGTCGCCCATGTGCTTGGTGACCGACGCATGCATGCAATCGCAGCCTCGCGCTGCTGCTAGATACGAGACATCCAATACATCGTCATTTCATCCCCCTTTTTGATTTGATGTTGCGGCGTTTGATTTGGGATCGACCGCGCGTCGATCTACCTATCTGCCTCGGTTCGGAGCAGGCGAATAGGTGGGATTTCTAGGATGGCGGACTCCTTTGCCGGGCGCTCGTTGATGAGATGGTCGATGAGATCCTCCGTCGTTGAGCGTCGGGTCAACATCAGACACGTCGCATCGTCGGCTCGCGTCGCGTGCCAAACGCCGGGGCGCATGCAGATCCCGACGCCGGGAGACAAGTGATACGCACGGAGGGTCGACAGATCCGGCGTCCGATTTTCGTCACTCAAACAAAGGACCTGGACGATATCGCTCGTCAGAGGCACGACGGCCTGCTGGGTCATGTGATGGACTTCGAGCTTGGAAACGAGCGGATTGTTGTCGCGGTACTTGACCCACAACACCTCGGTGTCGCCTCCCATGCCCGGATCAAAGAAGTGTTCGTGCCAGAAATCGCTTGCCGGGCTTCGAAAACCGACCGCGTCTTTTTTGAGCGGATGGGATTTGCCGAGCACCCACCCAAAGGGCTCGAACGAAATGGGACTCAGGACCTCGACAGTGACAGCGTTGGATGTCGGCACGGATGGCTCCTTAGGCTCGTGTCTGCAGCAGACTTCCATGGCCTTGCAAATGATGAGAAGTATTTAAAGGAAAGAGCGGCCTTACGCCGCCTTCGCCTGCACCGTATCGCAGAACTCGGCGAGACGGTCCGCAAGGCGCAGCGTTGCAGGGCTCGCGTCGGGTGCCGCCATCAGCACCACTTCAGTCTGGTCGATCGGGGCAAAGCCTTCTTTCGCCGTCAAGATGCGATGGTCGGCCTGGATCGCCATATCGGACAGGATGCTCAAGCCAAGTCCAGCGGCAACCGCGGCCTGGATGCCGGCGAGGCCGGAACTCGTATAGGCCATGTGCCAGCTACGGCCTGCCGCCTCGATGGCATGAATCGCGCGGGTTCGGTAAAGGCAGCCGGTGGGAAAGCCGATCAGCGGCACCGACCGGATGGCGGGATCAATCGGATGCGCCTTGCTCGTGACCCAATGGATTCGCTCGGGCCACACCGCGATGCCGCCTTTCTCGCCGGCGGCGCGCTTGAACAACGCCAGATCGAGTTCGCCGCGTTCGAGATCGCGGCGCAAATACGTGCTTTGGTCGGCGCGCACGTCGAGCCGCAAGCCCGGCCGCGACCGCGAAAAATTCGCCAGCAATTCGGTCAGCCGATAGGCCGCGAAATCCTCGGGGATGCCGAGCCTGACAGCCCCTTCGTTGGTCGGCCGCGCCAACACGTCGCGGGCCTCCTCCGCCAGCGACAACAGCCGGCGTGCATAGGACAGCAGCCGCTCGCCGGCTTCGGTCGGCGTCACGTCCTTGCCGGTGCGGTTCAGCAGCGGTTGGCCGATATCCTCCTCCAGCCGTTTGATCTGCTGGCTGACGGTGGATTGGGTGCGGTGAACGCGCTCGCCGGCGCGGGTGAACCCGCCAGCATCGACGACCGAGACGAAGCTGCGCAGCAGATCGAGGTCGAGCATGGCCTGTCCATTCGTTTTTCAACTGATGGCCAGTTTATCATTTAATTTCCAAATAACAAGGCGGGCGCATAAACCAGCGGCAAAGGAGATTCCGATGTCCCTCGCACCGTCAGTCACGGTTCCCCGCGCTAGCTTCAATCCGCTGCCGATCTATATCGCTATCTTCTGTCTGCTTTGGAGTTTCGCCTTCGTCGCGGGCAAGATCGGCGTCACCGATTGCCCGCCGCTCATTCTGCTTGCCGCGCGATTTTCGCTCGCGGGCATTCTGATTCTGGGAATCTCTGCCCTGCGCCGCGATGCATGGTCGCTGTCATGGCGTGACGTCGCGGTCTACGCCATCATCGGCATTGCCAACAACGCACTTTATCTCGGGCTCGGCTATACGGGTCTGCAAACTGTGTCGGCCGGTCTCGGCGGTCTGATCGTCAGCGCCAACCCGGTCTTCACCGCGGTTCTTGCCGCGCTCTTTCTCAAGGAGCCGCTGACCTGGCGCAAGGTCGCCGGTCTGCTGCTGGGCGTCGCCGGTGTGACGTCGATCGTGTGGCATCGCATTGCTGTCGGCACCGACAGTCTGCACGGAATCATGTTCACGCTGGCATCGCTCGCGTCGATCGTGGCCGGCACCATCCTGTTCAAGGTCCTCGCGCCGAAGGGCAGTCTGTGGATCGGTAACGGCGTGCAGAATCTGTCCGCGGGGCTGGTGCTGGTGCCGTTAGCGCTCACCTTGTCTGATGTCAGCGATATCGTGCCGAGCGCGCGCTTGCTGGGTGCTTTCGCATTCCTCACGCTGGGTGGATCAATCCTCGCTTATCTGTTGTGGTTTCATTTGTTGAAGGTGTGCGGAGCGACGGCAGCGAGTGCCTATCACTTCCTGATGCCGCCGCTCGGCATGCTGTTCGCATGGATTATCCTCGGCGAGCACGTCGCGGTCCGTGATCTCCTGGGGATCGTTCCGGTGGCCCTCGGCATTTATCTGGTGACGCGGCCCGCGGCGGCCGCAGTTTCAGCCTCACGATAGGAGAGCTCCATGTCTTCGTTACGCATCACGCTGATCGGCGGCCCTACCGCGCTGATCGAACTCGACGGCTTCCGGCTGCTGACCGATCCGACTTTCGATTTGCCCGGCGCCTATCAGTTGCCGCATGTGAAGCTGGAAAAGCTCGCGGGTCCCGCGCTGTCTGCCGAGGTCATCGGCCCGGTCGATGCGGTGCTGCTGAGCCACGACCAGCACTCCGACAATCTCGACACCTCCGGGCGCGATTTTCTCGGCAAGGCGAAGCGCGTGCTGACCACGATCGCCGGCGCCAAGCGGCTCGGCGCCCATGCCGAAGGTTTTGCGCCATGGGCTTCGACCGAACTGACCAGCGCCGATGGACGATCGCTGACCGTCACGGCGACCCCGGCGCGTCACGGTCCCGCCGGAATCGAGCCGATGTCCGGCGACGTCATCGGCTTTGTGCTGACGCCCAAAGCGCCCGGCAGCCGGCCGATCTACATCACCGGCGACACGGTCTGGTACGATGGCGTCGCCGAAGTGGCGCGGCGCTTCAAGGCGAGCGTGGTGTTGCCCTTCGCCGGTGCAGCGCAGACCCGCGGTCCGTTTCACCTCACCATGGACACCAACGACGCGATCGAGACCGCGCGCGCGTTTCCGGATGCCGTCATCGTTCCGTTGCACTACGACGGCTGGGCGCATTTCAAGCAGAGTGGTGGCGATCTCAAATCATCGTTCGAGACTCTCGGGTTCGGGGCGCGGCTGCAGATGCTGGAGCCCGGTGTGCGGACGGATATCAAGCCCCTTGCCAGTTCCTGATCCGGAACGTTACTCACCATGGCGGGTTGCCGTGCGCTGAGGATGCGAGAGGCTAAATGTCAGACGAACTCAAGACGAATCTGGATGAGCAACGTCTGGAAAGCTTCAGTTTCAAGGGCTTTTTCAAATCCCTCGGCCCCGGCCTGATCACCGGGGCCTCCGACGACGACCCCTCCGGCATCGGTACCTACAGCCAGGCCGGCGCACAACTCGGCTACGGCATCGGCTGGACCATGCTGCTGACGTTTCCGCTGATGGCCGCGATCCAGGAGATCTCCGCACGGGTCGGTCGCGTCACCGGGCGCGGCATCGCCGGCAATGTCTGCCGGCACTATTCATCGACACTGCTGAACGTGATCGTGGCGCTGTTGTTCATCGCCAACACCATCAATATCGCCGCCGATCTCGGCGCCATGGCGGATGCCACCAAACTTCTGATCGGCGGCCCCGGCATCGCCTATGTCGTGGTATTCGGCGTGCTCTCGGTCGCGGCGCAGATCTTCTTCAATTACAGGCGCTATGTCGCCGTGCTGAAATGGCTGACACTGTGCCTGTTCGCCTATGTCGCCGCGCTCGCGGTCGCCAAGGTGCACTGGGGCGAGGCGCTGACCGGCATCCTGGTGCCGCACCTGACGTGGAGCAGCAGCTATCTCACCATCATCGTTGCGATTTTCGGCACCACGATCTCGCCCTATCTGTTCTTCTGGCAGGCTTCGCAGGAGGCCGAGGATGAACGCATCGATCCCGCCAAGCATCCGCTGATCGAGGCGCCGCTCGAAGCCGCCATGGAATTTTCCCGAATCCGCGCCGACACCATCGTCGGCATGGCGTTCTCCAACCTGATCGCGCTGTCGATCATCATCACCGCGGCGGCGACGCTGCACGCCACTGGCAAGACCGACATCGAAACTTCGGCACAGGCCGCTGAAGCCCTGCGCCCGGTTGCCGGCGCGTTCGCGGAGATCATCTTCGCGCTCGGCATCGTCGGCACCGGTCTGCTGGCGATTCCGGTGCTGGCGGGCTCGACGGCCTATGCGGTCGGCGAAGGCCGCCGCTGGCGGGTCGGCCTCGACCGCAAGCCCCGCGAAGCGGTGGCGTTCTATTCGGTGCTGGTGCTGTCGGCGGCGATCGGCATCGCGTTGAATTTCACCTCGATCAATCCGATCACGGCACTGTACTATAGCGCGGTGATCAACGGCGTGCTTGCGGTGCCCGTCATGGTGCTGCTGATGATCATGTCGCGCCGCGAGGATGTGATGGACCAGTTCGTCATCCGCGGTCCGCTGTTCTGGCTGGGCTGGCTCTCGACCGGAGCGATGGGGCTAAGCGTCGTGGCGATGATCGTCGGGTTCTTCGTTTAATCCCGACGAAACACCACCGACGCCATCCAGCCGGTCATCAGCGCCATGGCCGCCGTGAGCAGGCCGTACACAAACCCATGCTGCCGTGCGGCGTTGGCGATGAATTGTTCGAAGCCGATCTTGACGATGTCGAAGGCGGTGTCGGTTTTCGCCACCAGCGCGCCGTCGGCGAGCAGTTTTATTTCGATGTCATAGGTGCCGATCGGCACTTCCGCCGGCAGCGGAATTCCGGTGCGAAACAGGGTCGGGGTCAGGAACGTCACTGCCGATGTCGCCTCGCGATACAACCCGTGTTCGGTGCGCAGCCGCACGAAGGCTTGACGGAACGGATCGGTCGCCACCACGTCGGCATAATCGGTGCCGACGCGCTGGGTGAGCAGCACGCTGGTGAGGCCGAGTTGCTGGCGGCGCTGCACCTCGGGCGGCGCGATGGCGTCGATCGGCCGGTTGGCGAACACCGCAAGATAGGACGGCACCTGCAGGAACTGGCGGTAGTCGGTGTTGATCCAGATCCCGAACCTGCGTTCCTTGCGCCGCGTCACCAGATCGGCGCGCGGGCCGCTGACGGTGACGACGAGGTCGTAATTGCCGCGATGGGCCGGCGTCTTGTCGTCCTTCTCGACGGAGCCGAACAGCACCAGCTCTTCGCCGGAATAGTTCGGCGTCACGGTGACGCGGTGGTTCGAGACCGAGACGATCAGCCGCTCGGCATGGGCAGGCGCAACGAAACCCGCGCCCAGCGCCAGCGCAAGTATCATCATTGCGAATGCGGCGCGAGGCTTCATCCGGTGCCTCCGGTCTCGCGGATGGTGAAGAGATCTTCAGGCCGGATCACCAGTTCGATAGCGAAGCGAATCCCGACCGCGAGGATCAGCAGGCCGAGCAGCAGCCGCAGATGTTCACCGCGGATTTTCTGGCCGGCGCGGGCGCCGAATTGCGCGCCGGTGACGCCGCCGACCATCAGGATCAGCGCCAGCACGGCATCGACGAGATGGTTGGTCACGGCATGCAGCAAGGTGGCGATCACCATGGTGACCAGCGTCAGTACCATCGAGGTGCCGATCACCGTCGAGGTCGGCACCCGCAGCAGGTAGATCATGATCGGAATCAGGATGAAGCCGCCGCCGATTCCCATCACCGCGCCGATGAAGCCGATGATCAGGCCGACGACGATCACCGGGATCACCGAGAGATAGATTTTCGAGCGCTTGAACCGCATCTTCAGCGGCAGGCCGTGGATCCAGCCATGGCTGCCGGAGCGGCGCAGCAGAATGCTTTCGCCGCGGCGAACCCGCATCATCGCGCGCAGGCCTTCCCAGAACATCAACCCGCCGACCGTGGTCAGCAGGATTACGTAGGAGAGCGCGATCAAGAGGTCGAGCTGGCCGAGATTGCGCAGCTGCGTGAACGTCCAGACGCCCAGCGCAGTGCCGACGACGCCGCCTGACAGCAGCACCAGCGCCAGCGCGGGATCGATGGCGCGGCGTCGCCAGTAGGAGATGGCGCCGGAAAACGAGGAGGCGGCGATATGGCTGGCGACCGAGGCGACCGCGACCGCCGGGGCGATGCCGACGAAGATCAGCAGCGGCGTCATCAGGAAGCCGCCGCCGATCCCGAACATGCCGGACACAAATCCGACCGCCGCGCCCATCGCCAGGATGAGAAACACATTGACCGGAATGTCGGCGATCGGGAGATACAGCTGCACGCGCGTTCGCTTCGAAATTGGCCCTGAGTGGGGCCGAAACCGCTCACGGCATGGTTCTGGAGGCGGCGCGGAACGCGGCCGCGCCTCCTCTTAAACGAAATCGGCTGTTGAAGGGATTAAAGAATCCGGCGAGGGCGGCATTTTCCGCCCCGTGCCGTCATGCACCTGTGAAGGTGGTGAATCATTCAGATTAACGTGCGGCCCGCTCCGAACCGACGCCGGGCGATCGCGGTGCGCTCCCTCGCCCCGCTCTTGCGGGGAGAGGAGGGGGCACTTGCGCGTGAAACTCTGGCAGCCCCTTACCCGAAGCTTGGCTGCGCAATGCTCCGACCTCTCCCCATCCGCCGCGGCCGTCGCCATCAAGAGGCCGATGCCGCGACCATTGGAAGATTTCCTGTTACGACGGCAGTAGACCGGCCACGCGATAGCTATCGATCAACGCGTCATAGAGCGAGATATCCGAGCGGCTCCTCGCTATGAGCTGAGCGCCGGCGACGGCGGCGAAGATGGCGCGAGCCCGCCGCTCGCTCTCCTCGGAACTGACCACGGCCGCAGCGGACAGAACCCTGCTCAGCCACGCCACATTCACATCAGCAAAGGTCTGGACCTCTTTCTTCACCGCTTCCGGCAGATCATCAGTTTCGGCGGCCATGAAGCTGCAGAGGCACATGCGATTATCACTCTCAAGCGCCTTGCGAAACGTATCGGGATATTGGCGCAGGGAGCGGACCGGATCCGAGGATTCGGCCAACAGTGCCTCCAGAGCAGCCGCTGAGTTCTCCCAATAACGCCTCGCTACCGCTGCGCCGAGATCGGCCTTGCTCGGGAAGTGATGGTAGATGCTCGCGGCCTTGATGCCCACTTCGGCCGCGAGATCGCGGAAATTCAAGCCGCTGTAGCCATGCGCCTGTGCGGTCCGTCTGGCGGCCGCCAGGATGGCTTCCTTAGAATTCGAACTCATTTCCCAGCCTCATAGCCTCACCGTCATTTGCCTACCAAGTGACAGATAGGCGTTGACAGCGAAAATTCAAAGTCCTAGGTGAGGTCTACCAACTGACAGGTAGGGAAATAGGTAATGAGCACCGACATCATCAATTTCGACGTAACCAAACTGGCTGCGATGAAGATTTACGATTGGCCCACCGGCCCTTATCCGGCTCGCGTGCGTATCGCTTTGGCCGAGAAGAACCTGCAATCGCGCGTGCGGTTTGTGCCGGTCAATCTTTGGAAAGGCGAGCACAAGAAGCCCGAGTTCCTCGCCAGGAACTACTCAGGCACGCTGCCGGTGCTCGAACTCGACGACGGGACCTTCATGGCCGAGTGCACGGCCATTACCGAATATCTTGACGCGCTCGATGGCGCGCCCACCCTCACCGGCAGGACACCGCGCGAAAAGGGCTTGATCCACATGATGAGCAAGCGCGCCGAGTTGGAGCTGCTCGACGCCATTAGTGTTTATTTCCACCACGCCACACCGGGGCTTGGACCCGACGTCGAGATTTATCAGAACGCCGAGTGGGGGTTCCGTCAGCGCGACAAAGCCCTGAAGGGTATGCACTACTTCGATGCCATTCTAAAAAGACAGCCGTTCGTCGCCGGTGAGGTCTTCTCGATGGCCGACATCACGGTCATAGGCGGTTTGATCTTTGCGGGGCTCGTGGAACTGCCGGTGCCTGCGGAGTGCGAGGCTCTTCAAGCTTGGTACGCAAGGATGCAGGAGCGTCCCAGCGTAAAGAACCGGGTGACGATGTCAGAATCGACCGAGGCGTCCGTTTGAAATCGTTGTCTGTGAACGACTGCTTTCATAGTCTTAGAGTAAGCAACCGAACGGCTTGATTGGGCGCATGGCGGCGCTCGAAGGGCTTTGCCGTCCAAGGTTGTGAGATGCGAAACGTTTACCGCGCCGCGCGCTTGGCGGAGGTCGGCTTCGCTGCGGCCTGCGCCGGGCCGTCCCAGCCGCCGGCCGGACTAGCCACATTGATGGCGTCGTCGGGCTGGCCTTCGGGGACGAAGGTCTGGATCGCCAGCTTGGCGGCGGCAAGTGACTGCGGATCGAGCCGTTTGGCGATGTCATCGCGCTTGCGGCCGGCGTCGGCGTCGCCCTGGGCAGCGGCGAGGCTGAACCACTTGAAGGATTCGGCGAGGTTCTGTTCGACGCCGATGCCGCGGGCATAGAGGATGCCGAGGTTGAACTGGCTGTCGGCGACGCCGCGTTCGGCAGCCTTGCGGAACCAGAGCGACGCGCTCTTGTAGTTGGCGCCCTTGCCGCCGCCGTCGGCATCCAGCACCGCGAGGTTATGCATCGCCTTGGCGTTGCCGCGTTCGGCAGCCTGCATGTAGTAGCGCCGGGCGGTGTCGAGATCCTTCTTCACGCTCAGGCCCTTTTCGTAGAGCGTGCCTAACCTGAACATCGCCGGCACCACCCCGGCCTGCGCCGCGCGGTCATACCATTTGGCGGCTTCGTCGTAGTTCGACGTCACGCCCTTGCCTTCGGCATAGCGGACGCCAACCTCAAAAGCGGCCGAGGCATCGCCCTTCAGCGCGGCATTGCGCAGCACCGTGCCGCCGATGGTGTCGGGCAGCCGTTCCGCGGCCGGGATCGGCACCAGGGCCAGTTTGCGGTTGCTGGACGGCAGCACCGGTGCGGCGGCGCTGGCCTGCGGCGCTGCGATGCTGCCGGTGACGTCGGCAGGAGCCGGCGTCGGCGCCGGGGCCGCGGGTGCCTGGGGCATGGTCATGGCGGGCGCCGCGGTTTCCGCGACAAACGGCACGGGCGCCGCCAGCGACTGCCGGCCGATCGGGGTCGGCGAGGTCATCGACGGCATGGCAGGGGCAGGCGCCGCGGGCCGGGCTGGAGCTTCCGCCGGCTCGGGCGCTACCAGCGGCGTAGTATCGTGGGCATTGTCCGCCATCGGCGCCGGCGAACTGCTGTCGAGCAGCGTCATCGCCATCTTGAACGAGCCGAGCACGATCACGACCACGCTGGCGCCGACCAGCAGCGAGCGGATTTTCGAACTGATGGTCGAGCTGCCCTTGTCGGTGGTGCCGCCCTTCGGCGTGGACTTGGCAGCTTGCCTGGATTTGTCGCTGCCAGGTGAGGACGCCGCGGCGGCCTGCGCGGCGCGGCGCGCAGCAGCGATGAAACTCGACGCGGTGGCCTGTTCGCGGGCGCCATCGGAAAGCTCGCTGATGGCATCTTCGGACGCGGCGATGCGCTCGGACGGCGACGCAACGCGGACCTGCGGCCGTGTGCCCGGCTCCAGCGGATGATCCGGGGGCAATTCGAGATCGACCATCGGCCGCGGCGCAGTGCGCTCCATTGCGGGCGCCGGCGAAGGCCGTGCGCTGGGCTGGGGGTCGAGAATGTCGCTGATCGCCTTCGGCGTGGCGAAGGCCGGCGTCGGCTCATGGGAGATCGCGGTGGCGGCGAACTCGCGCGGCGCGGCGTCGAAATGCACCTGCGGCTGCGGTGCACGGGTTTGCGCCGGCACCGGGGCGGGCATTGGAGCCGCTTTGGCCTGCGCAGGATTTTGCATCTGCGGACGCGGTGGTGCGATCGGCGCAGTGGTTGGCGCAGGCATCGCGGCGCGCGGCGCCGGCGCATGCGGGATCGGCGCCGGAGCGGGAGCCGGCTGTGCCGCGGGCGCGGCACGTACCGCGCGCAGATCGCCTTCGATCATGGCGAGGCGGTCGACGACGTGGCCGAGGGTGTTGTGAACGACTTCGAGGGAGTCCTGGGTGTGGCGGTCGGTTTCCGACTGGCTGAAGCGCATGTCGGAGAGTTCGCGCTTGATGGTGTCGACCAGGCCGGGATCCATCGACGGGGCGCTGCTGCGGCTGTCGACAAGCGCGGCAAAGGTCGACTGCTGCCGTTCGAGATGGCGCAGAATATCCTGCAGTCCGTCCTCGACGCGGCCGAGATTGTTGGCGCGCGGATCGGTGGTGGTCTCGATCCGCTCCAGCAGATAGGACACGCGCTGTTCGAGATGCGCGAACGCCGACGAGCTGTCATTGCCGACCGGCAGATGGTCGAGCCGATTGGACAGCGCCTGCAAGGCGATTTCGAGATGATCGGAGCTGGCCGCAGCGGGCCGCTCGCGGTTTTCCAGCGCCGTGGTCAGCGTCGCGATGCGCTGCTCCAGGGCGGCAAAGGAAACGCTGTTGTCGGCGCGCGCCAGCTGATCGACCTTCGACGACAGCGTGTGCAGGTCGTCACTGAGCCGGCCCAGCGCTTCGTTGGAGGCGACGTTGGAAACGATCGCGCGCAATGCCGCGATGGCGCCTTCGAGCTGCTGCAGGGTGCCGGGATCGTCGCTGGAGCGCACGATCAGGTCGATCTTGCCACCGAGATTGCGGATCGCGTCGTCGAAGCCGGCGAGTTGCTCGGCCGGCGTCAGCGTCCGCAGGGTCTCGTGGATTTCGCTAAGCGCGCGTTCGACGCCGGCCAGCGCCTGGCCGTCGATGCCGCTCTGCCGGCTGTCGTCGATGCGGCGGCCCAGCGAGCGGATCTCGTTCTCGATCGATTCGATGGCGCGGCGCGGCATCGCTTCGGTGATGACGTTGCGGATCTCGGCCAGTTCGGAGCGGAAGGTGGCGATCGACTGCTCGATGCCAGTGTCCGGGCGCTGCAGCGCCTCGATCTTGCTGGTGATCTGGAACAGCTGCCGCTCGAGGCCGGACATGTCCAGCGCGGGCGCGTAAGCAGGCGGAGGCGCAAAAGCAGGCGCGATCGGCGGCGCCTGGCGCGGCGGCATCATCCGCGGCGTGCCGTCGAGTTCGCCCTGGCGGGCGGCGATTTCCGAGATCGCGAAATCCAGCGAGAACGGATCGATCGGCGGCGACGAACTGTAGACCTGTGCCGCGGCGCGCTCGACCATGTCGGGGCTGCGCTGAGGGTGCGGACGCGCCGCGGGTTCGCTGATTTGCGAGAGCCGGGCGTCGAGCCGCGAGATCGCGTCGTTGAGCTGGCGGGCGACGCCGGGCTCATTGCGGGCGGCAGGACGTGAAAACTGGTCGATCTGCCGGGTGATGGCGTCGAGGCGCTGATGGATTTCGGCGACGTCGGCGGCATCGCGCTGCGGCAGTGTTGCCGGGCGCCGGGCCAACGGCGGCTGTTCGGTGCGGGGACGGGCGTTCGGCGAGGTGAAATTCGTCGAGGATTCGCTGATGGTCGAGTTCATCCAGTCGCCCAGCGACATGCCGGCACGGCGCGCGGCGGCTTCGGCCCGCTCGCGAACCGATGGCTCGATCCCCTCAACACTCCACGATACGCGCGAATTCATGCTTTCGTCCGGTTCCGGGCCTGGCGCAACTGCACCCCGAGGCGTTCCGGCGCGTCCCATCGATGAGACAATCGAAATCGGCGCAGGTCGTCCGCCTCTGGTTTCGACTTTTTCGTGTTACGGTAAATAACCGGTTAAGGACCTGGCCGGGCTTCGTTAAAAGTTTGCCGGCGCGGCGTATGCGCGGGACCTCTTGGGGGCAGCGCTGATCTCGGACATCGGACGGTCAGAATGACGACGGGCTAGCTGTTGTCTTTGTGCTGGCTGACCTGGATCGGAACCACGTTGGTCCGGCTGGACACCGTCGGCAGGGCTTCGAGCGCCTCTTCGCACCACTCCGCCACCATGCTCTCATGACGAAGTCCCATGCGAAGCAACAGCAGTTTGCCGGTGTCGGCCGGCGCGGCGGTGCCTTGCGGAAAGCGCTTGTTCAGGATGCGTTCGTAGCGGGCGGCGCGGTCGCGGTGATGTTCCATGCGCGCCATCAGGTCATCGCGCAGGGGCTCGATGTCGACGCTGTCGAGTGCGTAGAGCCGGACCAGAAGGTCGTCCTTCATCAAGGCCGGGCTGCTCGGCCGGGCTGCCCAGTGCCGCAGGGCGGCTCTGCCCTCAGGTGTCAGGGTATAGACGAGTTTGTTGGGCTTGCCGGACTGCACCACCTCGCGGCCCTGGACGTGGCCGCGGTCGCGCAGCCGCGACAGTTCGCGATAGATTTGCTGATGGTCGGCCTTCCAGAAGAAGCCGATCGATGCATCGAATGTCTTGGCGAGCTCGTAGCCCGTCATCGGACATTCGGTCAGGCATGCGAGGATTGCGTCACCAAGCGCCATTCGCCCACCCTCGATCCCTGTTCCGTTCGGCTTGACTTTATGCACAATGGTGCATATGCGTCAATGCGCATATAACCGTGGGAATTTCTCCTTCCCGCTCCGGTGCGGGCGTTGCGCCCAGAGGAGACGTCAGATGACCATGAGCGGCCTGGACAAATGGTACGCCTACATGAAGTCGCACGACGCGGCGGCACTCTGGGATCTGCTTGATCCCGATGCCGTCTTCGAAAGCCCCGTCGTGCATACGCCGCAGCGCGGGCGCGACATCACCTTCAAATATCTGTCGAGCGCCGAACAGGTGCTGGGCGGTCCGGGCTTCGCCTATCGCGGCGAGTGGCGCAGCAAGAACGGCGCGGTGCTCGAATTCGAAAACGAGATCGAAGGCATCACGATCAACGGCGTCGACATCATCACCTTCGGCGACGATGGCAGGATCACCCACTTCAAGGTGATGGTGCGCCCGCTCAAGGCGATCAATCTGCTGCACCGGCTGATGGGCGAGCAATTGATGCGGCAGGGACGTGAAGCCGGCGTTGCAAAGGCGCAATCGCAGTCTTGATACTTGTTACCGCGGACCTCCGGAAGCGGTAGGGTCCATTTCTGGAAACGCAAAGGTTGCTGCGCTGCATGAACTCCCCAAGAGGGGTGGCCAGCCAGCCGGGAGAACACCATGCCGAGCTACAAGGCCCCCCTGGAAGACGTCGGTTTCCTGCTCAATGACGTGTTTCAGTTCGATCGCTACAACAATCTGCCCGGTTTCAGCGACGCCTCCGCCGACGTCCGCGACGCGATCCTGGAAGAGGCCGCCAAGCTCAGCGAGCAGGTGCTGCAGCCGCTGAACCGCGTCGGCGATCTCGAAGGCTGCGTTCGCCACGACGATGGCAGCGTCACCACGGCGAAAGGTTTTAAGGAAGCGTTCAAGCAGGTCACCGAAGGCGGCTGGCTTGGCCTCTCGTCTCCCACGGAATATGGCGGCCAGGGCCTGCCGGTGGCGCTGTCGCAGACCGTCTCCGAATTTCAGATCTCCGCCAACATGGCGTTCTCGATGTATGGCGGCCTCACCATGGGCGCTACCGCCGCGCTGCTGGTGCACGGCAAGCCCGAGCAGAAGACGATGTTCCTGCCGAAGATGGTGGCCGGCGAGTGGACCGGCACCATGAACCTGACCGAGCCGCAATGCGGCACCGATCTCGGTCTGCTCCGCACCAAGGCCGTGAAGCAGGACGACGGCAGCTACAAGATCTCAGGCACCAAGATCTTCATCTCCGCCGGCGAGCACGATCTGGCCGACAACATCATCCATCTGGTGCTGGCCCGCATCGAGGGCGCACCGGCCGGCATCAAGGGCGTCTCGCTGTTCGTGGTGCCGAAGGTGCTGGTCAATGCCGACGGTTCGCTCGGCGCGCGCAACGGCGTCTCCTGCGGCTCGATCGAGCACAAGATGGGCATCCACGGCAATTCCACCTGCGTGATGAACTACGACGGCGCCACCGGTTGGCTGATCGGCGAAGAGAACAAGGGCATGCAGGGCATGTTCGTGATGATGAACGAGGCCCGGCTCGGCGTCGCCGTGCAGGGCCTTGCGCAGTCCGAGGTCGCCTATCAGAACGCGGTGGCTTATGCGAAAGACCGGCTGCAGGGTCGCTCGCTATCGGGTCCGAAATCGCCGGAGAAGCCGGCCGATCCGATCATCGTGCATCCCGACGTGCGCCGCACGCTGCTCACCATCCGCGCCTTCAACGAAGCCGCGCGCGCCATGGTGGTGTGGACCGCGCTGAAGAGCGACGTCGCGCATCGCTCCGACGATCCCAAAGAACGCCAGGCCGCCGACGACCATATGGGTCTGATGACGCCGGTGCTGAAGGGCGTGCTGACTGATGGTGGCTTCGCCAATGCGGTGTCGGCGCAGCAGATGTTCGGCGGTCACGGTTACATCGCCGAATGGGGCATGGAGCAGTTCGTCAGGGATGCCCGCATCGCGATGATCTATGAAGGCGCCAACGGCATTCAGGCGCTGGATCTGGTCGGCCGCAAGCTGCCGCGCGACGGCGGCCGCGCGGCGATGGCGTTCTTCGCCGAGGTCGGCTCCTTCGCCAAGGAGCACGGAACGGATGAGGCGATGAAGCCCTATGTGGCGCCGCTCAGCGCCGCGCTCGGCCATCTGCAGCAGGCGACCATGTGGCTGATGCAGAATGCGATGGCCAAGCCCGACAATGCCGGCGCCGGCGCCACCGATTACATGCAATTGTTCGGCCTCGTCACCTTCGCCTATATGTGGGCGAAGATGGCGAAGGTGGCGCAGGACAAGATTGCCGCATCCGGCGCGACACCCTATCTGACCACCAAGCTTGTCACCGGCCGCTTCTTCATGGAACGGATGCTGCCGGAAACCTCGGTGCATCTCGCGCGCATCCAGACCGGCAGCGCCACCACGATGGAATTGCCGGCCGAAGCGTTCTAAAGCGCGATACCCAGTCTTCGTCATTGCGAGCGTAGCGAAGCAATCCAGAGAGCCAAAATGAAGAACTGGATTGCTTCGTCGCAAGTGCTCCTCGCAATGACGGTTACATGATTTGACTATTCTGCAATTCGTCTCGCTCAAACGGAGCGAGACCGAAACGGGAGAAACCGAATGCCCGAGGCATATATCTACGATCACGTTCGCACCCCGCGCGGCCGCGGCAAGGCCGATGGCGCGCTGCATGAAGTGACCGCGCTGGCGCTGGCCACCGCGCCGCTGAAGGCGCTGAAGGAACGCAACAACATCCAGCCCGGCACCATCGACGATGTCATCCTTGGCTGCGTCGATCCGGTCGGCGAGGCCGGCGGTGACATCGCCCGCATGGCGGCGCTGTCGGCGGGTTACGGCAACGACGTGCCGGGCATCCAGATCAACCGCTTCTGCGCGTCCGGCCTCGACGCCGTGAATTTCGCCGCGGCGCAGGTGATGTCGGGCCAGCACGCCATGACCATTGGCGGCGGCGCGGAATCCATGAGCCGCGTCGGCATCGGCGCCTCCGGCGGCGCCTGGCCGGTGGATCCCTCCATCGCGGTGCCCGCTTACTTCATGCCGCAGGGCGTCTCCGCCGATCTGATCGCCACCAAATACGGTTTCTCCCGCGACGACGTCGATGCCTATGCGGTGCAGAGCCAGCAGCGCGCGGCGAAAGCGTGGGACGAGGGCCGCTTCAAGAATTCGGTGGTGCCGGTCAAGGACATCAATGGCCTCACCATCCTCGCCAAGGACGAGCACATGCGGCCGACCACGACGATGCAGTCGCTCGGCCAGTTGCAGCCGTCCTTCGTGACCATGGGACAGATGGGCGGCTTCGATGCGGTGGCGATCCAGTCGCATCCGGAAATCGAACGCATCAACTACGTCCACCATGCCGGCAATTCCTCGGGGATCGTCGATGGCGCGGGCGCCGTGCTGCTCGGCAACGAAGAGGCCGGCAAGAAGGCCGGCCTGAAGCCGCGCGCCAAAATCCGCGCCTTCGCCAATATCGGTTCCGAACCGGCGATGATGCTGACCGGCCCGGTCGATGTGACCAGGAAGGTGCTGGAGCGTTCCGGCATGAAACTGTCGGACATCGACCTGTTCGAACTCAACGAGGCCTTTGCCTCGGTGGTGCTGCGCTTCATGCAGGCGTTCGACATCGATAATGCCAAGATCAACGTCAATGGCGGCGCCATCGCGCTCGGCCATCCGCTCGGCGCCACCGGCGCGATGATCCTGGGGACCGTGCTCGATGAACTCGAGCGCACCAACAAGTCGACCGCCCTCGTCACGCTGTGCATCGGCGGCGGCATGGGCACTGCCACCATCATCGAACGCGTGTAAGGAGCGGCCATCATGACCTTCAAGAACTTCAAGGTTGAGACCGACGCCGACGGCATCGCGCTGGTGACGTGGGACATTCCGGGCCGTTCGATGAACGTGCTGGACGCGACTACCGTCGAAGAGCTCGACGCCATCGTCACGCAGACCACCGCGGATGCCGCGGTCAAGGGCGTGGTGATCACGTCGGGCAAGGAGGCGTTCTCCGCCGGCGCCGATCTGTCGATGCTGGAAGGCATGAACAAGACCTTCGCCGAAGCCAGGAAGGCCAAGGGCGAGGAAGCCGCGCAGCAGTTGCTGTTCGATGAAAGCCGCAAGCTGTCGCTGACGCTGCGCAAGATCGAAACCTCGGGCAAGCCGTGGGTCGCCGCGATCAATGGTCTCGCGCTTGGCGGCGCCTTCGAAGTCACGCTGGCGTGCCATTACCGCATCGCTGCCGACAATCCGAAGACCCGGCTCGGCCTGCCGGAGATCAAGGTCGGCCTGTTCCCGGGCGGTGGCGGCACGCAGCGTTTGCCGCGCATGCTGCAGCCGCAGGATGCGATGCAGATGCTGCTCAAGGGCGAGGCGATCAATCTCACCAAGGCCAAGGCGATGAACATCGTCGGCGACGTTGTGCCCCCCAGCGATCTGATCAAGACCGCAAAGGACTGGATCAAGGCCGGCGGCAAGGCGGTGGCGCCGTGGGACGAGAAGGGTTTCAAGCTGCCCGGCGGCGCGGTGTATTCGAAGCAGGGCATGATGATCTTCCCCGCGGGCAATGCGATCTATCGCCGCGAGACCTACGACAACTATCCCGCCGCCCGCGCCATCATGCAGTGCGCCTATGAAGGCCTGCAATTGCCGATGGACGCGGCGCTGCGCGTTGAATCGCGCTACTTCTCGAAGATCCTGCAGAGCAAGGAAGCGGCGGCGATGATCCGCAGCCTGTTCATCTCGATGCAGGAACTGAGCAAGGGCGCGCGCCGCCCGCCAAATGTGCCGCCGACCAAGGTCAAGAAGCTCGCCATCATCGGCGCCGGCTTCATGGGCGCCAGCGTCGGCTTCGTCTCGGCGCGCGGCGGCATCGACGTGGTGCTGATCGACCGCGACCAGGCCAGCGCCGACAAGGGCCGTGGCCACTGCGAGGCCGCGATCGACGGCCTGATCGCCAAGGGGCGCGCCAAGGAGGCGGACAAGGCCGCGCTGATGGCGAAGATCACCGCGACGGCCGACTTCAACGTGTTGAAGGACTGCGACCTCGTCATCGAAGCGGTGTTCGAGGATCGCGCGGTCAAGGCCGAGATCTACAAGAGGGCGCAGCCGCTGCTGAAGGAAGGCGCGATTTTCGCGTCGAACACCTCGACGCTGCCGATCAATTCGCTGGCCGAGGAATTCACCGACCAGAGCAAGTTCATCGGCATCCATTTCTTCTCGCCGGTGGAGAAGATGATGCTGGTGGAGATCATCGTCGGCAAGAACACCGGCGATGTCGCGCTGGCCACTGCGCTGGATTACGTCCGCGTCATCGGCAAGACGCCGATCGTGGTCAATGATTCCCGCGGCTTCTTCGCCAATCGCTGCGTGCTGCGTTTCACCGCCGAAGGCCTGGAAATGCTGATGGAAGGCGTGCCGCCGGCGATGATCGAGAACACCGCCAAGATGGCCGGCATGCCGGTCGGGCCGCTGTCGCTATCCGACGAGATCGCGCTCGATCTGGTGCTGAAGATCATGAAGGCCACCGAAGCCGATCTTGGCTCGCAGGCGGTCGATCAGGCGCAGAAGAAACTGATCGTCGAGATGGTGGAGAAACAGGAGCGCCTCGGCCGCAAGAACAGCAAGGGCTTTTACGAATACCCTGCCAAGGGCAAAGGCCAGAAGAGCCTCTGGCAAGGTCTCGGCGCGCTGGTGCCGAAGCCCGTCGATCCCGATACGCTCGACGTCGAGGAACTGAAACAGCGCTTCCTCGTGGTGCAGGCGGTGGAAGCCGCGCGCACGGTAGAGGATCACGTCATCACCGATCCGCGCGAGGCCGACGTCGGCTCGATCCTCGGCTTTGGCTTTGCACCGTTCACCGGCGGCACGCTGAGCTATATCGACTTCATGGGTACGAAGAACTTCGTCGCGCTGTGCCACAAGCTCGAAGCCAAATACGGCTCGCGTTTCACGCCGCCAAAACTGCTCGAGGACATGGCCGCCAAGGGCGAAACCTTCTACGGCCGCTTCCCGCCGAAGAAGCTGGCGGCGGCGTAAGATACACGGCGCGTTTTGCGCCGGCAGCCTACGCAGTCTCCGTCATGGCCGGGCTTGTCCCGGCCATCCACGATGTTCTGCGAGAACGTGGATGCCCGGCACAAGGCCGGGCATGACGAACGATGGGGCCGCGATCGCGGCACAAATACGAAGGGCCGGATCATCGATCCGGCCCTTCGTCGTAACGAGAAACTCAGCGCCTTACGCCGCCTTCATCAGGCCTTCCTTGGTCATCGCTTCCTGCACCATCGGGCGGGCGGCGATGCGGGCCTTGTAGGCCATCAGGTTGGTCATGGCAGAGAGGTCGAACTTGTGCGCTTCGGCCCAGCGCAGCATCGTGAACAGATAGCCGTCGGCGACGCTGAACTGCTTGCCCATCAGGTAGTCTTTGCCGGCGAGCTGGCTGTCGAGATATTTGAACTTGCCGGTGATGCGGTCCTTGAAGAACGCCTTCACCTCGTCGGGGATCGCCGGGTTGAACAGCGGCGAAAAGTTCTTGTGCAGCTCGGTGGTGATGAAGTTGAGCATTTCCTGCAGGCGATACCGCTCCGGGCTGTCCTTGGCCGGGGCAAGGTTCTTGGCAGAGGCCTGGTCGGCGATCATCTGGATGATGACCGGGCCTTCGGTCATCATCTCGCCGTTGTCGAGACCGAGCGCGGGCACCTGGCCCTTGGGATTGATCTTGAGAAAATCGTCGCCATTCTCAAGCTTCTTGGCCTTGAGATCGACTTTGACGAGGTCGTAGGGCAGACCGGCTTCCAGAAGCGCGATATGGGGCGACAGCGAGCAGGCGCCGGGCGAGTAATACAGCTTCATTGGAATTCTCCCTGAAGATTGATTGGTTTGCCGCAAACGCGTGACTAAATGCATCCGCATGGAATAGTCAAGATTGATGCAGCTGCATCAAGTGCGCTAGGGTGCCGCCACCATATGGATGACGTGATGAAACGCAAACCTTCCACCGAGGCGACCGCCGCCTGGATCCGGCTGATGCGGATCCAGAGCCGGGTGCTGGACGCTGTCGAGCAGGATTTGAAGCGGGCCGGCTTTCCGCCGCTGGCGTGGTATGACGCGCTGCTTGAGCTGTCGCGCTCGCCGACCGGCGAGATGCGCCCGGTCGAGCTGGAAAAGCAGATGCTGATACCGCAATATTCCACCTCGCGGCTGATCGACCGCCTGGTCGACGAGGGTCTTGCGGCGCGAAGGGAATGCAAGAACGACAAGCGAGGCCTGTTCGTGGAGATTACCGTGGCCGGCCGCGAGCTGCACAAGAAGATGGGCTGCGCCTATTCCACGGCGATCGAGAAGCATGTCGGCTCCAAGCTCTCGGACGCAGATGCAGCAAAACTCTGCGGCCTGCTCGACCGGCTCGGCTGCGCGTGCCATGAGAGTCCGGCACCGGCCGCCAGAGACGCCGCGCCGGCACGATGAACCTAAGCCTACTCCCTGCGTTTGCGGACCTCGCGGTTCGCCGACGTCCCCGACACTGCGCGCGTTTCATTGCGGCGCCTTTCATCCGGAATTTTTATGGCGCGTGACCAGATCGATATGACGCCGCTGCAATCGCGCGACGAACTCGTGGCGTGGTTGGCCGATGGCGTGAAGCCGCCGTCGGAATTCCGCATCGGCACCGAACACGAAAAGACGCCGTTCACGCTGCAGGGTCACAATCCCGTACCCTACGAAGGCCCGCGCGGCATCGGCGCGGTGCTCGAAGGCATGAAATTGCTGCTCGGCTGGGAACCGATCATGGAAGCCGACAACATCATCGGCCTCTATGACGTCACTGGCGGCGGCGCGATCTCGCTGGAGCCGGGCGGGCAGTTCGAACTGTCCGGCGCGCCGGTCGAAACCGTGCATCAGACGCAGGCCGAGTTGATGGCGCATCTGGCGCAGGTGCGGGAAGTGGCGACGCCGCTGGGCATCGGCTTTCTCGGGCTCGGCCTGACGCCGTCATGGTCGCGCGCGCAGATTCCGGTGATGCCGAAGGGCCGCTACAAGATCATGACCAATTACATGCCGAAGGTCGGCCAGTACGGCCTCGACATGATGTACCGGACCTGCACGGTGCAGACCAATCTCGACTTCTCCTCGGAAGCCGACATGGTCAAGAAGCTGCGTGTCTCCGTGGCGCTGCAGCCGGTCGCCACCGCGTTGTTCGCCAATTCGCCGTTCACCGAAGGCAAGCCGAACGGCTTTCTGTCGTTCCGCTCGGAGATCTGGCGCGATACCGACAATGCGCGCTCCGGCATGATTCCCTGGGCGTTCGAGGACGGCATGGGCTTTGAGCGCTGGGTCGATTATGCGCTCGACGTGCCCATGTATTTCGTCAAGCGTGGCGATACTTACATCGATGTCGCCGGCTCCTCGTTTCGCGATTTCTTCGACGGCAAGAACAAGATGATTCCCGGCGAAAAGCCGACGCTGTCGGACTGGGCCAATCATCTGTCGACGATCTTCCCCGAGGTGCGGCTGAAGCGTTACCTGGAAATGCGCGGCGCCGACGGCGTGCCATGGAACCGGCTGCCGGCGCTGTCGGCGTTCTGGGTCGGGCTGCTCTATGACGACGTCGCCCTCGACGCCGCCTGGGAGATCGTCAAGAACTGGTCTGCCGGGGAGCGTCAGGCGCTGCGCGACGACGTGCCGAAACTCGGCTTCAAATCCCGCATCAAGGACCGCTATTTGTTCGAGATCGCCAAGGAATGTCTGGCGCTATCCCATGGCGGGCTGCGCCGCCGCGCCCGGCTCGACCAGGGCGGCCGCGACGAGTCCCGGCATCTGGAGCCGCTCGACCGTACCATCGACCTCGGCAAGACCCCGGCCGAGGAGATGCTCGACAAGTACAATGGCTCCTGGCACGGCTCCGTCACGCCCGCCTACAAGGATTACTGCTTCTAGATCAGCGGCTTGCTGAATCCTGAAAGATTGTTCATCGGCCGTACAGGTGGCGCGCGGTCAAATGGCCTTTCGCGCTGCACTGTCGCAACCCCGCTGAAAGTCATTCCGCATGTCGAGGAGCCGCCTGTTCAGAACGTATCTGGCAGCGTTCGCCATGCTGGCGGTGATCGCTGTCGTCAATCCGGCGCGCGCGCAGACCAATTTCGACCGCCCCGGCGGCGATTACTCCCACGCGCCATCGTTGTCCGGCGACCCCGCCGAATGCGCGCTGGTCTGTGAGCGCGACAAGCGCTGCCGGGCCTGGAGCTTCAATTACCCCAGCGACAATTCGGAAAACGCGGTGTGTTGGCTCAAGGACAAGGTGACGCCGCGGGTCGAGAGCTATTGCTGCGTCTCCGGTGTTCGCGGCGCCGGCGTCGTCGAACCGCGCACCGGCCCGGTGGAGACCTCGATCGACCGTTTCGGCGGCGACTACCGCAGCTTTGAAATCAAGAACGACGACAAGACCGAGCGCGGCGATGCCTGCCGCGACGCCTGCCAGGGCGACAACAAATGCCGCGCCTGGACCTTTGCCAGACCCGGCTACGCTGGCAAGGGCGCCCGCTGCTTCCTGAAAAACGACATCAAGCCGCCCCGGCGTAAACCAGGCTTCATCTCGGGCGTTGTGAGGTAGCAGCATCGCTGGCGAAGGAGCTGACCAATGACACGCATCGCAACTGCAATGGCATTCGGGGGAGCCTTGATCGCGGTCACCACCGTCGCCGCCGTGGCGCATCATGGCTGGGGCAGCTACGACGCGGCCAATCCTGTCACCGTGAGCGGTCCGATCGAAAGCTCCAAATTCGAGAATCCGCACGCTACCATCGTGATCAAGGGAACCGACAAGGCCTGGACCGTGACGCTCGCGCCGACCTCCCGCATGACATCGCGCGGCGCGTCGGCTGATGTCGTCGCGGTCGGCAAGACGGTCTCGGCGTTTGGCTATCCTTCCACCGTCCAGAAAGACGAGATGCGCGCCGAGCGCATTACGGTGGACGGCAACACCTACGAACTGCGGTAGCGGCCATTCTGATGACCGAGGCCGCGCCCGCGATCTTCATGGCTCTCGAAGCATCAGCCATTGGCGCTGCAATCCGGCAGTCGCGCTGGCTCTATATGACCGCCAATATTGGCCACATCGTTGCGCTGGCATTTTTTGCCGGCGCGATCGCGGTGATGGATACCAGGCTTGCAGGCGGACTTGCGGCGACTGCGCCTGGCCCGTTGCTGCGAAAGGCGCGCAGCTTCGCCGTCGCAGGCTTTATCGGTCTCGTTCTCACCGGCGCCGTTCTGTTCACGGCTGAAGCGAGCCATGTGGTGTTGAACCGTGTGTTCCAGATCAAGGCCGGCTTAATCGCGCTGGGGCTGCTCAATGTGGTCTGGGTCGAAGCCATCATCATGCCGAAGGTTAGAGAGTTGCCGTCTCTCGTGCCGCTGCCTGCGGCTGCGCGGCGTGGCGCGCTGACGTCTCTCGCGATCTGGCTTGCCGTCGCCATCTGCGGCCGTGCCATCGCTTACTTTTAAGTTCGGTCGGCCTCGAAGGCCCTGCGCGCATTCTTGAAGGCCAGAGCAAGCCATTGCCGCCGTATCAATGCACCGCCGTAAAGAACCGCGCCATCCGGAAACCCGACAACCAGCTGGTCACCGGCTGGTTGCGGATGCCGAGGTCCCAGGAGCCGACGATCGCATCGACGCGGCCGACGAGGTTGTCCATCGGCAGCAGGCCGACGCCGCCGTCGCGCACGGAGACGCGGCTGTCGGCGGAGTTGTCGCGGTTGTCGCCCATCACGAACAGATGGTCGGCCGGCACCGTGACTTCCGGCGTGTTGTCGAGCCGGCCGTTGTCATAGAGCTTGAAGATCGGATGCGAGACGCCGTCGGGCAGCGTTTCGACAAAGCGCCGCGCCGGCTCGGAGCCGCCGCTGTCGTCTTCCGCGGCACCAAGGCCGTCGGGTTTCACCTTCGTTGCCACGCCGTTGATCCAGACCAGGCCGCCGCGGATCTGGATGCGGTCGCCCGGCAACCCGATCACGCGCTTGACCCAGACCTGCGAACGGTCGCCGGGCCAGCGAAACACCACGACATCGCCGCGCTTCGGGGTCGATGCCAGCACGCGGCCGGTCTCGGGGAACGAGACGTGGATCGGAAGCGACGCCGTGCTGTAGCCATAGGGGAATTTCGACGCCAGCAGCGCGTCGCCGATCAGCAGCGTCGGCTCCATCGAGGCCGAGGGCACATAGAACGGCTCGGCCAGCGCGCCCTTGGCGAGAAACACGATCATCACGATGGCGACGAGCTGGACGAGTTGCCCGGACCAGCGCTTTGCGTTTGACGTGAAAGATGTGGTGGCGTCGCTCATCCGCCCGTTCCTCCGACCGTAATCTTGTCCATCCGCAGCGTCGGCTGGCCAACGCCAACCGGCACGCCCTGGCCGTGCTTGCCACAGGTCCCAATGCCGTCATCGAGGGCGAGATCGTTGCCGATCATGCTGATGCGATGCAGGTCGGTCGGGCCGTTGCCAATCAGCATCGCGCCCTTCAGCGGCGCGCCGATCTTGCCGTTCTCGATCTTGTAGGCCTCGGTGCACTGGAACACGTATTTTCCAGAAGTTATGTCGACCTGGCCGCCGCCGAAGTTCACGGCATAGATGCCGTTCTTCACCGAAGCGAGGATTTCCGCGGGATCGCGCTGGCCCGCCAGCATGTAGGTGTTGGTCATGCGTGGCATCGGCACATGGGCATAGCCCTGGCGGCGGCCGTTGCCGGTCGGCTTCATGCCCATCAGCCGGGCGTTCTGGCGGTCCTGCATGTAGCCGACCAGAATGCCGTCCTCGATCAGCACGGTGCGGTTGGTCGGCGTGCCCTCGTCGTCGATCGACAGCGAACCGCGACGCGACGAGATGGTGCCATCATCGACCACGGTGACGCCCTTGGCCGCCACCTGCTGGCCCATCAGGCCCGCGAAAGCAGAGGTCTGCTTGCGATTGAAATCACCTTCGAGGCCGTGGCCGACCGCTTCGTGCAGCATCACGCCGGGCCAGCCGGGGCCGAGCACCACGTCCATCTCGCCGGCGGGGGCGGGGATCGATTCGAGATTGACCAAAGCTTCGCGGATCGCGCCGTCGGCGGCGTTACGCCAAGCCCCGGTCTCGATGAAGCGCTGATAGCCCTCGCGGCCGCCATAGCCCTTGCTGCCGCTTTCCTGGCGGTCGCCGGAACCGGCCACCACGGAAATGTTGACGCGGACCAGCGGGCGGATGTCGCGGTAGCTCTCGCCGTCCGGCCGCAGGATTTCGACCACCTGCCAGGTGGCGCCGAGGCTGACCGAGACCTGCCGCACCCGCGGGTCCTTGTCGCGGACATAGGCGTCGATCTCGGCGAGCAGTTTTACTTTCGCCTCGAAGCCCGGCGCGTCCAGCGGGTTGTCGTCGTTGTAGAGCCGCACATTGGTGTGTGACGGCGCCGCCGCGAAGGTGCCGTTGTAGCCGCCGCGTACCGCATGCACGGCGTCGGCGGCGCGGATCAGCGCCGGCAGCGACACGTCGGAGGAATGCGCGTAGCCGACCGCGTCGTCCTTGACGGCGCGCAGTCCAAATCCCTGCGCGGTGTCATAGGTCGCCTGCTTCAGCCGGCCATTGTCGAAGCCCAGCGCTTCCGACTGGCTGTATTCGAGAAACAGCTCGCCGTCGTCGGCGCCCTCCAGCCCACGCATCAATTCGCGGCGCACCTGGTCGCGGTCGAGATTGGCGCGGTCGAGCAGGGAGGTTGTGGCTGGGCTGGTCATGCGGACTCCAGGGTAATGAAGACGTGCCTGTCGTCCCTGCGAAGGCGGGGACCCATCACCACAGGTCTTGTGTTTAGGAGGGACTCCCGAAAAAGTCTCCTTACAGCACGGTAACCTGCGGCTATCGGTTCCAATCGCGCGTGAAGAGCGCTCGGCCGGAACGACGTGCCCCCGAAGATAGGCACTCCGGCTGCAAAAGGGGAGGGCCAATTCGCCCCTTTCGGGGGCAAGGCGTACCGCTGCGCCGGGTGCCCAACATAGAGCTATTACAATCTGCGCAGGTCGCCGGCCGGTGGCAAGGCGACGGGCCGTCCGATATTGTGCGTAGCACTGTACCCCTGTCAGCGCTGACCCCGCCGCACCCGTCCATTTCCCAACGCATCGTCATCCCATGAGCAAACGTCCGATCAAGGCCGCGCTGTTGCAGGTCCATTCCATTGTCGGCCTTGCGATCTCGCTGGTACTGGCCCTGATCGGCGTGACCGGCGCGATGTTGAGCTTCGAGGACGAAATCATCGCCAGCCTGAACGCCGGCATCATGCAGGTCGAGGCGCGTTCGACCCCGGTGCTGACGCCGGATGTGATGATCGCACGGCTGCAGGCCGGCCGCGACCTCGGCAAGGTGGCGTCCCTGACCATGTCCAGCGATCCATCGGCGGCGGCGCGCGTCAGGTTCGCGCGCGACGACGGCGGTGCGCGGCCGTCCTCGGTCTATGTCGATCCGTATGACGGTCACATGCTCGGCGTGGCGAGCGGCGAGGGCTTCTTCGTCACCACGCGGAAATTGCATCGCTGGTTGCTGCTGCCCGACGATGGCAAGGGGTACGGGCGCCCGATCACCGGCGTTGCTACCCTTGGCCTGGTCGTGCTGCTGGTTTCGGGTCTGGTGCTGCGATGGCCACGTCGCGCCCGCAGCGTGAAGATGTGGCTGAAGCCGAACCTGGCGTTGCGCGGCCGCAGCTTTCAGTGGTCGCTGCATTCCGTCGTCGGCACCTGGGCGCTGGTTGTTTATCTCGTGATGGCGCTCACCGGATTGTGGTGGTCGTTCGACTGGTACAGGAACGGCGCGACCTGGCTGCTGTCGGCACGGCCGGTCGCCGTAGTGCCGATGCAGGCAAAATCGCCGCCGCCGCCGCGCGCGGCCGATGCTGCGGCGCTGTCCCTCGATCGCGCCTGGTCGGTGTTCCTGCGCGAGCAGGGCAGCCGTTTCGCAACGGCACAGCTGATGGTGCCGGTTGGCGCCGGCACGGTGTTGCGCGTCCGTTCCGTTGCCCGTGATGCCTCGCATGAGGGCGCCCGGGACGAATTCCGCATCGACGCTGTGACGGGACGGCTGGTGTCATCGGAACTCTATGCCGACAAGTCGTTCGGCGACCGGATGCTGGCGAGCGTGCTGGATATTCACAGCGGCAGCATCTTTGGATGGCCGGGGCAGCTGCTGTTCATGCTGGCCGCAGCCCTGATGCCGCTGTTCACAGTCACCGGCTTCATTCTGTATTTGTCGCGCCGAAAACTCCGGCCCGCACCGCAGCCGGCGCTCGGGAGCCTGGTTGCGGGCGAATGAGGCGCGCAGCCTTGAACCGGATCAAGGATGGGTAAGGGGTGGCGGCGCTGGTCGCTCGTCCGAACCGGGTGAGGTCGCGGATTGGGTCTGCATCGCAGAGATATGCGCCTGCGACCATCGGAAAAGTTCATCGAAGACCGGCCTGAGTGCTCTCGCCGATTCCGTGATTTCATATTCCACCCTGGGAGGTATCTCGGGGAAGACCGTGCGCTTGACGAGTCCATTGGCCTCGAGATCGCGCAGCTGCGTCGTCAGCATGTGCTGGGTGACACCCGGAATCGCTCGGCGCAGTTCGCCAAACCGGTGCTTGCGCTGGACGAGCTGCCAGAGAATTTCACCCTTCCATTTGCCGGTGATCATCCCCAGCGCCGAATGAAAATCTTCCACCGCCCGGTCCCGCTGACATTCGGGCAGAGCATTATCGTCGGTTTTTTCCATTAGTCATATTTTTCATACTATCTCAGAAAAAGCATTCTACTTGTCTTTTTCATCTTACTCCCGAAATTTGGGTTTCGAAAGCGCATCGCGGATCTGAAGCGGACTTGCTGTCAGCCGCGCAGCTGAAATCGTTTTGACCATCTCTCGGAGCCGCCCATGTCATCGTCATCTGTAACCTCGTCAGCGCCGCGGCGCTGGACCTCCATCAGTCTTTGGGCCGTCAGAGCACTGCTCGCTCTGGCGTTCGCGGCCGCGGGTACTGCCAAGCTCTATGGCGTGCCGATGCTTGTCGAGGAGTTCGAACATATCGGCCTTGGGCAATGGTTCCGCTATCTCACCGGCACACTCGAAATCCTCGGAGCCGTTGTCATTCTCGTGCCGTCGCGTGCAGCATTCGGCGCCTTGCTGCTGGTCTGCATCATGATTGGCGCGATATTCACCCATCTCTTTGTGATCGGCGGCTCACCGGTGCCTGCGTTGCTGCTTCTGGTGCTGAGCGCAATCGTCGTCTATGCGAAGCGGAGTCAAATCGTCACTCGTCGGGTTTGACGGCGCTTCAGGGCGGACATGATGATCGATATTCTTCGCTATCGTCGAAAGCTGCTCATCGCGGTGGCTTTCACCCTGGCATTTGCGGTGCCGTTGTTCGTGACACTTGCGGTGACCGGCGAATGCTTCGCGAACTCCAAAGGTGCAGGCACCCCGAGCGCGCAGACTCACCGCATCGTGTTTCAGGTCAATTCCGATGATCCGACCACCATGAAGCATGCGATCACCAACTCGCTCAACGCGATCAAGGCCTACAGGGACGCGAATGAAGCGGTCGCGATCGAGATCGTCGCCTATGGTCCGGGCGTTCACATGTTCAGGGCCGACACCTCGCCGGTCAGGGATCTGCTGCAGTTGCTGCGCGCCAGCAGCCCCGACGTGGTGTTCAGCATGTGTGGCAACACCAAGCTGATCATGGAGAAAAATGAGGGGCATCCGTTGGTGCTGGTCGAAGGGACACAAGTCGTTCCGTACGGCGTGGTGCGTCTCGTGGCTTTGCAGGAAGCCGGCTGGTCCTATATGCGGCCGTAATGCCCCGGCGAGATGAGGCAACGGGGAACAAGGGATAGCTGGCATGTCTGGTCGGTACGTTGCGCGCCGCGCGGTGCTTGGCGGTGTTCTGGGCGCCATCGCGTCTGCTGCCGTTCGACCCCTGCCGGCCTCGGCACTGTCCGACGGGCCACCGCCGTTCGGGAGCGCCCGGCATCAGTTCACGATCCTTCGTCCTGCCAGGCTCGTTCCGCCCGTTCAGCTTACGCGCCTGGATGGCTCGGTCGTGCGCTTCGCGTCGTTTCGGGGAAAGGTCGTGCTCGTCAATTTCTGGGCAACGTGGTGTCCGGCATGCCGGATCGAATTGCCGATCCTCGACCGCTTGCAGGAATCCGTCGGCCGGAAGAATTTGGAGATCGTCGCAATTTCTCTCGATCGCGGCGGTCGCGCGGTAGTTGCGCCGTTTTTGCGACAGCTCAACATCCGCAAACTCCAGATCTACCTCGATCCGGATAGCCGCGTTGCGCGCAACGGCAACGATGACCAGTCAACCGCTCCGTTTCAGCTTTACGGAATGCCGATCTCGTACATCGTTGGCCCTGCGGGAGGGATCGAAGGGTACATGACCGGAGAAGCCGACTGGTCGTCGGACGAGGCCGGTCATCTGCTGAATTACTATCTCCACGCGGGCGCGGCGCCGGGCTGATTCACGGGCGCCCCCTAGGACCTTACGGCAGCTTGTCGTAGCCCTCGCCGATTCCGTTCAGGCTGAGCGGAAAGCCGATGCCTTCTTCGGGGGTCTCGAAGATGATGAAGGTGGCGGTCTTGGCGGTGCGGAGCTGGCCGAGCAGCTTGTCGTCCATCACAACTTCGGCAACGCAGCCGTTCGGCAGGCAGCGCACGAAGCCGGCGCGGCCGACGTCCTGGTTGTCGAGCTTGAGACCGAGGCCCGAGGGTAGCAGCACGCCGAGCGGCGCCACCACCCGCATCAGCTTGCTCTTCTGGTCGGCGGTCTTCAGCACGATCACGGTGAGGCCGGCATTGGAGCGGTCTTCGGCCACCACGCTCTGGATCAGGGCGCATTGCTCGGCCTGGGCGCCGGGCGGGGTGTCGCAGCGGATCTGCCAGTCGCCATGTACCGAGCGTACCGCGCCCTGGGCGCTGGCGGCGGTCGGCAGGGCGGAAAGCGCCGCCAGTGCAGCGCAACCGAGCCCTAGCCGGCGCAAGGCTGCGACAAAGCGAGCGTTGCGGCCCGCGGCCTGTCCATGCTGAAATTTCGAGTGGCCCATCAGGGTCGATCCCTTGGCAGTGGTTTTGGCAATGTCCGTCCACGAAAAGGACTGATACGGCAATGACGGCGCCTTGAAGGCATCCGCCACCGGGACTGGATGTGCCCGCAGCGGCGAATCAGCCTGCCGCCGAGTGCCTGACCTGTGCGTACATCGGACAATGCGCCTGTCAAGCACTGTCCGCCCGTCGAAGTGGTGGTTTCTCCTGATTTCATGCGGGAAATGCGGGGTCGAGGCAATACCTCAGAATGCATTCCGGGATGGTCCATTACTGCATTGCGACAGCCCGCGAATTATGGTTTGAGAGGCTGGATTTCGACGCGTTCTAACGAAGCGGCTCCCCGCCATTTGTCAGGACGCGGCCCGATCAGCATGTCACGGCAACAGGCCGGAATGCGTGAATTTTACATAGGAGCGCGCGCGGCATGAAGATGTCGAAGGGCCAGATTGGCCGCCGGTTGCTGGGTTTAGCGGTTGTTGGAGCCGGGCTCGCCTTTGGCGGCGCGGCGTTCGCCGAAATGGGACAGCCTGCACCGTGGGAATTCAGGCTGCAGGAAGCCGCGACACCGGTGATGGAAAACATCACCTGGTTTCATAACTTCCTGCTCTGGCTGATCACCGGCATCACGCTGTTCGTGCTGGTGCTGCTGGTCCTCGTGGTGGTCAAGTTCAATTCCAGGACCAACCCGGTGCCCTCCAAGACCACCCACAACACCCTGATCGAGGTGGCGTGGACGCTGATCCCGGTGCTGATCCTGGTCGCGGTTGCGGTGCCGTCGTTCCGCCTGCTGTTCCTGGAGCTCGATATTCCGAAGGCCGACCTGACCGTCAAGGCGACCGGCAAGCAGTGGTACTGGAGCTACGCCTATCCCGATAACGGTCCGTTCGAGTTCGATTCGCTGATGGCCGCCGACAAGATGCCGCGCCTGCTCGGCGTCGACAACGAGATGGTGGTCCCGGTGAACAAGGTGGTTCGCGTCCAGACCACCGGCGCCGACGTCATTCACTCCTTCGCGATCCCGGCCTTCGGCATTAAGATCGACGCCGTCCCTGGCCGCCTCAACGAGACCTGGTTCAAGGCCACCAAGGTCGGCATGTTCTACGGCCAGTGCTCGGAACTGTGCGGCAAGGACCATGCCTTCATGCCAATCGCGATCCGGGTGGTGAACGACCAGGAATTCGCAGCCTGGGTCGAGACCGCCAAGAAGAAGTACGCGACCAATCCGGCGAATTCGTTCGCCTCGGCTGCACCGGCGGCGCAGTGAGCCGCAGCTGAAGCCGCGAGGCTTCAGCGCAGGGCTCGCGCGATAGGCTAGAAGAGACAAGGGCGACGGGACCGCGAGGTCCAAAGACTGCCAAGAGACGACAAAGCAGGATTTGAAAATGGCAACGACCGCGGCAACACCGGCTCACGACGATCACGCCCACGATGATCATGCGCATGCCCATCCGACCGGATGGCGGCGTTACGTCTATTCGACGAACCATAAGGACATCGGCACGATGTACCTTATCTTCGCGATCTGTGCGGGCATCATCGGCGGCATCATGTCGATCCTGATCCGCATCGAGCTGATGTATCCCGGCGTTCAGATCTTCCATGAAAGCCACACCTATAACGTGTTCGTGACCTCGCACGGCCTGATCATGATCTTCTTCATGGTGATGCCGGCGATGATCGGCGGCTTCGGCAACTGGATGGTGCCGTTGATGATCGGCGCGCCGGACATGGCGTTCCCGCGCATGAACAACGTCTCGTTCTGGCTGCTCCCCGCCGCCTTCGCGCTGCTCATCATCTCGACCTTCGTGGAAGGCGAGCCCGGCGCCAACGGCGTCGGCGCCGGCTGGACCATGTACGCGCCGCTGTCGACCTCGGGTCATCCCGGTCCTGCCGTCGATTTCGCGATCCTGGCGCTGCATCTCGCCGGCGCGTCGTCGATCCTCGGCGCCATCAACTTCATCACCACCATCTTCAACATGCGCGCGCCGGGCATGACCCTGCACAAGATGCCGCTGTTCGTGTGGTCGATCCTGGTGACCGTGTTCCTGCTGCTGCTGTCGCTGCCGGTTCTCGCCGGCGCCATCACCATGCTGCTGACCGACCGCAATTTCGGCACCACCTTCTTTTCGGCTGAAGGCGGCGGCGATCCGGTGCTGTTCCAGCATCTGTTCTGGTTCTTCGGCCACCCCGAGGTCTACATCCTCATTCTGCCGGGCTTCGGCATGATCTCGCAGATCATCTCGACCTTCGCGAAGAAGCCGGTGTTCGGCTATCTCGGCATGGCCTATGCGATGGTCGCCATCGGCGGCATCGGCTTCGTGGTGTGGGCGCATCACATGTACACCGTCGGCATGTCGTCGGCGACGCAGGCCTACTTCGTCGCCGCCACCATGGTGATCGCGGTACCCACCGGCGTGAAGATCTTCTCCTGGATCGCCACCATGTGGGGCGGCTCGATCGAGTTCAAGACGCCGATGGTGTGGGCCGTCGGCTTCATCTTCCTGTTCACCCTCGGCGGCGTCACCGGCGTCGTGCTGGCGAATGCAGGCGTCGATCGCGTGCTGCAGGATACCTATTACGTCGTCGCGCATTTCCACTACGTGCTGTCGCTCGGTGCGGTGTTCGCGATCTTCGCCGGCTGGTACTACTGGTTCCCGAAGATGTTCGGCTACATGTACTCGGACTTCATCGGCAAGCTGCACTTCTGGGTCACCTTCGTCGGCGTCAACCTGGTGTTCTTCCCGCAGCATTTCCTCGGCCTGTCCGGCATGCCGCGCCGTTACGTCGATTACCCCGATGCCTTCGCCGGCTGGAACCTGGTGTCGTCGATCGGTTCCTACATCTCCGGCTTCGCGGTGCTGATCTTCATCTACGGTGTGGTCGATGCCTTCGTCCGCAAGGAAAAGGCCGTCAACAGCCCGTGGGGTTCGGGCGCCACCACGCTGGAATGGACGCTGACCTCGCCGCCGCCGTTCCATCAGTTCGAAGTGCTGCCGCGCGTTCAGTAAGTTTAAACGCGGCGCTTTCGGGCGCCGCGTTTGCGTAACGTCTCCGCCATTTCCCGAAGGGGGGCGGAGATGAAACCAAGAAGTGAGAGAGATCTTGTCGGTACTCGACCACAACGCCATTGACGTCACGGCGCCCCGCATTTCCGAAGCGGGCGTTGCCGATTACATCGCGCTGTTGAAGCCGCGGGTAATGTCGCTGGTGGTGTTCACCGCTCTGGTCGGTTATTTCCTGGCGCCGGGCCATCCGCATCCGGTGATGGCCTTCACCTCGATCCTCTGCATCGCCGTCGGCGGCGGCGCCTCCGGCGCGCTGAACATGTGGTATGAGGCCGACATCGATGCGCTGATGTCGCGCACCGCCAATCGCCCGATCCCGCGCGGCCGCGTCACCCGCCCGGAAGCGCTGACGTTCGGCATGACCCTGGCGTTCTTCTCGGTGATGACGCTCGGCATTCTCGTCAACTGGGTTGCCGGCGCTCTGCTCGCCTTCACCATCTTCTTCTACGTCGTGATCTACACCATCGCGCTGAAGCGCTGGACCGCGCAGAACATCGTGATCGGCGGTGCCGCAGGCGCGCTGCCGCCGGTGGTGGCGTGGGCGGCGGCGACCGGATCGCTGTCGGTCGAGCCGATCCTGCTGTTCCTGATCATCTTCTTCTGGACGCCGCCGCATTTCTGGGCGCTGGCGCTGTTCCGTAACGACGACTATGCCCGCGCCGGCGTGCCGATGCTGCCCGTCGTCGCCGGTCCCGATGCGACGCGCTTGCAGATCCTGCTCTACACGGTGGTGCTGGTGGCAATCGCCGTGGCGCCCTGGCCGCTCGGCTATTTCTCTGCGATCTATGGCGTGGCGTCGCTGATCCTTGGTGCCGGCATGCTCTATCTCGCCGTCAACGTCTACAACCGCCGTACCGGCAGCGCCGCGCTGCGCGCCACGCGAAAACTGTTCGCCTTCTCGATCGTCTATCTGTTCGCATTGTTCGCCATCCTGCTGCTCGAGGTGGTCGTCAGGGCCATCTTGCCGCTGGTCCGGTAGAGGGGCGCATGGTCCGATGGACAACGACAAACCAAAGCTGGAGGGCATCGTCCTCACCGAGGCGCAGAAGAAACGCCAGCGCGAACGCTCCCTCGCGATCGCCTGGGCGCTCGGCATTCTTGTCGTGCTGTTCTTCGCCGTCACCATGGTCAAGGGACCGGGCGTTCTCGTCCGGCCGATGTGATCGACATGACTGACACGCCGCCCAAAGAGCAATCCAAGGAACAGCCTAAGGAACAGTTGAAGCGCCGTGGTCTCGGCCGCGACACCAAGGTGGCTGCGCTGTGCGGCCTGCTGGTCGCCTTCATGGTTGGCGCGTCCTATGCCGCCGTGCCGTTCTACAACTGGTTCTGCCGCGCCACCGGTTTCAACGGCACCACCATGGTCGCGAGTTCGGCGCCGACGTCCGGCCCGCTGGCGCGCAAGATCGCGGTGCGGTTCGACTCCAACGTTTCCGGCGGATTGCCCTGGAAGTTCGTGCCGGAGCAGAGCGAGATCGAAGTCCGGATCGGCGAGGTCGTCACCATCTTCTACACCGTGACCAACCAGTCGGCGCGGACCACCACCGCGCAGGCCGCCTATAATGTGGCGCCGCTGACGGTCGGAGCGTATTTCCAGAAGATCAACTGCTTCTGTTTCACCGAGCAGACCCTGGCGCCCGGTGAGAAGCGCGAAATGCCCGTGGTGTTCTATGTCGATCCCGCGCTGGTCGCGGACAGCGAGAACGACGGGCTGAATTCGATCACACTGTCCTATACGTTCTATCCCGTGCGCGATCCGGCGCCGAAGCCGGTGGCGGCGACGGAGCCCGACAAGCGCAAGGAAAACGTCAAGGGCAACCTCTGAGCGTTTGAGTTTCAAGTTTTGAGAGAACACGTGCCGGCGCAAACCGGTGCACCTGACGGAGAGACCGCAATGGCTACGGCGCAAGCAAAGCACCACGACTACCACCTCGTCGATCCCTCGCCCTGGCCGGCGGTTGGCTCGCTGTTCGCCTTCATCATGGCGGTCGGTGCGGTCAGCTGGATGCACCACATGTATGCCGCCGCCCCGATCGTGTTCGGCATCGGCACCATCGGCGTGCTCTACACCTTCGCCAGCTGGTGGACCGACGTGATCCGCGAAGCCCAGTACAAGGGCGACCACACCCGCGTCGTGCAGATCAGCCACCGCTACGGCATGATCCTGTTCATCGCTTCGGAAGTGATGTTCTTCGTCGCCTGGTTCTGGGCCTATTTCAACGCCTCGCTGTTTCCCGCCGATCCCGTGCACGCCACCCGCGAAGCATTGTTCGGTGGCGTCTGGCCGCCGAAGGGCATCCAGACCTTCGATCCCTGGCATCTGCCGCTGCTCAACACGCTGATCCTGCTGACCTCGGGCACCACCGTCACCTGGGCGCATCACGCGCTGCTGGAAGGCGACCGCAAGGGTCTGAAATACGGCCTGATTCTCACCGTGCTGCTCGGCGCCCTGTTCTCCTGCGTGCAGGCCTATGAATACAGCCACGCCGCCTTTGCCTTCTCGGGCAACGTCTACGGCGCGACCTTCTTCATGGCGACCGGCTTCCACGGTTTCCATGTGCTGGTCGGCACGATCTTCCTGCTGGTCTGCCTGTTCCGCGCCTATGCCGGCCACTTCACGCCGAAGCAGCACCTCGGCTTCGAATTCGCCGCCTGGTACTGGCATTTCGTCGACGTGGTCTGGCTGTTCCTGTTCATCAGCATCTATGTCTGGGGTCATGGCGGCGAGGTCGCGGCTCACGCCGCGCATTGATCGCATTCCGGTGCTAGAAGAGGGCGGCCGCAGGGCCGCCCTTTTTTCGTTCAGCACCGCATCCGGGACTCGAGACCGGCCTCCTTCTCCGGCAGAGGGTGGGGGAAGAAAGAAACAATGACCGACGACGTCCCCACTCCTGTCACCATGGCCCAAACCGTTCTGCGCGGCCTCGCCTGCAAGTGTCCGCGCTGCGGCAAGGGCAAGCTCTATGCGGGCTTCATCGACCTCAAACCGGCCTGCGACAATTGCGGGCTCGATTACGCCTTCATCGACGTCGGCGACGGCGCGGCGATCTTCATCATCATGATCGCCGGCGCCATTGTGGTGGGCTCCGCGCTGGTCGTGGAAGTGAAATACCAGCCGCCGTTCTGGCTGCACGCGGCACTCTGGCTGCCGCTGATCCTGGCCACCACGCTGGCGCCGCTGCGCTCGATGAAGTCGCTGCTGATCGCGCTGCAATTCCATCACAAGGCCTCGGAAGGCCAGCTGATCGATCGCGCGCCGAAATGACCACGCTCTCCGCGCGCCGGCGCAGCATCACCGGCCTTGGCGTCGTCACGCTGGTCATCGTCGGCGTGCTGCTCGGCCTCGGCTTCTGGCAATTGCAGCGCCGCACCGAGAAGCACGCGCTGATTGCAGCGCTCACCGAAAGACTCGCGGGTGCGCCAGGCGCGCTGCCTGCGGCTTCGACCTGGGCCGCGCTGGCGCCCGCCCATGACGAATTCCGCCGCGTAACCTTCACCGCGACCTTCAAACCCGTCCCCGACGGCATGGTCTACAGCTCCGGCTCCGCGGTGCGCCCGGACGTACCGGGGCCGGTCACCTGGGCGTTCCTGCCGGCGCAATTGCCGTCCGGAGAGATGGTCGTGATCAATGCCGGCTTCGTGCAGAACACCATGCAGGACCGTGCCCAGCAGGACCGCGCCGTGCAGCGCCTGATCACCGGCGCGCCGGTTACGATGACCGGCTATCTCCGCTTCCCCGAAGCCGCCGGCCCCCTGACGCCGCATGACGATGTCGCCAAGCGGCTGTGGTTCACCCGCGACCAGCGCGCCATGGCGCAGGCGCTTGGCTGGGGCGAGGTGGCGCCGTTCTACATCGATCTGGAATCACCCGCGCCCGCCAACGGCATCCCGAAGCCGGGTCCGCTCGAGGTCCATCTCAAGGACGACCACCTGCAATACGCCATCACCTGGTTCGGACTGGCGGCGGCGGTGGTGATCGCGTTCGGCGTGTGGCTGAGGGGGCAGAGGCGGGTCTGACCGAACTCATTCCCGGTTTCCCCTCCTGCCCAAAACCCTTTATGGTGCCAGACGATTTCACTCGGTGTGAAGTTTTAACCCATCATGATCAAAGGCTTGGCGGTGGCCCGCGCCTTTGGAGGGCGCTTTGACGACGTATCTTTCGACGCGGGGCGAGGCCCCCACCCTGGGCTTCTGCGATGTGATGCTGACCGGGCTGGCCCGTGACGGCGGGCTCTACGTGCCCGCGGTCTGGCCGCAGCTCGCACCCGAGACCATCGCGGCGCTGTTCGGCCGGCCCTATTGGGAGGTTGCGGTCGAGGTGATCCGTCCCTTCGTGGCCGGCGAGATTTCCGACGAAGATCTCGGTCGCATGGCCAACGACGCCTACGCCACGTTCCGGCATCCCGCGGTGGTGCCGCTTGACCAGACCGCGCCCAATCAATTCGTACTGGAGCTGTTTCACGGCCCGACGCTGGCGTTCAAGGACGTCGCGATGCAGCTGATCGCGCGGCTGATGGATCATGTGCTGGCAAAGCGCGCGCGGCGCACCACCATCGTGGTCGCGACTTCCGGCGACACCGGCGGTGCCGCCGTCGATGCCTTCGCCGGCCGCGACAATGTCGATCTCATTGTGCTGTTTCCGCACGGAAAGATTTCCGACGTGCAGCGCCGGATGATGACGACGACCGGTGCGTCGAACGTTCATGCTCTCGCGGTCGAAGGCAATTTCGACGACTGCCAGGCGATCGTGAAGGGCCTGTTCAACCACCACGCCTTTCGCGACGCGGTGTCGCTGTCCGGCGTCAATTCAATCAACTGGGCCCGCATCGTCGCGCAGGTGGTTTACTATTTCACGTCGGCAGTCGCGCTCGGCGCGCCGCACCGCGCCGTCGATTTCACCGTGCCGACCGGCAATTTCGGCGACATCTTTGCCGGCTATGTGGCCAAGCGGATGGGCCTGCCGATCCGCAAATTGCGTATCGCCGCCAATATCAACGACATCCTGGCGCGCACGCTGCAGACCGGTATCTACGAAGTCCGCGAGGTGCATGCGACGGCCTCGCCGTCGATGGACATCCAGGTGTCGTCGAACTTCGAACGGTTGCTGTTCGAGGCCTCCGGCCGCGATGCCGCCACCGTGCGCGGTCTGATGGCATCGCTGGCGCAGTCCGGCCGTTTCGTGCTGCCTGAAAAGGTGCTGACGGCGATCCGCGAGGACTTTGAAGCCGGCCGCGCCGATGAGGACGAGACATCAGCCGCGATCCGCACCAGCTGGCGCGAGACCGGCGATCTCATCGATCCGCATACCGCGGTGGCGCTCGCCGTCGCCGATCGCGATACTACCGAGCTGCATGTGCCCAACATCGTTTTGTCCACTGCGCACGCGGCGAAATTTCCCGATGCGGTGGAAGCCGCCTGCGGCGTGCGCCCGGCGCTGCCGGTCTATCTGGAAGGGCTGATGAGCAAGCCCGAGCATATTAAAGTCATGAAGAATGACCAAAGCGACATTGAGCGGTTCGTGCTGTCGGTCAGCCGCGCTGCGAAACAAGGAGTTTCCTGATGAGCGTCGAAGTCACCAAGCTGCCTTCGGGCCTGACGGTCATCACCGATACCATGCCGCATCTGGAAACCGCCGCGCTGGGCGTTTGGACCGGTGTCGGCGGTCGCGACGAGAAGTCCAACGAGCACGGCATCTCGCATTTGCTGGAGCATATGGCGTTCAAGGGCACCAAGAAGCGCTCGTCGCGCGAGATCGTCGAGGAGATCGAGGCGGTCGGCGGCGATCTCAATGCCGGCACCTCCACCGAGACGACGGCTTACTACGCGCGCGTGATGAAGGCCGACGTGCCGCTGGCGCTCGACGTGCTCAGCGACATTCTCGCCAATCCCACTTTCGTGCCCGATGAACTGGAGCGCGAGAAGAGCGTGATCGTGCAGGAAATCGGCGCGGCCCAGGACACGCCCGACGACGTCGTGTTCGAGCATCTCAACGAACTCTGCTATCCCAACCAGCCGATGGGCCGCTCGCTGCTCGGCACTGCCAAGACCTTGAAGGAATTCAACCGCGACACGCTGCAGAACTACCTCGGCACGCACTATCGCGGGCCGGACATGGTCGTCGCCGCGGCCGGCGCAGTCAATCACCGCCAGGTCGTGGAAGAAGCCTCGGATCGCTTCTCGAGCTTCGCCGGCACCGCGGCGCCGAAGCCGCAGCCGGCGATGTTCGGCAAGGGCGGCTCCCGCGTCGTGCACCGCGACCTCGAACAGGCGCATCTGACGCTGGCGCTGGAGGGGTTGCCGCAGTCGGACCTGTCGCTGTTCAGCCTGCAGGTGTTCACCAATATCCTCGGCGGCGGCATGTCGTCGCGGCTGTTCCAGGAGGTCCGCGAGCAGCGCGGCCTGTGCTACTCGATCTACACCTTCCACGCGCCCTATACCGACACCGGCTTCTTCGGGCTCTACACCGGCACCGATCCCGCCGACGCGCCGGAGATGATGGAAGTCATCGTCGACGTCATCAATGATTCCGTGGAGACGCTCACCGAAGGTGAAGTCAGCCGCGCCAAGGCGCAGATGAAGGCCGGCCTGCTGATGGCGCTGGAAAGCTGCAGCGCCCGCGCCGAGCAGTTGGCCCGGCACATGCTGGCCTATGGCCGCCCACTCACGGTGGAAGAGCTGGTGACCCGGATCGACGCCGTCAGCGTCGAGTCGGCCCGCAACGCCGCCCGCGGCCTGTTGTCGCGCAGCCGCCCGGCGGTGGTGGCGCTCGGCAGCGGCCGGGGGCTGGAAACCGCGGTGTCGTTTGCCGAAGGTTTGACCCGCGCCAAGGACAAAACGCTGCTACACTGACGATGGTTTCGGGGGAGCAGCACATGGCCCTGTTTCGTTTGCCATCGAGTGCGCCGGCGGCGCTGGCGCCGCGCGGTTACGGGTTGTTGCTGCGCGCGCCCCAGATGGTGGATTTCCCGCAATGGGCCGATCTGCGCGAGCACAGCCGCGCCTATCTGACGCCGTGGGAGCCGATCTGGCCGTCGGATGATCTGACCCGCGCCGGCTTCCGCCGCCGGTTGCGGCGCTACGCCGAGGATGCCTCCGCCGACCGTGCCTATCCGTTTCTGGTGTTTCGCGAATCCGACGGCGTTCTGGTCGGCGGCATCACGCTGGCCAATGTCCGCCGCGGCATCGTCCAGGCCGGCACCATCGGCTACTGGGTCGGGCAACCCTATGCGCATCAGGGCGTCATGACCGCGGCTTTGCGGGTGCTGCTGCCGACGCTGTTCGGCGAACTCAACCTGCACCGCATCGAGGCCGCCTGCATCCCCACCAACACGCCGTCGGTACGGGTGCTGGAGAAATGCGGGTTCACCCGCGAGGGCCTGGCGCGGCGCTATCTCTGCATCAATGGCATCTGGCAGGACCATCTGCTGTACGGCATGCTGCATGAGGATTTTCGCGGCTAGCCCCATGCTGCGATGCAGCTTCTCAATGCCTTTGGTTCGCCGCCATTGCGCTGTTATAAGGCGCCTGCGCGGCTTTGGGGAAAGCCGCGCAAACCACTGAGCTTTCGGGGATATCGACACAATGCGTAACATCCGTTTGATGCAGGTGAGCGGCCGCGCCGCCATGCTGCTGGTGCTGGCTGCGGCCGGCGTGACCTTGGCTGGATGCGGTGGCGGCAGCATGTTCGGCAGCGGCAGTTCGCTTGGCAACGCCAGTTCGGCGATCGGCGATCGCTTCAGCCAGATTTTCGGATCCAATTCGCAGGAGCCCGGTGTCGCGGCACCGCCAGCTCAGGATGGCGACCTGACCTGTCCGAGCGTAAGCATCCGGCCGGGCGCCTCGACCTACGCGGTCGGCGCACCCGGCAAACCGGCCAGTGGCAACGAGCTGCGCTATCAGGCCACCATTACCCGCACCGCGCGCGACTGCAATCTCAACGCTGGCCAGATCACGGTGCGGATCGGCATCCAGGGCCGCATTATCGTCGGTCCGGCCGGCGCGCCGCCCTCCGTCGATGTGCCGCTGCGCGTCGCTGTGGTGCAGGAAGGCGTCAACCCGAAGACCATCGCCACCAAGGTGTTCCAGACCAATGTGCAGATCGGCTCGGAAACCAGCGTGCCATTCAGCCTGGTCGGCGAGGACCTCGTCTATCCCGCCCCCACTGCTGCCGCCGGCGATTCCTACGTGTTCTACATCGGCTTCGACCCGCAGGCCCTGAAGCCCGAGCCGCGGGCGACGGGGCGGAAGAAGCGATAGTTGATCCAGCTATCGAGTATGGGCGGTTAAACCCGATCTCGGTGTCGTCCCCGCGAAAGCGGGGATCCATAGCCTTCGACGGTTGCGTTTGGGCGATTGAGAAGTCGCATTGAAGGCTTCGCTTCAACTTGAACTGCACGGCGTATGGGTCCCGGCCTTCGCCGGGACGACAGGCTGAGAGGCCTTCGCATCAGCTTCAAACACAAAAAAGCCGGCGCGATGATCTCGCGCCGGCTTTTGAATTTGAAACGCTTCGTTCGTCAGTTCAGCTTGGCGCGGACTTCGCCGATGCCCTGGTTGACGAGGTCGTCAGCCACAGAGCCCTTGACCGACTGCGACAGGATCGTGGTCGCGGCGGTGACGGCGGCATCGGCCGCGGCAGCGCGGACGTCGGCCAGAGCCTGGGCCTCGGCCTGTGCAATCTTGCCTTCCGCGGTCTTGGTGCGGCGAGCGACAAAATCTTCCATCTTGGTCTTGGCCTCGGCGGCGATGCGCTCGGCCTCTTCCTTGGCGGAGGTGATGATGTCCTGCGCTTCGCGTTCAGCCGACGCATGACGCGCCTTATAGTCCGCAAGCAGGGCCGCCGCCTCATCACGAAGACGACGGGCGTCGTCGAGTTCTTCCTTGATGCGATCGCGGCGGTGATCGAGCGCCTTCAGGATGGTGCGGTGAATGCCGAAATAGCCAAACACCGCCATCAGCAGGATGAAGGATACGGCGACCCAGTCTTCAGCTTCAAAACCGAACATCGCGTTATCCTTTCAACGAAGCGTCGAGCGCGGCGTTGACGACGCCTGCATTCGGGCTGGTGCCCGTCAGGCGTTCGACGATCGCCGCAGCGGTGTCCGCGGCGATGCTGCGGACGTTGCCCATGGCGGTTGCGCGGGTGCTGGCGATGGTTTTCTCGGCGGCGGTGAGCCGCGTCGCCAGATTCTCTTCCAGCTGCGCCTTGGCCTGCTCCTGCTGCGTGTTGAGCTTTTCGCGAACCTCGGTCGCCATCGCCTGCGCCTTGGCGCGGGCATTGGCGAGTTCGGTTTCGTAAGCCTTCAGCGCAGCGTCGGAATCGGCCTTGAGACGGGCGGCTTCATTGAGGTCGGTATCGATGACCTGCTGCCGGTTCGCAAGAACGCCGCCGACGCGGGGCAGCGCCAGACGCGACACGATCAGATAGAGCAAGGCGAACGCGATCGCGAACGACACCAGCTGTGAAGCAAAGGTGTCCTTCTCGAACGGTGGAAACGAGGCCTTGTGTCCACCGTCCGCCGCGGTATGGGCGGCAGTACCGTGTTCCGTGCCTTTGGATTTGCCCTGACCTTCAGCCACAGCAGTCTCCTTATCGATCGGAAGCGCCCCGGGATGGAGCGGCAACCGGATCAGTTGTCAGGCTTAGACGGCGAACAGCAGCAGCAGCGCGATCAGCAGCGAGAAGATGCCGAGCGCTTCCGTCACGGCGAAGCCGAAGATCAGGTTCGCGAACTGGCCCTGCGAAGCCGAGGGATTGCGCAGCGCGCCGCTGAGGAACTGGCTGAAGATCATGCCGACGCCGATGCCGGCGCCGCCCATGCCGAGACAAGCAATGCCCGCGCCGATGTACTTTGCTGCGATTGGATCCATGGTAAAACTCCTTCTTGGATAGGGATAAGAGAGGTGAGGGGTGAACTCCCCGGGACGGTTAGTGCCCCGGATGAAGCGCGTCGTTGAGATAGATGCAGGTCAGGATCGTGAACACGTAGGCCTGCAGGAAGGCGACCAGCAGTTCCAGCGCGGTCAGCGCCGTGGTCATTGCCAGCGGCAGCACCGAACCGGCGATGCCCAGCGCGCCCAAGGCGCTCAGCGAGGTCACGAAGCCGGCGAAAACCTTCAGCGTGATGTGGCCGGCCAGCATGTTGGCGAACAGACGTACCGAATGCGACACCGGGCGCGACAGGAACGAGATCACCTCGATCACCATGATCAGCGGCAGGATGTAGATCGGAATGCCGTGCGGCACGAACAGCTTGAAGAAGCCGAGGCCGTTCTTGTAGAGGCCGTAGAGAAACACCGTCAGGAACACCATCAGCGCCAGGGCGACGGTGATAATCAGATGGCTGGTGACGGTGAACGTATAGGGGATGATGCCGATCAGGTTCGCGGTCAGGATGAACATGAACAGCGAGAACACGAAGGGGAAGAATCTCATGCCCTCTTCGCCGATGCTGCTGCGCATCGTGTTGGACACGAATTCATAGGACAGTTCAGCGACCGACTGGAAACGGTCCGGGATCAGCCGGCGTCCGGCGCTGCCGCCGATCATCAGCACCGACACCAGCGCAACCGCGCCGAACATGTAGGCCGATGAATTGGTGAAGGCGATTTCCTGGTGGCCGATATGGCCCAGGCTGAAGATCTTGTGGATCTCAAATTGATGGATCGGATCGGCCATCCACGTCGGTCTTTCATCTCTGCCGGAATGTCCGGCGATTTAAACGCTGCGCAGTCTGCGCGCGAAATTCATGGCGTTCGTCCGACTCCGGCCGAGCGCATCACGTTGATCACGCCGGCGACGAAGCCGAGCAGCATGAAAACGATCAGCCCCCAGGGCGACGTCGACAGCAAACGATCGAAGCCCCAGCCTAGAATCGTTCCGACGACAACACCCGCCACCAGTTCCGAAGAAAGGCGGAGACCCACGGCCATGGCCGAAGCCCTGGACTGCGCGTTTCCGCTTCCAGTTTCGGATTGGTCAGTCTGAGATTTGCGGTCATCCCGAATTTTGGACAACCGCTGATCCAGACTTCCGAGCCTTGCGGAAAGCGCAGCTTCGTCGGGAAGCGGTTTTCCACTTCCGCTTTCGCCATCATTGTCCCGTGTGTTGTCGGCCATGCTCTCGACACTCGGAAAAACGCTGCAATCGCTGGAAATAACGCCCCGTCACCCTTAAAAGCCGGGCGGACCATACTTAGCGCATCTTGCCAAGTCAAGATTCGCTGATCGTCCGTTAGCACGTTGATTCACTTGATTTTATTGGCAAAAATCGAATCTCGCTGCGCGCGATCGCCGCAGCGCAATAGCGAGTTTTGAGATGATCTGCCTTGCACGGCGCAGGCCGCTCTGTTGAGGTGCCGCACTTCCCAAAACGCGCCCCGCCGGAGTGAGCATGCCACAAGAGATCGACTATTATTTTTCGCTGACCTCGCCCTGGGCCTATATCGGCCACAAGGCCTTTCGCGATGTGGTAAGTGCTTACGATCTCAAGGTGAATCACAAGCCGGTGCTGCTGGGTGAGCTGTTTTCCGAAACCGGCGGGCTGCCGCTCGGCAGGCGTCATCCGGTGCGGCAACGTTACCGGATGGTCGAACTGCAGCGCTGGCGCGACAAGCGCGGCCTGAATTTCCACCTGCAGCCGAAGCACTGGCCGTTCAACGGCCTTCTTGCCGATGGCGTCGTCGTCGCCGCGGTGGAAGCCGGTTTTGATCCCGATGCGTTTCTGCGCAAGGCCTATCCCGGCGTCTGGGAAAACCAGCTCGATCTCGCCGATCCCGCGGTGCTCGCCAGCATGGCCGATGATTCGGGGCTGCCGGGTGCACAGCTGGTGGAGCGCGCGGCGTCCGATGCGATCGCCGCCGCCTATGAGCAGAACCGCCAGGACGCGCTGGCCGTCGGCGTGTTCGGCTCGCCCGCTTACGTGCTGGGCGGCGAGGTGTTCTGGGGCCAGGACCGGATCGAATTGCTGGCCGACGCGTTGAAATCGAAGCGGGCGCCCTACACATCTGAAGTCTAGGCAAGACTGAAGTCTGGGCAAGACGGAATTCAAGACAGGCGGAGCATTGCCATGAAAATTGCTGTCGCTCCTTTTGCCGCTTTATTCGCAAGCGTTGCGCTGGTGTCCGGTATCGGCAGCGCACATGCGCAGGCGCTGCCGGATATCGAGAACGGCCGCTATACATTGTCCCCGACCCCCGACGGCGTGGTCCGGCTCGATACCCGTAACGGCACGGTTTCGACCTGTACCGACAAGGGTAACGGCTGGGCCTGCTATGTCATGCCCGACGAGCGCGCCGCGTTTGATGCCGAAATTGGCCGGCTGCAGAAAGATAATGAAGTCCTGAAAGCGCAACTGGCGCAGCGTGAACCGCCCGTCGCCGGTAAAACCGACGAACCGCTGCCGAAACAGGATTCACTGAAGCCAAAGGTCGCCGAGGGCGAACGCAAGATCGAGATCCCGCTGCCGAGCGATCGCGACATGGATCGCGTGATGTCCTTCGTCGAAAGCGCCTGGCGCCGCCTGGTCGAGATGGCCAACCGCATCCAGCGCGACGTCAGCGGGAAGATTTGAGAGCGGCGCCGGGCGGTTCGAACAAGCCCTGCCAATCCGCGCGAGGCTAGGCGCCGCCCGCGACTGAAAAGAAGCTTCAAGACCGACATCTCGCCGGCGTGATCCGAACAAGATTTCTTCAATTTTGCTTGATCGATTGAACGGGCCGTGCCGCTACGGCCGAACAGCCGGGTGCCGTGTCTTTCACCCTACCCCAGGAGCGAGCGCCCGGCTGTTTGTTCGGCCCGAAACCGATGCGCTACCTGTCTTGCAGACCGATGTCGCCGCCATCGCCATGAACGCGGTCGCGGTCGGCCTGATCGGTCTTGTCGGCATCCTCGGTGATGGCGTCCTGCTGTTCGCGCTCGCTGTCCTTGCGTGGCTTGGGACCTGGAATGTCCCTTGATGTTTTGGCGGCATGGCGTTCTCTCTTTCGCAGGGGAACGTCGATCCGCTGTTTTCATCGCTGCGAGGCCTCCATGACATCTGCCAAATCGATCTCGCTCACCCCGCCATCCCATGTCAGCGCCAGCAGCGTGGTGTCCTCGATGCTGACGGTGCAGACGTCCGGCACCGGCTTCATCGATCTTACCCGCGAAGTCGCGAAATTCATCGCCGAGGCCGGCGCATTTGAGGGGGTGCTGACGCTGTTCATCCGCCACACCTCGGCGTCGTTGACGATCCAGGAAAATGCCGATCCCTCGGTGCTGGTCGATCTGATGACGATTCTCGATCGCCTGGCGCCGCAGGATTTCGGCTGGACCCACGACACCGAAGGCCCTGACGACATGCCGGCCCATGTTCGCACCATGCTGACCGCCAGTTCACTGCAGGTGCCGGTGCTATCAGGCCAGCTCGCGCTCGGCACCTGGCAGGCGATCTACCTCATCGAACACCGAAGCCGCCCGCACCGGCGCGAGGTGGTGCTGCAGTTTCTGGGCGCGACTTCGTAGCGACCAAAATAAAACCGGCCGTGGATTGCTCCGCGGCCGGCTTGTTCGTCGCTGCGGCGGCCAGCGCCGCCGGATGCCAACTCAGTTCTTGCTGATATCGACGTCCTTGGTTTCCGGCAGGAACAGCAGACCGGCGACCACGGTAATGGATGCGAAGATGATCGGGTACCACAGGCCGGCATAGATATCGCCGGTCGAGGCCACGATCGCGAAGGCGGTGGCGGGCAACAACCCGCCGAACCAGCCGTTGCCGATGTGGTAGGGCAGCGACATCGAGGTGTAGCGGATGCGGGTCGGGAACAGTTCGACCAGCATCGCCGCGATCGGCCCATAGACCATGGTGACGAACATCACCAGGATGAACAGCAGTCCGATCACCGCCGCGACCTGCGGACGGAAGATGTCGAACGGATGTGCCATCTTCACGATCTGCGCGTCGCCGGCCTTCGGATAGCCCGCCGCCTGCGCTGCCGCCAGCACCTGCGGGTTGGAGGCCGCCGCTGCGGTGTAGGGAACGTCCTTGCCGTTGATGACGACCTTCACACCGGAGCCTGCCGGGCCATAGCTCGTCGAGTACTTGATCGACGACGATGCCAGGTAGGCACGGGCAGTGTCGCAAGGGGTCGAGAAGACGCGGGTGCCGACGGGGTTGAACAGATCGCCGCACAGTGCGGGATCGGAGACCACTTCGACCTTGACGCTTTCAATGGCCTTTTCCAGTGTCGGATTGGCGTTGGTGGTGATCATCCGGAAGATCGGGAAGAAGGTCAGCGCCGCGATCAGGCAGCCGGCCAGGATGATCGGCTTGCGGCCGATCTTGTCCGACAGCGCACCCCAGAAGACGAAGAAGCCGGTGCCGAGCAGCAACGACCACGCGATCAGGAGGTTTGCGGTGTAGCCATCGACCTTGAGGATCGATTGCATGAAGAACAGCGCGTAGAACTGGCCGGTGTACCAGACCACGCCCTGGCCCATGGTGCCGCCGATCAGCGCGATCAGCACGATCTTGGCGTTGCTCCAGTTGCCGAAGGATTCGGTGAGCGGCGCCTTCGAGCTCTTGCCCTCATCCTTCATCTTCTTGAACACGGGAGACTCGTTCAGCCGCAGCCGGATCCACACGGATACGCCGAGCAGCACCACCGAGACCAGGAATGGAATGCGCCAGCCCCACGCCGCGAATTCCGGCTCGCCGAGAATCGTACGGGTGAACAGGATTACGATCAGCGACAGGAACAGGCCGAGCGTGGCCGTGGTCTGGATGAACGACGTGTAGTAGCCGCGCTTGCCGGGCGGCGAATGCTCCGCCACATAGGTCGCCGCGCCGCCATACTCGCCGCCGAGCGCCAGGCCCTGCAGCAGGCGGAGCGAGATCAGGATGATCGGCGCCGCGATGCCGATGGTCGCGGCATTGGGCAGCAGGCCGACGATGAAGGTCGACAGGCCCATGATCAGGATGGTGACGAGGAAGGTGTACTTGCGGCCGACGATGTCGCCGACGCGGCCGAACACGATGGCGCCGAACGGACGGACGATGAAGCCGGCGGCGAAAGCAAGCAGCGCGAAGATGTCGCGCGTCGCCTGGTTGAACATCGGCGCCTTGGTGACGGGATCGATGACGCCGAAAAACTGCGCGCCGATGATGCCGGCGAGCGAGCCGAACAGGTAAAAATCATACCATTCGAAAACGGTGCCGAGCGATGATGCGAGAATGACGAAGCGTTCGTCCTTCGTCATCCCCGACGCCTTTGGCGATGTTGCAGCTAGTGTGGACATGTTTGAATCGCTCCCCGAATTCGTTGCTGTAATTCTCGCTTGCTGCGCCGAACTTTTGCCGGATGGATGCAGGAAGCTTCGGCGCGCAGGCTAACATCGCCGCGAAACGCGGCCCAATACGACTTTTGGCCCTTTCAAGGCGATGCGCGCACGTACCGCTGCGCCGGACTGTCGCAGAATGGATGTGCGCATGCGATTTATTGCGACGCACAATCCGGCGCGTTCACCAATTTACCGCGTGGCAGCATTGCGTGCTTGCCAGATGCCGGGCATCAGGGGACACTTGTGGCGAGAAACGCGGTTTTGCGTTGAATCACAAAACGGTCACCGGTTCGCCGCAAGCCTTTCGCATGGATTTTGATGTCGGTTATTGCCACCACGCGCCTCATTATCGCCGACGATCATCCGCTGTTTCGCGGTGCGCTGCGACAGGCGGTGGCCAGCGTGCTGCCGGCGGCGAAAATCGACGAGACAGGAACGTTCGAAGATCTCACCGCGCTGCTTGAACAGGATTCCGATGTCGATCTGATCCTGCTCGATCTGTCGATGCCCGGCATCAGTGGCTTCTCGGGCCTGATTTACCTGCGCGCGCAATATCCCGCTATCCCCGTGATAATTGTCTCCGCCAGCGACGACGTCGGCACCATCCGGCAATCGCTGGATTTCGGCGCCTCCGGTTTCATTCCGAAGCGCTTCGGCGTCGATACGTTGCGCGATGCGATACTGAAAGTGATGGACGGCGACGTCTGGGTCCCGCCGGACGTCGATATGTCGGCCGCCGCCGATCCGGAAATGACCAAGCTGCGCGATCGCCTGGTGACGCTGACGCCGCAGCAGGTCCGCGTGCTGATGATGCTGTCGCAAGGCCTGCTCAACAAGCAGATCGCCTACGAGCTCAGCGTGTCCGAAGCGACCATCAAGGCGCACGTCTCCGCGATACTGCAGAAGCTCGGCGTCGAAAGCCGCACCCAGGCGGTAATCGCCGCAGCGAAAATCGCCGGCGGCCAGTGGCGCCAGAGCGAATCAACGCCGCAGTAATTAGAGCAGCCGGGGGCACTGTCATTCCGGGATGCACTTCAGACGGCAGAGCCGGCTGGAGGGCAGACCCGGAATCCAGAGAGGGTTTGGCCATCTCGGGATTCCGGGTTCGCTCGCGGCTGTCGCCGCTCCCGCCCCAGAATGACAGTTGTTTCCGATCCCTAGCGCTCGAGCGGATTGCTATTCCGCCGCGATCATCTGCTGCGTGCGCCATTGCCCGAGCAGCGCGCGCAGCGACGCCGGCTTCACCGGCTTGTTGAGCACGGCGATCTTTTCCTGCCGGGCGGCATCCCGCACGTGCGGGCTGCGATCGGCGGTGATCAGGATCGCCGGAATGTTTTGCCCGAAGCGGCTGCGGATTTCGCGGATCGCGGCAACGCCGTTGCCGCGATCGAGATGATAATCGACCAGCAGGCCGGTGAGCCGCTTGCCCGATGCCTCGATCTCCGCGATGGCCTCGATCGCCGCTTCCGGATCGGCGACCGCGATAACAGTCGCGTCCCAGGCCATCAGCAACGTCTTCATGCCGTCGAGAATCGCCGCGTCGTTCTCGATGCAGACGATCAGCGTGCCGGACATCGGCGATTTCGACAGCGGCGTCGAGCTGGTCACGGCGGTAGTGTGGTTGATCGCCTTGGCCACCGGCACCGTCACCGAGAAGAACGAACCGCCGCTGCGGTTGGAATCCAGCGCGATGCCGTGATTGAGCACATGGGCGAGCCGCTTGACGATGGACAGGCCGAGTCCGAGACCACGAGCGATCCGCGCGCCCTGTTCGAGGCGGTGGAATTCCTTGAAAATCTCGCCGCGCTTCAGGATCGGTATGCCGACGCCGGTGTCGTAGATGCCGATCTGCAGCGACTTGCCGCGGCGCCGGCAGCCGACCAGCACGCGGCCATGCGGGGTGTATTTGATCGCGTTCGAAATCAGGTTCTGCAGTAGCCGCCGCAGCAGCAGCCGATCGGATTCCACCGGCAGCGAACACGGCACGAAAGCGAGGGCGACGCCGCGGGCGCGGGCGATCGGCGCGTATTCGATTTCCAGCGAACGCATCAGATCGCCGATCCGGAAACTGGAGATCGAGGGATTCATGGCGCCGGCGTCGAGCCGCGAGATATCCAGCAGCGCGCCGAGGATCTCCTCGATCGCTTCCAGCGAGTCGTCGATGTTCTCGACCAGCCGCGCGTCCTCGCCGCCGCTTTGCCGCTCCACCAGGCTGGTGACGTAAAGCCTTGCCGCATTGAGCGGTTGCAGGATGTCGTGGCTGGCCGCGGCGAGGAACCGCGTCTTCGAGATGTTGGCGTCCTCCGCGGTGCTCTTGGCATGGGCCAGCTCGGAGTTCAGCCGCGTCAATTCCTCGGTGCGGTCGCGGACGCGCTTTTCCAGCGTGGCATTGGCGCGCTCCAGCGCTTCGGCGGCCTCGAAGCTCGGCGTCACGTCGGAGAAGGTCAGCACGAGGCCGCCATCGGGCATCCGGTTGGCGCGGACTTCGATGACGATCTGGCGGTCCGGCAGCCGCTCCAGATAGGGCTCGCCCTCGGTGGTGTAGGCGATCAGCCGCATCTGCGTCAGCGTCTCGTTGTCGCCGAACGACGGCGCGCTCTGGGCGCCGATGAATTCGAGAATTTCCCGTAAGGGAATGCCGATCTGTACGATCTGCGGCGGCAGGCCGAGGATGTCGCCGAACTGCCGGTTCGAGCAGATCAGCTGCAGCTCGGGATTGAACACCGCGATGCCCTGGCGGACGTGGTTGAGCGCGGTCTGCAGGATTTCGCGGTTGAAGTGCAGCGCGGCGTGGGAATCGTCGAGCAGTTTCAGGGCAGCCTTGGCGGAGACGGTGCGCCTGCGCAGCAGCAGCGACATCACCACGCGTGACGACGCCGCCCCGATCGATGACGCGATCAGATGCTCGGCGTGCTGCAGCAGTTCGAAATCCGCAGGTGCCGCCGGATCGATATCGACGCGGTGGCTGGCGGCAAAGGCCTCGAAGGATTCGCGCGCGCGGGCGGGGCCGAGATATTGCGTTACCGTGCCCAGGATATCCTGCACCGTCACCGTGGTGCGCCAGCGCCGGAACGCCGGCGTGATCGGCGCCAGCGTGTTTGGCACGAACACGTCGGCCTGCAGCCGCTCGATCGACGATGGTGCTCGCATCAGCGACAGCACGATGTAAGTGAGAATATTGAGCGACAGGCTCCACAAGGTGCCGTGCATCAACGGTGGCAGGTCGGCGCCGAACAGATCCTGCGGCCGCAGCGCCTCGATGCCGAACGGGCCGTGCTGCAGCAGCATCATGCCGGCGGTGTTGCCGTCGAGGAAGCTCGGGATGAACAGCGTATAGGCCCAGACGACGAAGCCGACGACCATGCCGCCCATGGCGCCGCGGGCGGTGGCGCGGCGCCAGATCAGGCCGCCGAAAAACGCCGGCGCGAATTGCGCGATCGCGGCAAAGGACAGCAGGCCGATCGCGGCGAGTTGGGTGTTGCCGAGTGCGCGGAAATAGAAATAGGCCATCACCATGATGGCGAAGATCGCGAAGCGGCGCGCCTTGAGCAGCAGGTTGCCGAAGTCGGTCTGCACCGTCGGTGAATGCGGGCTGCGCCGCAGCACCAGCGGCAGCACGAGGTCGTTGGAGACCATGATGGCCAGCGCGACGCATTCGACGATCACCATCGCGGTGGCCGCCGACAGGCCGCCGATGAACACGACCATGCTGAGGAGGGTGGTGCCGGCCTCGATCGGCAGCGCCAGCACATACATGTCGCTATCGACCGCGCCGAACGGGAAGGTGACCAGCCCCGCCAGTGCGATCGGGATCACGAACAGGTTGATCGCGACCAGATAGAGCGGGAACAGCCAGCGCGCGCGACTGACTTCCGCATCGCTGGAATTCTCCACCACGCTGACATGAAACTGCCGCGGCAGCATCATGATGGCGCAGAACGACAGCAGCACCATGGTGAAAAAGTTGCCGACCGACGGCGTGTAGCTGATCGCACGCATCGCCTCCGGCGTCTTCATCGCCCGCTCGAACAATTCGACCGGGCCGAACATCCAGAACGTCACGAAGGCGCCGGCAGTGATGAAGGCCACCAGCTTGACGATGGATTCGGTGGCGATGGCGAGCATCAGGCCGTGCTGATGTTCCGTCGCATTGGTCTGCCGGGTGCCGAACAGCACGGCGAACACCGCCATTGCCAGGGTCACGATCAGCGCCATGTCGCCGACAACAGGAACGCCGGCAATGGTCTTGTCGTCGCCGAGGATGGTCTCAAGCGATGACGCCACCGCTTTCAATTGCAGCGCGATGTAGGGGACCGAGCCGATGATGGCGATCACGGCGACGGTGGCGGCCACCGCCTGGCTCTTGCCGTAGCGCGCGGCGATGAAATCGGCGATCGAGGTGATGTTCTGCGATTTCGCCAGATGGATCACCCGGCGCAGCACTGGCGTGCAGAACACCATCAGCAGGATCGGGCCGATATAGATCGCCAGAAATTCGATGCTGGTACGGCTGGCGAAGCCGACCGAGCCGAAGAACGTCCACGACGTGCAGTAGATCGCCAGCGACAGCGGATAGATCAGCGCGCCGGCGCGGCCGCGTTTGAACAGCGCGTTGCGGTCGCCATAGCTGGCGACGCAAAACAGAAACCCGATGTAGCCGAGGGCGGCCGCAATCACGCCCCAGTCGTGCAGCATCGCGCTTGCTCCCTGCCGGAGGGCTCAGGCCCGTCCGTTCCCGGAAAATCTAGCGTGTTGCGGTGGCGCAAGCGACAGGGATTCGGCAGCAAGTCGCGGAATAGCGGATCGTCGTTAAACCCAGCGCGGTGCGAAAAAAGCACCGAGGGCCACCACGAACCAGACGCCAAGTCCGACGAGCAGGGCGATGCGGTAGTCGAAACGGTCGATGGCGAAATAGCAGATGGCGAGGAATGCCAGATAGGCCGGGATGGTCTTGGCCCCGGCCACACAGGCCTCGCGAAAACCGGCATTGTCGTTCTTGGCGCCGACGACCAGCAGCGCGATCAGGGCAAAGGTTGGAAACAGCGGCAGAATGCCCGGCAGCGTGTTGCCCCGCTTCGACAGCCAGACGATCGCCGCCGTCACGAGGCCGCCGACGATGCCTTTCCAGACGATATCCATCAGCCGATACCTTCGGACAGGGCCGCTTTACTCGGCCGCCAGCGCCTTGGCGCGCAACGGCAGACCGAGCTGGTCCCAGACCTGCACCAGCGCTTCGGCGAGTTGATCGATCAGCGCGTCGTCATGGTAGGGCGACGGCGTGATTCGCAGCCGCTCGGCACCCTTGGCGACGGTGGGATAGTTGATCGGCTGGATATAGATGCCGTGGTTCTCGAGCAGCAGGTCGCAGGCCTTCTTGCAGTGCTCGGGATCGCCGACGAAAACAGGGACGATATGGGTGTCGCTCGACATCACCGGCAGGCCGGCGGCGTTGAGAATCGCCTTGACCCGGGCGGCACGGTCCTGGTGGCGCTCGCGCTCCCAGTTCGACGTCTTCAGATGCCGGATCGCGGCGGTCGCGGCCGAGCAGATCGCCGGCGGCAGCGCGGTGGTGAAGATGAAGCCGGGCGCATAGGAGCGCACGGCATCGACGATGTCCTTGCTCGCCGCGATGTAGCCGCCGAGGCAACCGAATGCCTTGGCCAGCGTACCTTCCAGAACATCGATACGATGCATGACGCCATCGCGCTCGGCGATGCCGCCGCCGCGTGGGCCGTACATGCCGACCGCGTGGACTTCATCGACATAGGTCATGGCGCCGTAGCGTTCGGCGAGATCGCAGATCTTCGCCAGCGGGGCGATGTCGCCGTCCATCGAATACAGGCTCTCGCAGGCGATCAGCTTCGGCCGCGCCGGATCGGCGGCGCGCAGCAGTTCTTCCAGATGCGCGACGTCGTTGTGGCGGAACACTACGCGTTCGCAGCCGGACTGCCGGATGCCTTCGATCATCGAATTGTGGTTGAGCGCGTCCGACAGGATCAGGCAATTCGGCATCAGCTTGGCGAGCGTCGAAATGCCGGTCTGGTTCGAGACGTAGCCCGAGGTAAACAGCAGCGCGGCTTCCTTGCCGTGCAGATCGGCGAGTTCTTCTTCGAGCTGCACCAGCGGATGATGGGTGCCGGCGATGTTGCGGGTGCCACCGGCGCCGGTGCCGACGCGGGTCGCGGTCTCCACCATGGCGCCGACCACCTTCGGATGCTGCCCCATGCCGAGGTAATCGTTCGAGCACCAGATCACGACGTTCTTCGGACCCTGCGGCGTGTGCCAGACGGCGTGCGGGAACCGGCCGGCGATCCGCTCGAGGTCGGCGAATACGCGGTAGCGCCGCTCATCGTGCAGGCGGTCGAGGGCGTCACTGAAGAACTTGCTGTAATCCATCGCAAAAGACCTGAAACGGAGCCGGGCAGGGCGACTGTGCCAACAGCGTTTTAGAGCTTTTCCAGCTTTGCTGTCGAGGCGAAATCGGACATTCGGCACCCCTCCCGGGGGACGCGGGGTTGCTCTAGGCGCGGGCCTTTATTTGATCCTTATCAAACACATCGCCCATGCTGCGGGCGGCAAGGCGGCGGAGATCACGCCGCCTTGAAGCGCAGTACCCCGTCGGGCCCCAAAATCTCGGTCAGCCGGTTCTGCGCCAGCATGTGATTGACATGGGCGATCAACTCGCCGGCGGCAAAGCCGGTCTGGTGGGCGTCGAGCTTGTGCTTGTGGAACACAACGGGGACCAGTTCGGCCGAGGTCTTCGCGGTGTCCTTGCAGGCCGCGGCGATCATCTGGCAGCGTTCTTCGTGATGGTCGGAGAGCTGGGTGATCCGCGTCTTGACGCCATAGAACGGTACGCCGTGGCCCGGCAGCACCAGCACGTCATCGGGCAGGGTGTCCGCGAGGCTCTTCAGCGAGCGCAGATAGGAGCCGAGCGAATTCTCATCGGGTTCGTGCGCCCAGACGCTGACATTGGGCGAAATCTTGCTCAGCACCTGATCGGCGGAAAGAAACAGTCCGTCGGCGGCGCAATACAGCATCACCTGATCCGGCGAATGGCCGGCGCCGGTGATGACGCGGAACGATCGCGTGCCGATGGTGATGTCATCGCCGTCGGAGAGTCGGCGATACGCCGCCGGCAGCGGCACGGTTTTCTTCAGATAGTCCTGGCCGCGGCCGAGCAGTTGCTCGGTGATCGCCTCGTCCATGCCGTGGCGGCGATAGAACAGCCGCGAATTCACGATCCGCTCTTCGGTTCGGCGGTTCTGGTGATAGACGCCCTGCAGATATTCGACCTGCGACATGTAGAACGGGCACGCGAAGCGCTGCACGATCCAGCCGGCCTGACCGACGTGATCGGGATGCGCATGCGTCACGATCACACGGCTGATGGGTTTGCCCGCAAGCGGTCCCTCGAACAGTGTCATCCACGCCTGGATGGTCGCGTCGTTGCCGAAACCGGTATCGACCATCGCCCAGCCGTCGCCGTCGGCGAGCAGATAGATATTCACATGGTTGAGGCGGAACGGCAGATCGAGCCGGATCCACAGCACGCCCGGCGCAATCTCGACCACCTGGTCGGGACCCGGATGGTTCTCCCAGGGATACCGCAGGTCATCGGCGGAGCTTAAAATGGCGTCTGTTTTTGAATGCATTTTTTCGTATCGCAATTTGTTTTAACCGGCTTACCGGGACAAATGCCGCGGCGCCAGCCGAAATTAGGCTGGCGCCGGTCTCGGGGGCTGTCAGGCGGTCGCGCCGTTTCGCGAAAACGCCGCCTCAGCCGGGGGCGCGGCATGGGTTGCGTCAGGTTTCACGTCGTCCAGTTTCGAGTTGATGCCGAGACGATCGAGCAGGATCGCATCGCGATCGGTCTGCGGGTTCTTGGTGGTCAGCAGCACGTCGCCGATGAAAATCGAATTGGCGCCGGCGACGAAGCACAGCGCCTGCAATTCGTCGGTCATATATTGCCGCCCCGCGGACAGCCGCACCACGCTCTTCGGCATCATGATCCGCGCCACAGCGATCATGCGCACCAAGGCGATCGGATCGGGACGCTCGGCGGTATCGTTGACCGGCACGCCCTTGACCTCGTTCCACATGTTGATCGGCACGCTCTCCGGATGGTGCGGCAGGTTGGCCAGCAGCATCAGCATGCCCAGCCGGTCTTCGACCTGCTCACCCATCCCGACGATACCGCCGCAGCAGACTTTCAGGCCGGCGTGGCGCGCATGTGCCAGCGTCTCGATGCGATCTTCCATCGTCCGGGTGGAGATGATCTTGCCGTAGAACTCGCGTGAAGTATCGATGTTGTGGTTGTAGAAATCGAGGCCGGCGTCCTGCAGGCGCTTGGCCTGATCCTTGGTCAGCATGCCCAATGTCGCGCAGGTTTCGAGGCCGAGATCCTTCACGGCGCTGACCATCTCGCAGACCCGGTCGAGATCCTTGTCCTTCGGATTGCGCCATGCGGCGGCCATGCAGAACCGGCTGGCGCCGGCTTCCTTGGCGCGCTGCGCGGTGGCGACCACGGTTTCGCGGTCCATCAGCTTGGTCGCCTTGACGTCGGTATCGTAGTGCGCGCTTTGCGAACAGTAGCCGCAATCTTCCGGGCAGCCGCCGGTCTTGATGCTGAGCAGGCTCGCAGTCTCGACATGGTTGGGATCGAAATGGCTGCGATGAACGCTTTGTGCCCGGAAGATCAGGTCGGCGAACGGTAGCGCATAAAGCGCTTCCGCCTCATCGCGCTGCCAATCGTGGCGCGGCGGATTTGCCGAATCGCTATGGCCCATCGGGGCGGCAAACATCTTGTTCATGGTGCGATTCCCTCACATTCAACCATGCGGATAATCATGGACTGCTGGAAAACCAGTCCATGATTTCGGCTGTCGGAGCAAGGATCGCCGGTCGAACGCAGCCATGCGCTGCGAGGGACGCTAATGGTTATGCCGCGCGAATGTTCGACAAAAAGACATCGATTTCGTCGCGCAGAATATCCGCCTCGCGACGCAGGTCGCCGGAGGCGCCGAGCACGTCGTTCGCAGCAGTTCCTGCCTGAAGCGATGCTTCGCTGACGCCGACGATGTTGCTCGACACTTCGCTGGTGCCGCCCGCGGCGTGCTGGATGTTGCGGGCGATCTCGCGGGTGGCCGCGCCCTGCTGTTCCACGGCGGCGGCGATCGCGGAGCTGACGTCGTTGATCTCGGCGATGGTCTGGCCGATGTTCCGGATCGCGCCGACCGCGGTTGCCGTCACCTGCTGCATCGAAGCGATCTGCGAGCGGATTTCGTCGGTGGCCTTCGCGGTTTGATTGGCGAGGCTCTTCACCTCGGACGCCACCACGGCAAAACCTCGGCCGGCATCGCCGGCGCGCGCGGCTTCGATGGTCGCGTTCAGCGCCAGCAGGTTGGTCTGCGAGGCGATGGTCTGGATCAGATCGATCACGGTGCTGATGCGGTTGGCGTTCTCGGCCAGGCCCTGCATCGTAGTGTCGGTCTGGCCGGCTTCGCTGACGGCCTTGGCGGCGATTTCAGCCGAACTGACCACCTGGCGGCTGATTTCGGAAATCGACGACGACAATTGCTCGGTTCCGGCGGAGACGGTCTGCACGTTCACCGAGGTTTCCTCGGCGGCGGAGGCCACCGCGCTGACCAGCGCGCTGGAGCGATCGGCGGTCGCCGACATGCTCTGGGCCGTGGTCTGCATGGAATTGGCTGAGGTCTGCAGTTTGTCGAGTGCTGCGCGAACCGTGGCTTCGAAATCGACGATGCGCGTTTCGATTCGCGAGGCGCGTTCGGACTTGGCGATACGGTCCTGGTCCTGTTCGGCGCTCAGCACGCGCGCATTGATCATGCTCTCGCGGAAAATCTCCAGCGAATTGGCCATCACGGCGATCTCGTCCTGCTGCCGGCTGCGGGCGATCTCGGTTTCGAGGTCGCCGCTGGACAGCCGCTGCATCGCGCGCTGCAGCTGAGCGATCCGGCGCAGGATGCTGCGGCCGACATAGAGCCAGACGAACAGCGCCGATCCGATCAGGGTCAGGGCACCCAATCCGAGCATCACCTGGGTAGCGAGCGAAATTGTCTGCCGCGCCTGCAAGGTCGAAGCTTCGGTCTCGACGCGCACATTGTCGACCAGCTGCTTGACGCTGATGCCGAGGCCAAGATTGAGCTTGCGGGTTTCGTCGAGGATCAGCTCGCCATATTCGGCGGCATCGATTTCTTTCTGGCGCACCTTGAAGACACTGTTTTTGCCATCGCCCAGGGCCAGCACTTTCAGCGCGGAGTCCTTCAGGTCATCGGCGCCGCTCACATTGGCGACCGAATCGAGCATCGATTTGACGCGTCGCTGCCCGGCCTGGAACGTCCGTTCGATCGGGGTGAGCGCTTCGGCTTTGTTCACCGAGAGCGCGGACATCAGGTCGGAGGCGATCAGGTTGGTGCTGGCGACGATATCGCCGACCTGCTCGATGGTCTTGGCGACTTCCGCCGCATTGTCCCGCGAAAAGTTCGCGGACCGCAGCGCTGCGGTCATGCTTCCCTGGGCGTCCATCAGCGCTGGCGCAGACATCGACACGAAAAGGGTCTCTGCCTCGCGCAATTCCTCATAAAGTTTCTGGTGCTGGGCGGCGGCATCGAGCCGTTCCTGGGCCGCCGCGCCAAGGCTGCGAATCGTATCCTCGATATTCTTCACGGTGTCACCGAGGGCCGCGACGACGGCCTTGTCGGCGCCGAGCTTGGCAATTGCGTCGAGTTTTTCGACGGCAATCTTGTGGGTTTCCCGCATTTTCTGCGAGCGGTCCTTCAGCGCATCCGCGCTGCCCGACGCCAGCAAAGTCGGCCCCTGACTTGCCAGGTTTTCGCTGGCCGTCGCCAGCTGCAGGCTTGCCGTCAACTTCGGGATGTCGCGTCCGCTCAGATTGGTCATCATCTCGCCGAGCTGGCCGAGAATCACCCCGGCGCCGACGCTGATGACGATCGCCATGCCCGCGATTACGGCAAAGGCGGCGAACAGGCTGCCCCGGATGCCCCAGCGTGGTCGTGAAAAACCGAACCGGCCGAAGTTTCCGATGATCGACGTCAACGCCATGTTTGCCGCTCCCGCGTGTCCACTGAATCCGTGGATCGATTGCGGCGGCAGTATCGCGGTACCGGGTTAAGAAATCGGGAAAGCGTCGCGAAATTTCAAATTTCGCAGCACGCGCATCGGCTCAAGGTAAACAAAAAGGCCGGCGCAAGCGCCGGCCTTTTCTAGTCAGATGCTTCGATCAGACGAAGATCAATACTTCGCGACGACCGGGCCACCCCAGTTGAAGCGGTAGTTCAGGCCAGCCTTGACGGTGTGCTCGTCGTTGCGGGTCGAACCGAACGCGGCCAGCGGAGCCGTAGCGAAGGAGGTCTTGCCGAAGTCGTAGTACTGGTACTCGACCTTGCCCGACCAATTCTGGGTGAACAGGTATTCCAGGCCAGCGCCGACGGTGTAGCCATCCTTGCCGCCGCCATTGATGGCGATCGCGGTCGGACCAACCACGGACTGGTTGAAATCGGCGAAGCCGTAACCGCCCTTGACGTACAGCAGGGCCGGGCCCCAAGTGTAGCCGATACGGCCGGTGACCGAGCCGAGGCCCTTCAGGTTGTTGTTGTAGACATAAGCGCCGGGGAACACGACATTGTTGCTGCTGTCGCTGAGCCAGCTGTACTCAGCTTCGATGCCGAGAACCCAGTTCGGAGCGAACTGGTAGTCGTAGCCGCCCTGGACGCCGCCCAGGAACTTGCCATCGTTGTTGTTGTTGGCAACGCCCGAGAAGCCGTTGTTGCCGTTGAACGCGCCACCGACGTGACCGCCGATGTAGAAGCCGGTCCAGTTGTAGATCGGGGCAGCGACGTAGGCCGGGGCCTTCGTGTAGGGGCGAGCTGCGAGATCGGCTGCAAGTGCTGGCACAGTCGCGCCGAGGGCGACGAGGGCCACAGTACCCAGAAGGAAGTTCTTCATTTTTGTATTCTCCAGAAAACGTTTTAGAGCAGCCGCGCTTCGGCTCCGTCCATGGCGTGGATGTAGACAGCTTTTGCATAAAATACTGTCACCAATCCGCAACAGGCGACGACATCCGAACCATCTGAGACAACTGGATTTTCTGTGCTTAATGCAGCCTTAATGAAATCTTAAAGTTGCCTTAATTTTCAGTGGTTTCACCTACTCCAATACCTTTTTGGCGCAAGCCGGCTGAGTTTGGTTTTTGTCTAAACCGGAAGTCGCATTCTCAAAAAGATGGGCTCAGCCAGAAGGCCGGATCGATTCTCAGAAATCGAAGGCGGGTACGCGCTTCTGTCTTCTGTGCATCCGGAGATCACTTGGCGAGTCTCTCTCCGGCGACGTCACGGACATATCACAGCGATCGGCGAGCTTGCGTCGTGGCCGCGACCGGAAACAAAAGGCACCTTCCAAGTTGGTCTTTGCGCGGGCGGCTGTCGGCGCCTCTCCGCAAAGGAAGCGCGTTGCATGCAGGTCGAGCGGATTTTACGTGAGTACGGCCACTTTCTCCGGCCGATGAGCGAGGCGCCACGGGACGGACAACGGATCTTGGGACATGCTGCCCACGCCAGGCATCTGGTCTCGTGTTACTGGGAAACCCGGCCGACGGTTCTCATCGGCCCGAATTGGGTTGAAGAGAAAGACAGCCCCGGCGGCTATCTCGATCGCTATTTCGATGGCTGGATCAATCCGCGCGAGTTCAGGCTTCTCGACGCCGTCGCGGTTAGCCGGCTGCTGGTCGCCTATATCGACGATGTCCGTGCAGCGGATAATCTTGAAGCGTTGAAGGTGCTGGAGCAGGCGGAGACGTGACGCTCGCGTCGTTGCGAGGACTGGTGCTGCCAGACAGGATTGAACTGTCGACCTCTCCATTACCAATGGAGTGCTCTACCACTGAGCTACGGCAGCATGCTGGAAACGGGAATCAACCTGAAAAGGCCGTCCAAGCGGGGCGATCCTTGCCACAAGGTGTCAGGCCGCGCAAGCGCGGCAGGTGCCGCGGCGCCATCATTATGAATGAATCGCATGGGCGGCAGTCTGTCCCGGGGCGTCCGCCGGGTTCCATCGGGCCGAATCGGTCTTATTGCGCCGACGGCACCGGCGCATATGTTGGGCTCGTGGCGGTATTTGCTGATAAAGCTCAACCGCGTGGATATCCGGTGCTGCCCTGGAGGCGCTGGACCTTCAGGAATCCGTTGACCGACTTTCGCGTGCCATGACCGACAAACCGACCGAACGCCCCAGTGATCGCGAAATTGCCCGCCAGAATCGGCTGCGCAATGCGCTGCGTGAAAACCTGAAGCGGCGGAAATCGCAGTTGCGGGGCCGGGCTGATCAGCCGACTCCTACGAACGACGCCACAAGCGACCCACATGCCGGTCCAATCGATCCGGATGACCATTCATAGCGTAACGGTACGAGTTGAGATGTCTTCAGAATCCACAGCGCAAAAGGCTGCCGCGCCGCGCCCTGCGCTCCCGCCCCGACACGACCAGACCTTTCCGGCGCTGACGGCGGCCGAAATCGAGCGGATGCGCCGGTTTGGCAAGGTCAGGCACTATAAGGACGGCGAACGGCTGTTCGAGACCGGCAAGCCCGGGCCGGGCATGTTCGTGGTGCTGGCCGGTCATGTCGCCATCACCCAGCGCGATGGCCTTGGTCGCATCACACCGGTGGCCGATCAGGGCGCCGGGCAGTTTATTGCGGAGATCGGCCAGCTCTCCGGTCGCGCGGCGCTGGTAGATGCCTATGCCGAGGGCGACGCCGAAACCCTGTTGATCCCGCCGGAGCGGCTGCGCGCGCTATTGGTCGCGGAAGCCGATCTCGGCGAACGCATCATGCGGGCGCTGATCCTGCGTCGGGTCAACCTGATTCAGGGCGGCGTCGGCGGTCCGGTGCTGATCGGCGCGGCGAACACCCGCGACGTGGTCCGTCTGCAGGGCTTTCTCACCCGCAATGGTTATCCGCATCATCTGCTCGATCCCGCCGCCGACAAGGACGCTGCCGATCTGATCGCACGCTACACGCCTTCGCCGCAGGATTTGCCGCTGGCGGTGGTCGCCGACGGCACGGTACTGCGCAATCCCTCCGTGTCCGACCTCGCTCGCGCGATGGGCATGATTGGCCACATCGAAAAGGGCAAGCTTTACGATGTCGCCATTGTCGGCAGCGGTCCCGCCGGCCTGTCCACCGCGGTGTATGCCGCTTCCGAAGGGCTCTCGGTCGCAGTCTGCGATTCCCGATCATTCGGCGGCCAGGCCGGCGCCAGCGCGCGGATCGAGAACTACCTCGGCTTTCCGACCGGCATATCGGGCCTGGCGCTGACCGCGCGAGCCTTCAACCAGGCGCAGAAATTCGGCGCCGACATAATGATCCCGGTGGCGGTGATGTCGTTGGACTGTGCCCGCGTCGATGATGTCTTTGCGCTGACGTTGGACGACGGCGACGTGTTGCGCGCCAAATCCGTGGTGGTGGCGAGCGGCGCGCGCTACCGCCGCCCGGCTATCGAAAGACTTTCCGATTTCGAGGGGCGCGGCGTCTGGTACTGGGCGTCGCCAATCGAGGCACGGCTCTGCAAGGAGCAGGAAGTGATCCTGGTCGGCGGCGGCAATTCCGCAGGGCAGGCGGCGGTGTTTCTCGCGGCCCATGCCCGCAAGGTCCACATGGTGATCCGTGGCGGCGGACTTGGCGCCAGCATGTCGCGCTATCTGATCGAGCGCATCGAGGCGACGCCGAATATCGAGCTGGTGTTCAATACCGAGGTGGTCGGGCTCGAAGGCGCCGGGGATGCCGGACTGGAGCGTGTGGTTTCGCGCAGCCGACTGTCCGGCGAAGAGACCACCATGGACATCCGCAATCTGTTCCTGTTCGTCGGCGCCGATCCCGCCACCGGCTGGCTCGACGATTGCGGTGTGACCCTGGATCGCGGCGGCTTCATCGTCACCGGCGCGCCGTCCGATGGGCGGCCGGTTCAGGCGCTGGAGACTTCGGTGCCCGGCGTGTTCGCCGTCGGCGACGTCCGTTCGGGCTCGGTCAAGCGCGTCGGCGGCGCCATCGGCGAGGGCGCGCAAGTGGTGGCGGCGCTGCACGGATTTCTCGGCGACACTGCCAAGCCGGCGCTCTAGGATAGGATGCTTGCTATCAACTCAAAAAACAGGGAAGAACGCCATGGCTGAACTTGTCGTCGCCTACAAGACCCCCGCCGATTCCGCTGCTTTCGATAAATACTATGCCGAGACCCACATCGCGCTTGCGAAGAAAATGCCCGGCCTGAAGAACTATCAGATCAGCCAGGGCGCCGTCGCCGGCCCCGGCGGTCCGACGGGGGTACATCTGGTTGCCACGCTGACCTTCGACAGCGTCGCTGCGATCCAGGCGGCTTTTGCCAGCCCCGAAGGCCAGGCCGCAGTGGCCGACGTGCCGAAGTTTGCGACCGGTGGCGCCGACATCATGTTCTTCGACGCACGCGACGTGTAATCCTACTTTTCAAATACCGGAGAAGATGGTGGCCAAACCCTGCACGCATATTTCGGGAATTCGCGATGTCACGCCGAGCGCGCTCGGCTGCGAGGAGTGCCTGAAGAGCGGCAGTGTTTGGCTGCATCTGCGGATTTGCCGGACCTGTGGCCATGTCGGCTGCTGCGACGATTCGCCGAACAAGCATGCGACGAAGCATTTCCATGCCACCAGACACCCGGTCATCGAAGGCTACGATCCGCCGGAAGGGTGGGGCTGGTGCTACGTCGATGAGGTGATGTTCGATCTGTCGAACCGCAAGACGCCGCATAACGGTCCGATCCCGCGCTATTATTGAGCGCGGTTCACGCCGGCCAGACCAGCATCGCCATCTCGGCCGTCTTCTGCAATTCCTTGCGGGTCGCGCCGTCGGCGGATTGTACCGCCATGCCGCAGATCACCGCGCGCAGATAGCGCGCCAGATCGGCGGGATCTGAATTTTTCGGCAGGTCGCCTTCCGCCTTCGCCCGCTGAAATCGCTTGCGTACCAGTTGCTCGGCGAAGATCCGCCGTCGGCTCTGCTCTTTTTTCAACGCGTCGGCGCCGTCGCCACGCCTTCGAGAAGGACGCCGCGGATTTCGCCGGCTTCGCCAAGAAACCGCTGCCGATGCCCATGCTGGTTCTGACCGGCGAAAAAGCCTCTGGCGAAGGCCTGATTACGCAGGCGAAGCTGGTCGCCACCAATGTCGATGGGGTTGTCATCAAAGGGTCAGGACATTGGTTGATGGAAGAGGCGCCGGACCAGGTGATTCCGAAGCTCGTCGAATTTCTGAATCGCTAGAAGCCGGGATGAAGCCGCCCATCATTCAAAACGACGGGGAAATTTCCGTCAAAAAACAGGCGCATCGTACAATCATTGTTGCGGCGGTGCCGATATGCAACGTTAGATGATGGAAACCATTTGATATTTTGTCGCCGAGCGGCGTAGCATTCGATGGGTTCTAAAAATGGGGCGTGTCATGGTTTTGGGTATGAGTCTGGCAACATTCACTCTGGTGCATGTGATTATAAGTCTGGTCGCGATCGTGTCGGGCCTCGTCGTCATGTTCGGACTTCTCGGCTCCAACCGGATGAGCGGCTTGACCGCGCTGTTTCTGGTGACGACGATACTGACCAGCGTTACCGGTTTCTTTTTCCCGTTCACGCAATTGCTGCCGTCGCACATAGTTGGCATTCTTTCGCTGGTGCTGCTGGCAATCGCGTGTTTTGCGCTCTACGGCCAGAATCTTTCCGGCGCATGGCGCTGGATCTATGTCCTGACCGCGATGATCTCGCTCTATCTCAACGTGTTCGTGCTGGTCATCCAGAGCTTCCTGAAGATCGGCCCGTTGCATGCGCTGGCGCCGAGCGTGCCGCCAAGCGAACCGCCATTCGCCGTCGTCCAGGGCATCGTGCTGGTGTTCTTCATCGTTGTGATCATCGGCGCGGTCAGAAGGTTTCGCCCGCCGGCGGTGATCACTTTCTGATGCACCGGACCTCGTAAGGCCGCACTCTACGTGCGATATGCGCGTCCGCTAGGACGCGCGCCAAGCAACAAGCCAGCAAGGAAAGGCTGCGACATGGCTTTCATCAAAACCAAAGATGGCACCGAGATTTTTTACAAGGACTGGGGCACCGGACAGCCCATCGTTTTCAGTCACGGCTGGCCGCTGTCGGCGGACGATTGGGACGCGCAAATGCTTTTCTTTTTGGGGAAAGGCTTCCGCGTCATCGCTCATGACCGGCGCGGTCACGGCCGCTCCAGCCAGACCGGGGATGGTCATGATATGGACCACTATGCCGACGATCTGGCTGCGCTGACGGCGCATCTCGATCTGAAAAACGCGGTGCATGTGGGCCACTCCACGGGCGGTGGCGAGGTCGCGCATTATCTGGGGCGTCACGGCGAAAGCCGGGTCGCCAAGGCCGTTCTCATCAGCGCGGTGCCGCCGATCATGGTGAAAACCGCCAACAACTCCGGCGGTCTGCCGAAAGAAGTGTTTGATGGGCTGCAGGCGCAGCTTGCCGCCAACCGCTCCCAATTCTACCGCGATCTGCCGGCCGGGCCATTCTACGGCTTCAACCGGCCGGGCGCGAAAGCGTCGGAAGCCATCATCCAGAATTGGTGGCGCCAGGGCATGATGGGCGGTGCCAAGGCGCACTACGACGGCATCGTCGCCTTCTCTCAGACAGACTTCACCGAAGACCTCAAGAAGATCACGGTGCCAGTTCTGGTGATGCACGGTGACGACGATCAAATCGTGCCGTATGCCGATTCCGCGCCGCTGAGTGCCAAGCTGGTGAAAAATGGCACCTTGAAAACCTACAAAGGTTTTCCGCACGGCATGCCTACGACAGAAGCCGAGACGATCAACGCCGATCTGCTGGCCTTCATCAAGAGCTGAGCCGGCAGAGCGGCCTTAAATCTTCGATCTGTGTGCGGGCGGTTCCTCGAGAATCGCCCGTATTGTTTTGAAGGTGCGCTTGACCAGGGCTTCGGGTTTTTCCTGCGCGCCCTGCGCCAGCCAGTTCTCGCTCGCGACGCGGATGGCTCCCGTGGTCATCATCGCGACCAGACGGGCGCGAAGCTGCTCGGCCTTGTCGCTGGCGCGCTTTTCGAGCGCAGTCGCCATCGCGCGCTCCATCTTCTCGTATTTGACCTGTTCACGCGCCCGCAAGGCGGGATTGTCGCGTTTCAGGCGAGCCAGGGCGATCGCCTCGTCCGGCTTGAACTGCCGGGCCATCGCCAGGATGGCATTTTCCGCGGCCGACAGCATCGATTCCGCCGCCGGCCGCTCCGCGATGGCCGTGACCAACGCATCCGTGCTGCCATCCTGCCACGCCAGCACGAGGTCCTCTTTCGATGCGAAATAGTGAAAGAAACTGCGGCGTGAAATCTCCGCGGCGGCGGCAATGTCGTCCAGCGTGGTCGCCTCGAAGCCGCGCGCCAGAAACAGCTCCATGGCGACTTTGGTCAACCGGTCCCGGGTTTGCTGGCGCTTGCGTTCGCGCAGGCCAAGCGTCAGCAAAGGCGCGGGTTTTATTTCCGCGTTTGGTTTCCGTGGCTTAGCTGAATTCTTGGTAACCACAACAATCCTCGATCTGCACCTATTGCAAGTTTGCACCAAGTGCACATTTAGCATTGCGCTGGCGTAACGCAATGATTCCCGATCCTGGAGATATAAGCATGACCGACTGGACCATCGACGACATTCCACCCATGACCGGTAAGCTTGCGGTGGTGACCGGCGCCACCGGTGGTCTCGGCTATGAAACCGCGCTGGCGCTCGCGGGGGCGGGCGCAGAAGTCGTGCTCACCGGTCGCAACGAGGCGAAGGGCCGCGATGCGACCGGCAGAATTTCCGACCGGTTTCCCGGTGCCCTCGTCAGCTATGAAACCCTCGATCTGGCAAGCCTTGCTTCCGTAGCCGATTTCACGCGCCGCTTCACAGCGATGTATGCGTCGCTCGATCTGCTCGTCAACAATGCCGGCGTGATGTCGCTGCCGCAGCGGCAGGTCACCGCCGACGGTTTCGAGATGCAGTTCGGTACCAATTATCTCGGCCATTACGCGCTGACGGCGCATCTGCTTCCGGCGCTTCGTCGTGGCAGCGGGCCGCGTATCGTCAATCTCAGCAGCCTCGCGCATCGCACAGGTGTGATCGATTTCGACGATCTGCAGGGCGCACGCAAATACACGCCGTGGAAGGCGTACTGCCAGTCGAAGCTGGCGATGCTGATCTTCGCGCTTGAGCTGCAGCGCCGCAGCGACGCCGCCGGCTGGGGCCTGATGAGCAACGCCGCACATCCGGGCTATGCCCGCACCGACCTCATTCCAAATGGTCCGGGCGCCAAGGGCCTGATGTGGCAGATCAGCAAGGCATTGCAGCCGCTGATGAGTCATTCCGCAGCGGCCGGTGCGCTGCCGACCTTGTTCGCGGCAACGTCGCCGGAGGCAAAGCCGGGTGGATACTACGGGCCGAACGGGTTTTACGAACTGAAGGGGCCGCCGGTGTCCGCCAAAATCATGCCGCGGGCGCAAGATGCCGCGGTGGCGGCCCGGCTCTGGGATGTCTCCGCCGCCCTGACGGGCGTATCATTCGATCAGGCTGCGCTGGCCGCGTGATCGCGACGCGCGCCAGCCATTCTTCCAAAGGAATTCAGATGAAAGTCATTTTGTTCGGCGCCACCGGAATGGTCGGGCAGGGCGTGCTGCGCGAATGCCTGCTCGACGCGAGCGTCGAATCCGTGCTCGCCGTCGGGCGCAGCCGCACCGGCCAGAGCAACGCCAAGCTGCGCGAGATCAAGCACTCCGATTTTCTGGATTTGTCGGCGATCGAGCCGCAACTGGCGGGCTACGACGCCTGCCTGTTTTGCCTCGGCGTGACCTCGCTGGGCCAGAGCGAGGAGAACTACCGGCGCCTCACCTACGACATCACCATGGCGGTCGCGACCACGCTGGTAAAACTCAATCCCGGCATGACCTTCATCTACGTCACAGGCCAGAGTACCGACAGCACCGAGCAGGGCCGGGTGATGTGGGCGCGCATCAAGGGCAAGACCGAGAACGACCTGTTCAAGCTGCCGTTCAAGGCCGCCTATATGTTCCGTCCCGGCGGCATCCAGCCATTGCACGGCATCCGGTCGAAGACCGCGTGGGTGCAGGCGATCTATGCCGCGACCGGGCCGTTGTGGACACTGCTGAACCGGATTGCGCCGAAATACGTCACCACGACCGAGAAGCTTGGCCGTGCCATGATCAAGGTCGCCCGCGATGGCTATCCCAAACCGATACTGGAAAGCCTGGATATCAACCGCGTTTAACGATTGCCGGCGATCGAAGGGATCGCTGTCGGGTGCCTGGATCTTGGCGGCACGGTACCAGGCCAGAGATGGATTCGAACCCTGCTCGACATTCGGGGTTGATTAGGGAATAATCACTCCCTATTGTGGCGCCATGTCGACGCTCTCAAAAACCACAACACAGCGCCGCGGTCCGGGCCGCCCTCGCGAGTTCGATATGGAGGCGGCGCTGGACGCCGCGCTGCTGGTGTTCCGCGAACGCGGCTATCACGCCGCGTCGCTTGGTGATCTCGGCTCGGCGATGAATCTCACGGCGGGCAGCATCTACAAGGCTTTTAGCGACAAGCGGGCGATCTTTCTCGCCGCCTTCGGCCGCTATGTCGGCCTTCGCGATGCCCAGCTGCATCCGTTACTCAATGCCGAGAAGAGCGGCTTCGACAAGTTGCGAGCCCTGCTGAACTTCTACGTCGAGTCGTCATGCGGCATCGAAGGCCGGCGTGGCTGTCTCATCGTGGGTAGCGCCACGGAACTGGCCTTGTTCGATGCGGAGGTCGCCGGCCGGGTGACCGCGGCTTTGCAACGTGTCGAGACCCGACTGCGCGAACTCATTCGGCTTGGCCAATCCGACGGCTCGATTTCCGCCAAGGTCGATGTCAATGCCGCGGCATTTGCCCTGCTGTGTCTGCTGCAGGGCTTTCGAGTCGTCGGCAAAACAAAACGCACCCGGGCCGAGATGAAGACTGCCGCGGATCAGGCCTTGCGGCTTATCACCTGACTGGAAGTGGTGCCCATCCCATCCCATCGCCGCTTCCCTAATTAGGAAATAATCGTTTCCATAAAGGAGTATCTTTTGACAATCACTCTGCCTCACCAGGACGCAACGACGGGCATTTCAGCGTGGCTGACCTTGCTGCTTGCAACGGCAAGCGGTCTTATCGCGGCCAACGTCTATTACGCGCAGCCGCTTGTCGGGCCGATCAGCGCGTCGCTCGGGCTTTCGCCGCAGGCCGCAGGGCTCATCGTGACCATGACGCAGATTGGCTACGGTGCGGGGCTGCTGCTGGTCGTTCCGCTCGGCGACCTGTTCGAGAACCGCGGTCTTGTTGTCACCATGCTCGGTGTTGCCGCGCTGGCGCTGGCCGGGGCGGCCATGTCGACACATGCTTCGAGCTTTCTGACTGCCGCCTTGCTGATCGGATTAGGCTCTGTGGCGGTGCAGGTTCTCGTGCCCTATGCCGCGCACCTGTCCCCCGAAGCGGTGCGAGGCCGCGTCGTCGGCAACGTCATGAGCGGGTTGATGCTGGGCATCATGCTTGCCCGCCCGGTTGCAAGCTTGATCACTGACGTGCTGTCCTGGCACGCCGTGTTCGTGATCTCTGCCTTGTTGATGGTTGGCCTTGGCATCGTGCTGCGGGTGGCGCTGCCGCGTCGCCAGCCCGCGCCGGGCCTCAGTTATGGTGCCCTGCTCGTCTCGATGGGCCGGCTCGCCCGACATACGCCGATCCTGCAGCGGCGTGCGCTGTATCACGCGTGCCTGTTCTGTGCGTTCAGCCTGTTCTGGACCACGGTGCCGCTGCTGCTGGCCGAGACGTTCCGGATGTCGCAAACCGGCATTGCATGGTTCGCCCTCGCCGGTGTAGCCGGCGCCATCGCCGCCCCGCTCGCAGGCCGTGCCGCGGATCGCGGCTGGAGCAGGCCCGGGACGAGGCTCTCAATGATCGCCGTTGCTGCGTCGTTGTTACTCGGCTGGTTGGGGTCATCGGGGTCCTACGCCGGCCTCGCCATCCTAGTTCTTGCAGCAATCCTGTTGGACTTCGGGGTGATTGCGCACTTCGTGCTCGGTCAGCGCGCGATCTTTTCGCTGGGCGCCGAGATTCGCGGACGGCTCAACGGTCTCTACATGGCGACCTTTTTCATGGGCGGTGCGATCGGTTCCGTGCTCGGCGGCTGGACCTATGCCCATGGCGGCTGGTCGCTGTCGATGTGGGTGGGACTGGGCCTGCCCATGCTGGCCCTGGCCTGCACCTTCACCGAACGATCACCGCCGATATCGGCACCTCACGAGACCAGAAGATAGAGATCTTCGCCTTCTCATCATTCCCCTGACCCTCATCAACTGAAGGACGTTACACATGACAGAGTCGAAAGACGGAGCCTCGATGGCTGGCTTCAGGCATCATCAGATCGCCACCTGCGGCATCTCGATGCACGTGGTCGAGGCGGGCTCCGGACCCTTGATGGTGCTGGTGTCGGGCTGGCCACAGACCTGGTACTCCTGGCACAAGATCATGCCGGAACTGGCGCGGCATTTTCGGGTGGTGGCGGTGGATCTTCCCGGTCTTGGCGACAGCGACTTTCCCAAAGACGGCTACGATACCGGTTCGATTTCACTCCATCTTGATGCCGTGCTGGATGCCTTCGACGCACGAGACTGCGTATTGGTGACGCATGATGTGGGCGCCTGGGTGGGCTACGCCTACGCGGCTCGCCGTCCGGAGCGCGTGAAGCGCCTGGTGCTGATCGACGCGGCCATTCCCGGACTGGCGTCGCCGGAGGTGTTCCGCTTGTCGCCTGAAACCGCCCGGAAAGTCTGGCACTTCTACTTCAATTTTGTCCCCGACCTGCCCGAGCTCCTTGTCGTCGGCCGCGAGCGAGAGTTCCTCACCTGGTTGTTCCGCACGAAATCGGTGGACTGGAGCACGGCCTTCGACCCGGCGTCGCTCGACATTTACGTGCAGGCGTACGCGGCACCAGGACGTTGGAGCGGTGGAATGGGCTATTACCGATCGATCTTTGACTCCATCGAGCAAAACCGGGCGACCGCTTCGACCCCGCTGGCCATGCCCGTGCTGGCGATCGGTGGGGCATTCGGCCTGGGAGAGTCGATGGCGAAGTCGATCGGTCAAGCCGCGGAAAACGTTCAGGGCGCGGTGATCCACGGGTGCGGCCATTACGTGCCGGAGGAGCGGCCGGACGAGTTGCTGGCTATTTTGCTGCCCTTCAGCCTGGGCTGAGCGGTGAGGGAGCCCGGAATGACGAACAATTGTGCAGATTCGCCCAATCCCATCGAAAAGCCGCAAATTTCAAAGCTTTTGCTTTAAACAGCCCATCCGCCCTATAGTTCGGGCACAGCAATCAGCGGGAATCGGTATGGATCGCATTCGCATCGTCGGCGGTAGCACGCTTAATGGCACCATTCCGATCTCTGGCGCGAAAAACGCCGCCCTGCCGTTAATGATCGCGGGTCTGCTGTCCGAAGAGACGCTGATCCTCGACAATGTGCCGCGGCTGGCCGATGTCGCGCAGCTGCAGCGGATTCTCGGCAACCACGGCGTCGACATTATGTCGGCCGGAAAGCGCCCGGGCGACCACGAATATCAGGGCCAGACCCTGCATATCTCCGCCGCCAACATCATCGATACCACCGCGCCCTATGAGCTGGTGTCGAAGATGCGCGCCAGCTTCTGGGTGATTGCGCCGCTGTTGGCGCGGATGCACGAAGCCAAGGTGTCGCTGCCCGGCGGCTGTGCCATCGGCACCCGCCCGGTGGATCTGCTGATCATGGCGCTGGAAAAGCTCGGCGCCGAGCTGACCATCGACGGCGGCTATGTGATCGCAAAGGCGCCCGGCGGCCTCAAGGGTGCCGAGATCGATTTCGCCAAGGTCACCGTATCCGGCACCCATGTGGCGCTGATGGCGGCGACGCTCGCCAAGGGCACCACGGTCATCACCAATGCCGCCTGCGAACCCGAGATCGTCGATGTCGCCGACTGCCTGAACAAGATGGGCGCCCGCGTCAGCGGCGCCGGCACGCCGCGCATCGTCATCCAGGGTGTCAGCAAGCTGCATGGCGCCCGCCACACCGTGTTGCCGGACCGCATCGAGACCGGCACCTATGCCATGGCGGTGGCGATGACCGGCGGCGATGTCCAATTGTCCGGCGCCCGGCCGGAATTGCTGCAGTCGGCGCTGGACGTGCTTACGGAGGCTGGCGCGACCATCACCGTCAACAACGACGGTATCCGCGTCGCCCGCAACGGCGCCGGCATCAAGCCGGTGACGGTTTCGACCGCGCCATTCCCCGGTTTCCCGACCGATCTGCAGGCTCAGCTGATGGCGTTGATGGCCTGCGCCAAGGGTAGCTCACAGATCACCGAGACGATCTTCGAGAACCGCTTCATGCATGTGCAGGAATTGGCGCGGTTCGGTGCCCAGATTCATCTCGACGGCGAAACCGCCACCGTCGATGGCATCGCAAAACTGCGCGGCGCGCCTGTCATGGCGACAGATCTGCGTGCCTCGGTGTCGCTGGTGATCGCCGGCCTCGCCGCCGAAGGCGAGACCATGGTCAATCGCATCTATCATCTCGACCGCGGCTTTGAGCGGCTAGAGGAAAAACTCTCCGCCTGCGGCGCCACCATCGAGCGCATCAGCGGCTAGGTTTCTCGCAATTCTTGGAAGATCTGGGGCTGCCGTGACAGGTCAACGCAAGCTGATTGCTCTGGATGCTGATGACCTCGCGGTGATCTCCGCGCATGTGCAGGATGCCGCCGTTCGCGTCGGCGACATCCTGTGGCGGCAGAGCGAAAAGCGGCTGGTGGTCGGCATGAGACGGCTCGATTGGGACCAGACCATCTCCGGCGAGGTCACGCCGCGCCGGCTGGTGGCGGCGCTGCGGTTTGACCGGGTGCTGGCCTGCAAGTCGCGCGATATCGATCTGGATGCCCCGGGCGCCGCGCTGGAGCTGCTTGGGATCGAGTTTCACCCCGGCGAGGCGCCGGGCGGGAGCGCAGTGCTGATGTTCGCCGAAGGCGGTGCGCTGCGGCTGGATGTCGAATGCCTCGAAGTCGAACTGACCGACCTCGGCACGGACGATCTCGGTGCCAGCGAGGTCGATGAGGCCTCCGGCCTCATCGCCTGAGCCAATATTCATTTCTTCTGCCGCAGCACAGGGTTGACGGCGATTTGTCGCCGCGCCATTGAGCAGTGGGCCTTGGCCGGCAAGGCCCCGCCGGGACACCGCAATGCCAATTCGCCTCACCACACGCAGCGCCGACTTCACCGCGGGCTTCAACGCCTTCCTCGCCATGAAGCGCGAGGTCGCGGCCGATATCGAGACTGCCACCCGGGCCATCGTCGATGACGTAGCCGTGCGCGGCGACGTCGCGCTGCTCGAGGCCACCCGAAAATTCGACCGGCTGGATCTGGATGCCTCCGGCCTGCGCGTCGCCCCCGCCGAGGTGGATGCCGCGGTAGCCGCCTGCGACACTGATACCCTCGACGCCCTGAAATTCGCCCGCGGCCGCATCGAGCTGTTTCATCAGCGCCAGTTGCCGAAGGACGATCGCTTCACCGATGCGCTCGGCGTCGAACTCGGCTGGCGCTGGAGCGCCATCGAGGCCGTCGGCCTCTATGTGCCCGGCGGCACCGCGGCCTATCCGTCGTCGGTGCTGATGAATGCGGTGCCTGCAAAAGTCGCCGGCGTCGATCGCGTGGTGATGGTGGTGCCGTCGCCGGATGGCAAGCTCAATCCGCTGGTCCTGGCCGCCGCGCATCTCGGCGGTGTCTCGGAAATCTATCGCGTCGGCGGCGCTCAGGCCGTGGCCGCTTTGGCCTATGGCACCGAAACCATCGCGCCGGTCGCGAAAATCGTCGGGCCGGGCAATGCCTATGTCGCGGCCGCCAAACGCCAGGTGTTCGGCAAGGTCGGCATCGACATGATCGCGGGGCCTTCGGAAGTGCTTGTGATCGCCGACCACACCGGCAATGCCGACTGGATCGCTGCAGACCTTCTGGCGCAGGCCGAGCACGATGCCAACGCGCAGTCGATCCTGATCACCGACAGCGTGGTCTTGGCCGACGACGTCGAGCGCGCCGTGGAAGCGCAACTCACCACGCTGCCGCGCGCGGACATCGCTCGCGCGTCGTGGAACGAGTATGGCGCCATCATTCTGGTGCAGACCCTCGACGAGGCCGTGACTTTGGCCAATTCCATCGCGGCCGAACATCTCGAAATCATGACCGCTGACGCCGATGCGTTGTCGCTTCGCATCCGCAATGCCGGCGCGATCTTCCTCGGCCCGCATACGCCGGAAGCGATCGGCGATTACGTCGGCGGCTCCAACCATGTGCTGCCGACGGCGCGCTCGGCGCGGTTCTCGTCCGGGTTGGGGGTGCTTGACTTCATGAAGCGGACGTCGATCCTGAAATGCGGGCCGGATCAGCTGCGGGCGCTGGGACCGGCGGCGATGACGCTGGGTAAGGCCGAAGGCCTCGATGCCCACGCACGTTCGGTTGGATTGCGCCTCAATCTGCGATGAGCAAGGCCCCCCCAAAGGAAGATTCCCACAACCGCATCGTCGCGGTGACGCTCGATGAGGAGTCGATTGGCCGTTCCGGGCCGGATATCGAGCACGAACGCGCGATTGCGATCTACGATCTCGTGGAGAAGAACCTGTTTGCGCCGGATGGTGCCGACGCCGGGCCGTTCATGCTGCATCTCGGCATCACTGGCAACCGGCTGATGTTCGACATCCGTCGCGAGGACGGCACGCCCGTCGTCGCGCATCTGCTTTCGCTGACGCCGTTTCGCCGCATCGTGAAGGACTACTTCATGATCTGCGACAGCTACTACCAGGCGATTCGCACCGCGACGCCCGACAAGATCGAAGCCATCGACATGGGCCGCCGCGGCATCCATGACGAGGGTTCGCGTACCCTGATGGAGCGGCTGCATGGCAAGGTGCGGGTCGATTTCGAGACCGCACGGCGGCTGTTTACGCTGATCTCCGTCCTTCACTGGAAAGGATAACCGGGGGTGTCCGCGCCGCCCCGCGTGCGCCCCCCGCAGGCCATATTGTTCGCCTGCGGCCAGAACAGCGTGCGCTCGCCAATGGCGGCCAGTCTGCTGCAGCACATGTTTCCCCACGCGCTCTATGTGAAGTCCGCTGGGGTCAAGAAGGGCGAACTCGATCCCTTCGCGGTGGCCGTAATGGCCGAACTCGGCCAGGACATCTCAAAGCACAAGCCGACTACCTTCGAGGAACTCGACGATTGGGAAGGCCTCAACTTCGACCTCATCATCACCCTGTCGCCGGAGGCGCATCACAAGGCGCTGGACCTGACGCGCACCGATGCCGCGGAGGTGGAATACTGGCCGACCCTGGACCCGACGGGAACCGAGGGCAACCGCGAGCAGAAGCTCGCCGCCTATCGCGAGGTTTGCGATAGCCTGCTGCTGCGGATACGCAAACGTTTTGCCAAGGGCGGCGCGGCCAGCGGCTAAACGCCGCCTGCGCGGTTGTCGAAGCGGTGGCCTTCCGATAGGTTCCGCGCGCTCTTCCAGGATCGATAAACCCGCATGCTCGGTCGTCCCAAATTCGTTCTCGCCTCCGGTTCGCCTCGTCGCCTCAGCCTGCTCAACCAGGCCGGCATCGAGCCCGATGCGCTGCGTCCCGCCGATGTCGACGAGACCCCGAAACGGGGCGAACTGCCGCGTGCTTGCGCCAATCGCCTTGCCCGCGCCAAGGCCGACGCGGCGCTGAAATCGGTTCAGCTCGACGACGAATTGCGCGGCTCGTTCATTCTGGCCGCGGATACGGTGGTTGCAGTCGGTCGCCGCATCCTGCCGAAAGCGGAACTGGTCGATGAGGCCTCGCAGTGCCTGCGGCTGCTGTCCGGCCGCAACCATCGCGTCTACACGGCTGTCTGTCTCGTGACGCCGAAAGAGACCTTCCGGCAGCGCCTGATCGAGACCCGGGTGCGCTTCAAGCGGCTCACCGAAGAAGACATCCAGACCTATATCGGCTCCGGCGAGTGGCGCGGCAAAGCCGGCGGCTATGCCGTACAGGGCATCGCCGGCTCCTTCGTGGTCAAGATGGTCGGCTCCTACAGCAACATCGTTGGCCTGCCGCTATATGAAACGGTGTCGCTGCTGGGGGGCGAAGGTTTTCCGATTCGCTTCGGCTGGCTGAATGCCAGCTAAGCCGCCAGAGCCTGCGGCCAAGGCCGCCAAACCGTGCCCGATCTGCGGAAAACCCTCGGTCGCGGCCTCAAAACCTTTCTGTTCGGAGCGATGCCGCGACGTCGATCTGAACCGCTGGCTGTCGAATTCCTATTCGATTCCCGCCAGCACGGACGATGACGAAGACGCCGAATAGGCAATTTGCGTCGCGCGGCGCGGATGCCGGCTGGCTGACCACGCCCGAACCGGCCATTTCCCATTGTTTTGACAAAGAAATCCGCTTCCCAAGCAATCGCCGTCGGGCGGGTGGACAGGGCCCGTCAGCCTGACTATAAACCGGCGCTCCCTGGACCTGATCCGGGCGGCGCCCAGGTAGCTCAGTTGGTAGAGCATGCGACTGAAAATCGCAGTGTCGGTGGTTCGATCCCGCCCCTGGGCACCATTCAGCTTTTAAGCGCTTGTTTTAAAAGCAAATAAGCAACATCAGAGGCTTAGCGCTACCCGGCTGGTACAAAAGGCTGGCACAACGTCGCTTGCAACGTCACGTCCCTGGAAGCATCCCAACAGTGGTGTCTACCGGCTTCGCAAGCGCGTTCCAGATGACGGCTGAAGCTTGCCGGCAAGCGTGAAGAGAAGCGCAGCCTACAAACTCGCGACCCCGGTGAGGCTAAGCGCCGGCAAGCCAAAGCACTGGTTGAATTTGAGGGCTGCAGGACAAACCTGCGCGCGGGACCGAAGGCACTTGCGGAGCGCTAGGCGCACCAGATGGCCGTGTCTGTCCACCACCGCTGGCTGCCGCAGTACCTGGACAACCCCAGTCAGCAGACGGCTTGGAATGTCGATTTGGCCGATCGGCTGCCGCTCGCCGAAGGCGGTACCAGAATGATCTGGCCGCGACGTACTACGCCCAGCGCGCGACAGCCGGACGGATCGTCAGCGAGGGCACTGCACTCACCCACCGGGCGCAAGGCTTCGCCGATGTTTCCGGCCTCTACGCGCCAGAGCAGCTTGCGGGTTGGAAGAAAGTTCCGGCCGCCGTGCATGAGGCTGGTGGCGAGATCGTCTCGCAGCTTTGGTCGTTGGGCGCGGGCGCGTTGGTGAGCGCGCTTTTGGGCTGGCACCATGACGTTGAACCGACTGGTCCAGCCTACATATGAGAGTTGTCCAAAAATGCCCGCATAAGAGTCGTGCGCGCGAAATAGCTTGTTCAAGGGCATTGGCGAAATGGCGGGCCGTCGATTGGGAGGAAGAGATGGCGAAAGTTCTATGTGTGCTCTACGACGATCCGGTTGCTGGGTATCCGAAATCCTATGCTCGGGACGGGATTCCGAAAATCGAACGTTATCCCGGGGGGCAGACAACGCCGACGCCAAAGCGGATCGATTTCAAGCCCGGCGAACTTCTCGGCTCGGTCTCGGGGGGACTCGGGCTGCGTAAATTCCTGGAGGGTCTGGGCCACACCTTCATCGTAACCTCGGATAAGGAGGGGGCGACCTCGGTCTTCGAGCGCGAACTGCCCGACGCGGAAATCGTCATCTCGCAACCGTTCTGGCCAGCCTATCTAACGGCAGAAAGGATCGCGAAGGCGAAAACGCTGAAGCTTGCGATCACGGCGGGCATCGGGTCGGATCACGTCGACCTTCAAGCTGCCATCGAGCATGGCGTCACGGTCGCGGAAGTTACCTATAGCAACAGCATCAGCGTGTCCGAACACGTGGTGATGATGATCCTGTCGCTCGTGCGCAATTACATCCCTTCCTACAAGTGGGTGATCGACGGCGGGTGGAACATTGCCGACTGCGTGTCTTCCTCCTACGATCTCGAAGCGATGGAAGTCGGTACGGTTGGTTCCGGACGCATCGGCTTGGCAGTTCTGAGGCGATTGAAGCCCTTTGATGTCAAGCTTCATTACACCGATCGGCATCGGCTCCCGGAAGATGTCGAGAAAGACCTGAACCTCACCTACCACCCGGATGTCGAGTCAATGGTGCGCGTCTGCGACGTGGTCACGATCAACGCTCCGTTGCATCCGGAGACTGAGCACCTCTTCAATGACACCCTCATCAACAAGATGAAGCGCGGCGCATATCTGGTGAATACGGCGCGCGGCAAGATCTGCGATCGCGACGCTGTCGTCCGTGCCTTGAAGAGCGGGAAGCTTGCTGGTTATGCGGGCGACGTCTGGTTCCCTCAGCCAGCGCCGAGGGACCACCCCTGGCGGACGATGCCTCACCACGGCATGACGCCGCACACCTCGGGGACGTCATTGTCCGCTCAGGCCCGTTACGCTGCCGGGACCCGGGAGATCCTTGAATGCTGGTTTGAAGGTCGCCCGATCCGCGAGGAGTATCTGATTGTGGATAGCGGCAAGCTGGCCGGCACGGGTGCGCATTCCTACAGCGTTGGCAAGACCGCTTAGCCGATATGGAGGCCCAGGCCTGGCCCTCCGAGGGGGCGACTAGATGAAGCCGTGGCGTGGTCGGCCACTCCTCGAAGCGTGCTCGACTTCACTCGCCATTGCGCAGTCTTGTGCCCGACCTTTCGTGGTCGTCGCCGGCTGCTGTATTGTCCTGGTTGAGATAGGCGGCCAGCCGAATTCCTTCGTTCAACAGTGCCATCTTGAGAATCTCGACAGTCGTGTCCGATCGACACGCCTCCGCCACCTTGATCGCATGCAGGATGGTCGTCACGAGATTATCTTCGTGGGCTCTTCCCTCAATCACCCTGAGATGAATCAACGACATCTCAAGCGATCCGGCGGTGGGCGACGACGTCGTCAAGCACCGACGCCTCGATGTCAACGGACTTGCGGACGCGGGACAGGCAACTCTCGCTGACGCTGAACAGAACGGCGATCGCCGCTTCACCCTGAATCATCTGGGGAAGTCCAAGCGGTTCGATTTCGAATCCGAAGCCCTGCAGGATCGGAAGGCGCAATGGGTTGATGACCGATGTGTAGCCGGCCAGGCCTTCGTCGAGGCCATATTCCTGAATGGCGACCAGAAGTTCGAAGTAATGCCGGCTTCGGCGCTCGGTCTTGCGCATCGCAAAGCGCGTCAGCTCAAGCACATCGCGTCGCTGCGGAATGGCGCCATCGACCAGGATCGGAAAATGCTCCGCCAACATGTGGGGCAGCGTCGTGGGATAGAGCCGGAAACCGCCGGCCACATTATCCTTGTCGTCGGCGGCGATCACATAGACGGCTGCCTCGTTGTCGTACTGGTCTTTCTCGTAGAAGCCGTCCCGCTCGAATTCCGTCCAGCCTCGCTCTTTCACGAACACTTCATGCCGCAATCGGAATTGCCGATCCATGACCACAGCGAATTGGCTGCGATTCCCATTGTGGACGACCCTGATCATGAAAAAGCTCCCCGCGTGCCGTGACGCGGGGAGCTTTCATGTTCGCTAGATGGTCAACTATTCCGTGAACAGGGTATTGACAAATCAAAGGTCGATTTCGCCAGTCCGGATCGACACGGCGACAGCCTGGGCGCGGGTATGAACGTTCAGCTTGTGCATGGCCGTGGACACGGTCTTGTTCACGGTGTCTTCCGAGATGCTGAGGATCGCACTGGTGTCCCATGCCGTCTTGCCGGCCGCGACCCAATTCATGACCTCCCGCTCGCGCGGCGTTAGGACCTTGCGCTGCGCCGGCTGGTGCGACCGGATGATGACCAGCCGGTTGAACGCGTACATCGTCACCAGCTCAATTGCAGCGCGCGCTTCTCCGGTATCTTCGACCTCTCGTCCTGCAAGCGATAAGCCGGCCTGATATCCGTTCATGCCGTGAACGGGCGTACACAGGCCATGCTTGAGGCCGTAATCGACGGCTGCGATCTGCATGATTGAATTGGCAACCGGATCGGTTTCGCTGGGGCGGAGTTCCGACCAGGTAAAGGATTCCGGTCGCTGCCTGATCCGCGGTGCCACCGGGTCAGATGCGTAAAAGTTCGACGCCGCGTACTGCTCGGCCCACGTTTTCGGCCAGACTTTTAGCAATACTTTTTCTTCGAACGATTGCTTGTGGCCGGTCGAGGCGAGAAAGCAAATATGATCGTAGCCAAAGCCGCCAGCCAGATCGGAAATGACGTTGCCAACCCTTGCGGAGGTATCAGCTTCACGAATGGATTCGATCGCATCGAGTGCGGACTGAAAATGCTTTCCCTTGAAAGATCCCATGGAGGCAGCCCTTTTGGAAATAGTGTTTCGGAAGGCTGAGCTTATCGACCCATCCGGTCAACATATTCGTTGGTACTATTCGGGCACGAATTATAGGCATGCGCCGTACGAGAGCGCCTGATTACCGGAATGCGATGAGGACCAACCGCGCCGATGCGGCGGACTCCATGCGGATGGGGCCGACTCCCGGACCCAACACGAGGCCATCGTAATTCGCCAGCACTTCAAGGATCGAGCCATACTGTACCGTCACCGCGCCCCGTTCGACGAGCAGCACGGTGAGAGCGGACGGCGATGGAAAAACCTGAGGCGTGGTCAGGTCAAGGCGGCTGACATTGTGTTGAAATCGGTCGCGCCGGCTCATGACGTTGAGATCGACGATCGGGCCGCCGATCAGGGTGGCATAGGTCGGCTGGTCTCCGGGAAACGAATGGATGGATTCGCGATCCAGCCGGACAAGCCCGTGATCGGCAACCTTGAGAATGATACCGTCGCCCTCCAGTACCAGTAGTGTCCGGTCGATGCCGGGAAACGGCGAAAACGGCCCGTCGGTCTCGACCCGCGCCATGCTGATGCGCCAGTCGAAACCCTCAAAGCCTTCGGCCTCCGGCGAGACGGCGATCTCGGTCGTCGATCCCATGCCGTTTTTCCACGGCATGATCTTGTAGTCCGCGGCGCGCAGGATTCGCATCGGCTCGATCAGCCCAAGCTCGGCAGGTTCAAGCCATGTTCCTCGGCGCAGGCGATCGCCGACTCGTAGCCCGCATCGGCGTGGCGCATCACGCCTGACGCGGGATCGTTCCACAGCACGCGCTCGATGCGCTTGGCGGCTTCCGGTGTGCCGTCGGCGACGATCACCATGCCGGCATGCTGCGAAAATCCCATGCCGACGCCGCCGCCATGATGCAGCGACACCCACGTCGCCCCGGATGCGCAGTTCAGCAACGCGTTGAGTAGCGGCCAGTCGGAGACGGCATCGGAACCGTCCTTCATCGCCTCGGTCTCGCGGTTCGGGCTGGCGACCGAACCGGAATCCAGATGGTCGCGGCCAATCACGATCGGTCCGGCCAATTCACCCGACGCCACCATCTCGTTGAAGGCGAGGCCAAGCCGATGCCGATCGCCGAGACCGACCCAGCAGATCCGTGCCGGCAGGCCCTGAAACTGGATGCGCTCGCGCGCCATGTCGAGCCAGTTCACCAGCGCTTTGTTGTCGCCGAGAATTTCCTTCACCTTGGCGTCGGTCTTGTAGATGTCCTCGGGATCGCCCGACAGCGCGACCCAGCGGAATGGACCGATGCCCCGGCAGAACAGCGGCCGAATGTAAGCCGGCACGAAGCCCGGAAAATCGAAGGCATTCTCGACACCTTCCTCCTTGGCCATCTGCCGGATGTTGTTGCCGTAGTCGACGGTGGGCACGCCCATCTTCTGGAAATCCAGCATCGCCCGGACATGTTCGCCCATCGATTTCCGCGACGCCTGCTCGACCGCCTGCGGCGCCGTGGCGCGCTTGTCTTCCCATTCGGCCAGGCTCCAGCCTTTCGGCAGGTAGCCGTTGATGGGATCATGCGCGGAGGTCTGGTCGGTGACGACATCCGGGCGCACGCCGCGGCGGACCAGTTCGGGGAAGATGTCGGCGGCGTTGCCGAGCACGCCGACCGAGATCGGCTTCCTGTCCTTGTTGGCGCGTTCGATGATTTCCAACCCTTCATCGAGATCCTTGGCCTGGACGTCGAGATAGCGGCTCTTCAGCCGCATCTCGATCCGGCTCGGCTGACACTCAACCGCGAGGCAGGAGGCTCCGGCCATGGTTGCCGCCAGCGGCTGCGCACCGCCCATGCCGCCGAGGCCTGCAGTCAGGATCCAGCGCCCGCTGAGATCGCCGTTGTAGTGCTGGCGGCCGATCTCGACAAAAGTCTCGTAGGTGCCCTGCACGATGCCCTGCGAGCCGATATAGATCCACGAGCCCGCGGTCATCTGGCCGTACATCATCAGGCCCTTGCGATCGAGCTCGTTGAAGTGCTCCCAGGTCGCCCAGCGCGGCACCAGATTGGAATTGGCGATCAGCACGCGGGGCGCGTCGGCATGGGTGCGGAAAACGCCGACCGGCTTGCCGGATTGCACCAGCAGCGTCTCGTCGCTTTCGAGCTTGCGCAGCGATGCAGCGATCTGATCGAAGCTTTCCCAACTACGCGCGGCGCGGCCGATGCCGCCATAGACCACCAGCTCATTGGGATTCTCGGCCACTTCCGGGTCGAGATTGTTCATCAGCATGCGCAGCGGCGCTTCGGTGAGCCAGCTCTTCGCGGTCATCTCCGCGCCGCGCGGGCTGCACACGATCCGGGCGTTCTTGCTGCGGTCCATGATGGGGTGTCCTTACCTGGATAATGTCGTTTGCGACTGGCCGTGCCAGACGCGCGCGTGAAGCGGATTGAAGCCGACCCGGTAGACCAGCTCGGCGGGCTGTTCGATGTCCCAGATCGCGAGATCGCAGGACTTGCCGGCTTCGAGCGTGCCGACCTCGCCGAGCCGTCCCAGTGCGCGCGCGGCTTCGCGGGTCACGCCGGTAAGGCATTCGTCCACGGTCAGATGAAACAGCGTCGCGCCCATGTTCATCGCCAGCAGCAGCGACGTCAGCGGCGACGTCCCGGGATTGCAGTCGGTGGCCAGTGCCAGATGTGTGCCGTGTTTGCGGAACAGCGCGATCGGCGGTGCCTGCGTCTCCCGCAATGCGTAGAACGCGCCGGGCAGCACCACCGCGACGGTGCCGGCTCTGGTCAGGGCGATGACGCCGTCCTCGTCGGTGAATTCGAGGTGATCCGCCGACAGCGCGCCGTGCTCGGCCGCGAGCCGCGCGCCATGCAGGTTGGAAAGTTGGTCGGCATGCAGCTTGACCGGCAGTCCGAATGCCTTCGCGGCGGCAAACACCCGCGCCGTCTGCGCCGGCGAAAACGCGATGCCTTCGCAGAATGCATCGACGGCATCGGCTAGTTTCAGCTCCGCAATCGCCGGCAGCATCTCGTCGCAGACGCGGGCGATATACGCGTCCTTGTCGCCCTTTGCTTCCGGCGGCATTGCATGGGCACCGAGAAACGACGTCACCACCGACACCGCGCGTTCGCGGCCGAGCTGCCGCGCCGCACTAAGGCAGCGGATCTCGGTTGCCTGATCGAGGCCATAGCCGGATTTGATTTCGATGGTGGTGACGCCCTCGGCGATCAGATGATCGAGCCGCTTCAGGCCGCTGGCGACCAACTGCTCTTCGCTCGCCGCGCGGGTCGCCAGCATGCTCGAGGCAATGCCGCCGCCGGCGCGGGAAATCTCTTCGTAGCTGGCGCCATCCAGCCGCATCGCGAATTCATTGGCGCGGTTGCCGCCGAAGATCAGATGGGTGTGGCAATCGACCAGGCCCGGCGTGATCCAGCGGCCGTCGCAGTCGATGCGCTCAATCGCATCGGTGGCTGCGGGCATGTCGGCCGCAGCGCCGGCAAATACGATGCGGCCGTCCCTGGACGCGACGCAGCCGTGCTCGATGATACCAAGGCCGGGCTGTCCCGGCGCCATGGTGGCAAGGCGCGCGTTGGTCCAGATCGTATCGAAGGGCATGATGGCCTGCCGTCATTTAAGCACGTCGTATGTCTATACATAACCAGCGGCGTCGCCTATTGTCGAGCGTCTTTTGATTGCATCGAACGAGTGCCATGCGCGCCGAAAGTCCTGCAAAACGGCTGTTCTTCGCTGACGCGCTGCTGCCCGGCGGCTGGGCGCGCGACGTCACTGTATCCATCGAAAACGGCGTCATCGCGTCGGTTGCCGACAATGCAAGCAGCGCTGGCGCTGAAATCATCAGCGGCGTCGCGATCCCCGGACTGCCTAATTTGCACAGCCATGCCTTCCAGCGCGGCATGGCCGGCCTGACTGAAGTCCGCGGCGTCACTCAGGACAGTTTCTGGACCTGGCGGCAGTTGATGTATCGATTCCTCGATGCCCTGACGCCCGACGATGTCGAGGCGATTGCCGGCTTCGCCTATGCCGAGATGCTGGAGGCCGGCTTTACCAGCGTTGCAGAATTCCACTATCTGCATCACGACGAACACGGCCAACCCTATGCCGACCTCGCGGAGATGGCTGGCCGCATCACGGCGGCGGCCGGCGCAACCGGTATCGGGCTGACGCTATTGCCGTCGTTCTACAACTTCAGTTCGTTCGGCGGCGCGCCGTCGCTGCACGGCCAGCGGCGGTTTGCCAACGATCCCCAGCGGTTTCTTGCGCTGCTGGAAAAATCGCGCGCCGCCATTGCTGCCTGCGACGATGCGGCGATCGGCATCGCGCCGCATTCGCTGCGCGCCATCACGCCGGAGACGCTGAAGGAAGTGCTTGCGGCATTCCCGCAGGGGCCGATCCACATTCATGTCGCCGAGCAGGTCAAGGAAGTCAGCGACTGCGTCGCCTGGTCCGGCCAGACCCCGGTGGCCTGGCTGCTCGACCACATGCCGGTCGATAGACGCTGGGTGCTGATCCACGCCACCCACATGACCGCAGAGGAGGCGACGGGTGTCGCGGCCTCCCGCGCCATGATCGGACTGTGCCCGCTCACCGAAGCCAGTCTCGGCGACGGCATTTTTGAAGGCTCGCAATTTCTTGAAGCCGGCGGCAGCTTTGGCGTCGGTACCGATTCCAATATCGAGATCACCGCGCCGGGCGAACTGAAGCAGCTCGAATACAGCCAGCGGCTGCGCTATCGGATCCGCAACGCGGTGGCGCGCACGCCGGGTGAATCCACCGGCCGCGCGCTCTACGAACATGCACTGGACGGCGGCGCGCAGGCGCTGGGCCGCTCGGTTGGATCGCTCGCCGTCGGCAAGCGCGCCGATATCGTCGTGCTTAACAATGCCCATCCCGATCTCGCCGCGGTTAGCGGCGATCGTTGGCTCGATGCCTACACGTTCGTCGCCGGCAAGTCGGCCATCGACAGCGTCTGGGTCGGCGGCAAGCAGGTCGTCGAAGCCGGTCGTCACCGGCAGCGTTCGTCCATCGTCGCGCGCTACCAGCGCACGATGAAGCGTTTGGTCGGTCTGTGATGGTGACAGCGCGCGCGCAAAGGACCGATGCCGTCAAAGCACGCGCCGCGCCGCAGGCGCTGTACCAGCGCATCCGCGCCGATCTTGAAGAAAAGATCATGTCCGGCCGCTGGCCGCCCGGCCATCGGATTCCGTTCGAACATGAACTGGTCGATACCTATAATTGCTCGCGGATGACCGTGAACAAGGTGCTGTCGGGTCTGGCCGATGCTGGCGTCATCGAGCGCAAGCGCCGCGTCGGCAGCTTTGTCGCGCGGCCCTTAGTGCAGTCGGCTGTGCTGCACATTCCCGATATCCAGGCCGAGATCGCCAAGCGCGGCGAGAGCTACGGCTACGAATTACTGGTGCGCAAGCGTCGGGCAGCGACCAAGGACGATCTCGATCGTCTCGGCCTCAAGGCGGGGTGCGACGTGCTGTCGCTGCGCTGCCGGCATATCGCGAAGGGGCGTCCGTTTGCACTGGAAGAGCGGCTGATCAATCTCGACGTGGTGCCGCTGGCAAGCGAGATCGATTTTACCAAGGTGCCGCCGGGCACATGGCTGCTCGGCCATGTGCCGTGGAATGAAGCGGAGCACCAGATCACCGCCTGCCTTGCCGACGACACGATCCTGAAAGCACTGGCGCTGAAGTCGCCGGCAGCGTGCCTCATGGTCGAGCGGCGCACCTGGCGCAAACGCAAGATCATCACGTCTGTTCGCGTCAGCTATCCGAGCGACCTGTATCAACTCACCGCACGTTTCACGCCGGCGGCGCGATCATGGCGATGAGCAACACCCGCGATGAAGGCTGCGACTATCAAGCCGCAGAATTGACTCTGGCAATCCGCCATGCTGCCATGCAATATCATTCAAAATCTGTTCAGGAGAGCGCGTCATGAAGTTGATTGGAATTCCAGCGGCTGCGATGCTCGCGGCCCTCGTCGCGACACCCGCTGTCGCGCAGACCAAGGTAACCATCGCGATCTCCGGCTGGACCGGCTTCGCGCCGCTGACACTGGCCAAGGAAGCCGGCATCTTCGCCAAGAACGGTCTCGACGTCACCATCAAGAAAGTCCCGCAGGCCAGCCGCCATCTCGCTATCGCTTCCGGCGATGTGCAATGCGCGGCGACGACGGTTGAAACCTGGGTGGTGTGGAACGCCAACGGCGTCGCCACCACGCAGCTGTTCCAGCTCGACAAGTCCTATGGCGCCGACGGCATGGTGGTGCGGTCAGGCACGACCGCCATCAAGGATCTCAAGGGCAAGACCGTCGCCGCGTCGGCGCCGGGCACCGCGCCATACTTTACGCTGGCCTGGTTCCTGAAGAAGAACGGCATGTCGGTGAAGGACGTCACCGTGGTCAACATGGACCCGGGTCCGGCCGCGCAGGCCTTCATCGCCGGACAGAACGACGCCGCGATGACTTATGAGCCGTATCTCTCCGCGGTACGCGAGAAGCCGGAAGCCGGCAAGATCATCGCCACCACGCTGGACTACCCGATGATCATGGACACCTTCGGCTGCACGCCGAAGTTCATCGCCGAGAACGAAGCTGCGGTGAAGGCGCTGACCAAGAGCTATTTCGACGCCGTCGACATGATCAAGGCCGACCAGGCCAAATCCTATGAGATCATGGGCGCCGATGTGAAGCAGAGCGGCGAGGCGTTCGGCAAGTCCGCGGCCTATCTGCGCTGGCAGGGCAAGGACGAGAACAAGAAGTTCTTCGCCGGCGATTTCCAGGCGTTCTCCAAGGAAGCGGCCGAGCTGCTGCTGGAAATCGGCATCATCAAGGAAATCCCCGATCTGACCAAGATCGTCGACACCCGTTTCATCCAGTGACCATAGGTTCGAACAGCCGTCATTGCGAGCGTAGCGAAGCAATCCAGTTGCTTTGCTACGCTGCTCACTGGATTGCTTCGTCGCAAGGGCTCCTCGCAATGACGAACACGAGCGTAGACTACATTCCATGAAACCGCTCGCCCCGATCTCGTCTCCCGCGCGCGTCGTGCTCGGTATTTCGTTTTTCATTCTGTTCATCGCCGCCTGGTCCTATGCGACCTTCGGCGGGTTCGTCTCGAAAACCTTTCTCGCCAATCCGCTGACCATGCTGAGCGACGGCTGGCTGCTGCTCACCAGGCATGACTTCCTCTTCGATATCGGGATGACGATCTGGCGCGTGATCGGCGGTTTCGTGCTGGCGGCGCTGGTCGCGGTGCCGCTCGGCATCTTGATGGGCGCCTACAAGCCCATCGAGGCCTTCCTCGAACCCTTCGTGTCCTTCGCACGCTATCTGCCGGCGTCGGCGTTCATTCCGCTGCTGATCCTGTGGGCCGGCATCGGCGAATTGCAGAAGCTGCTGGTGATCTTCATCGGCTCGGTGTTCCAGCTTACCCTGATGGTCGCCGTCACCGTCGGCAGCGTGCGCCGCGATCTGGTCGAGGCCTCATTGACGCTCGGTGCGCGCGACGTCGGCGTGCTGCGCCGGGTGCTGATCCCGTCGGCGGCGCCGGACATCGCGGAAATTCTCCGCCTCGTGCTCGGCTGGGCCTGGACCTATGTCATCGTCGCCGAACTGATCGGTTCGTCCTCGGGCATCGGCCACATGATCATCGACAGCCAGGCATTGCTGGCCACCGGCCAGATCATCTTCGGCATCATCGTCATCGGCATCATCGGTCTGATCTCCGACTATGCGTTCAAGGCGGCGAACCGGCAGATGTTCCCGTGGAGCCTGATTTGAGCAAGCTTGTGATCGAGAACGTCTCGCGCATCTTCCCCGCCGTGCGTGGCGGCACGCCGACGCGCGCGCTGGAGCCGACCCATCTCAGCGTGGCGGATAATGACTTCGTCACCATCCTCGGCCCGTCCGGCTGCGGCAAGTCGACCTTGCTGCGCATGGTCGCGGGGCTGGATACGCCGACCACCGGCCGCATCCTGCTCGATGGCAAGGCGATCACCGGCCCCGGCGCCGATCGCGGCATGGTGTTTCAGTCGTACACGCTGTTTCCCTGGCTCACGGTGTCGGAAAACATTTCCTTCGGCCTGCGCGAACGCGGCATCGCGCCGCGCGAACGCAATGCCATCGCCGGTGAGTGGCTCGACAAGGTCGGTCTCACCAGTTTCGCCAATCATTTTCCGAAGCAGCTCTCCGGCGGCATGCAGCAGCGCACCGCGATCGCGCGTGCGCTGGCCAACAGCCCCGAAATTCTATTGCTCGACGAGCCGTTCGGCGCGCTCGACAACCAGACCCGCGCGCTGATGCAGGAATTGCTGCTCGGCATCTGGGAGCGCGAACGCAAGACAGTGATCTTCGTCACCCACGATATCGAGGAGGCAGTGTTCCTCGCCTCCCGCGTGGTGGTGATGTCGGCGCGGCCCGGCCGCATCAAGGCCGACGTGACGGTCGATCTGCCGCATCCGCGGCACTACACCGTCAAGACCAGCCCGGAATTCTCGGCGCTGAAGGCCCGGCTGACGGAAGAGATCCGCGTCGAGGCGGTGCTCGCGGCGGAAGTCCACTAGGTTGTCGGCGCTCTAGAGCGTGATTGCCTCACGTTGAAGCGTATCCGGAGTTTGTCAAATAGTTCGCGCATTCTTGAGGGCTGAAGGCGCTGAGGAGCGCTCCGATCCTGCGCCACGTGGCTTCGACGGTTCGTTCTGCGGCCTTGCGCAGCAGGGTTTTGAGCTTGGCAAACATCTGCTCGATCGGGTTGAGATCTGGACTGTAAGGCGGAAGGAAGAACAGCTTCGCGCCGGCCGCGCGGATCGCGCGGCGAACGGCCTTTCCCTTGTGGCTGCCGAGATTGTCGATGACGACGATGTCACCCGGCTTCAGGGCTGGGACCAGCACCTGCTCGACATAAGCAAGGAAGCTGTCGCCGTTGATCGGCCCGTCGATCACGCAGGGAGCGTCGATGCGATCCGAGCGCAGCGCTGCCAGGAAGGTCAGGGTTTGCCAATGACCGTGCGGCACCTTCGCGACCAGCCGTTCGCCACGTGGCGCCCGGCCATGGGTGCGCGTCATGTTGGTCTTGGCCCAGGTCTCATCGATAAAGACGAGGCGGCCTGGATCGAGCTTGTTTTGCAGGCGCTTCCATCGCGCCCGCCGCCTTGCCACGTCCGGGCGATCCTGCTCGCTGGCGTGAAGGCTTTTTTTTGAAGCTGATGCCTTCATGCTCGAAGAAGTGCCACACCGCATAATAGCTGACCTTGATGCCGCGCCCGGCAAGCTCCGCCACCAGCGCCCGCAACGTCACATCAGGCTGATCGGCAAGGCGTTTCAGCAGCCAGTCCCGCTGGTCGGCCAGCGCATAGGGTCGATTGCCACCCATAGGGCGGGCCGCGGGGCTTCCGGTGGCGCGTGCGCGTTGCGACCATTTCACCGCACTCGCCACGCTCACCTTGAAGAGCGCGGCTACCTTCCGGCAGCTCTCGCCCGCCGCAACCGCCGCCACAACGCGTTCACGAAGATCCAGAGAATAAGCGCGGGCCATCGATGCTGCCTCCCGTTCAGACAGCACCTCTGAATCACACTCCACCAGATTTGGGAATCCCAAACCGATTCAGGTCAACGCGATCATGCTCTAGCGTTTGTCGATCATCTCGCGGATCTTGCTGGCGAGTGCCGCCTGCGCGATCGGCTTTTGCAGCAGCGATACGCCGGCATCCAGCCGGCCCTGATGCACGATGGCGTTTCGCGAATAGCCGGTCATGAACAGTACTTTGAGGGTCGGCTGGCGCTTCAGCATTTCGTCGGCGAACTGCCGGCCGTTCATTCCGGGCATCACGATATCGGTCAGCAATAGATCGAACACTGAGGAATCGCGGGCGAAATCCGACAACGCCACGTCGGCGTTAGGCGCCTTGCGGACGCGATAGTTCAGGCCCTCCAGCGTTTCGACCAGATACGACCGCACGTCCGGATCGTCTTCCACCACCATGATGGTTTCATTGCCGCGGCTGCCGACAACGACGCTCTCGGTTTCAACCGTCATCTCCAGGGGCTTGGCGGTGCGCGGCAGATAGATCTTGATCGTCGTGCCGAAACCTTCCTCGCTGTAGATCTTGACGTGACCGCCCGACTGTTTGACGAAGCCGTAGACTTGGCTGAGGCCGAGGCCGGTGCCCTGGCCGGGCTCCTTGGTAGTGAAGAACGGATCGAAGGCGCGCTCCTGCACCTCCTTCGGCATGCCCGGCCCGGTATCGCTCACCGCGATCAGCACATACTGGCCGACCGCGGCATCATGCTGCTGCGCGTAAGGCTCATCGATGAAGGCGTTGCTGGTCTCGATGGTCAGCTTGCCCTTTCCCGCCATCGCATCGCGGGCATTCACCACCAGATTGAGGATGCCGGCTTCCATCTGGCTCGGATCGACCTCGACCTGCCACAGCCCGGCGCCACCGACGATTTCCAGATCGACATTCTCGCTCAAGGTGCGCTGGAAGAACTCCGACATGCCCTGCAGCAGTTGATTGACGTTGATCGGCTTCGGATCGAGCGGCTGGCGGCGGGCGAAAGCCAGCAGGCGCTGCGTCAGGATCACCGCACGTTGCGCGCCGCCGGCGGCGCTGGCGATCACCCGCTTCAGGCGTGCCTGCGAGGCGTCGGTCCAGCTGTTGACGGCGTGTTCGGCGATTTCGAGATTGCCGATGATGATGGTGAGCAGGTTGTTGAAATCATGCGCGACACCGCCGGTGAGATGGCCGATCGCTTCCATCTTCTGAGTGTGACGCAGCATGTCTTCGGCCTCGCGGCGATAGCGGCCTTCCTCGATCAGCGCCATTTGCGTATTGCGCAATTGCGCCGGCGACGGAATCGCCAGCAGTTTTGGCAGCAGCGGCCACAGGATCGCGGCGGTGATCACGGAGGCGACCGCGGTGATCGCCTTGACGATGCCTTCGATGCCGTAGATCGGCACCCACAGCGTATAGATCGACAGGATGTGAGTGAGGCCACAGGCCATGATGAAGATCGCGAAGGCCCAGAAGATCCAGCCGAACTCGACGTCGCGGCGCTTCGAGACAAAGATGCTGAGTGCTATCGGGATCGAGAAATAGGCCGCGGCGATCAGCGCGTCGGATCCGACGTGCAGCCAGATCAGCCCGGGCTCCCACAGCAGGCAAATGCCGTGCGGGGCGAACATGGATGTATCGAGGAGATGTCCGAGGAAGGCCCACATCGTCATGCTCTGCTCGTTGCCGGCGAAATACCAGCGTGGACGGGCAGCGATCGGTCGTCAAGCGCGAGAGGTATGCCGGGATGGGCTCAGATGGCGCCAGCCAGCTCGTGCAGTGCGCTGATGACCTGGTTCGAACGGTAGGGCTTTGCAATGAAACGCCCGCCGGTCGGCAGGTCGCCGTCGCGAATATTGAAGTGGCCGGACGTTGCGACGATCCGGATCGGCGGCCAGCGGTTGGCGACCGCGTGCGCCAGCTTCAGGCCGTTCATCGAGCCGGGCATGTCGACGTCGGTGAAGACGATGCGGATGTCCATCCGGCTTTCCAGCAAGCGGATCGCCTCGTCGGCATTCTGTGCTTCGATCACCCGGAAGCCAGCCTCCTCGATCATCTCGGCGGCGTGCATCCGCAGTAAGGCGTCGTCTTCGACAACCAGGACGAGGGAACTTGCATGAGTTGCATGGGCCATGGATGTGAACCTTGATGGGCGGTTCCATGCGCCAGAAGGCTGGGATGAACGCGTCTGTCGGCGAAGGTCATTGGATTGAAATCCATACCCCCGGGCATTTGCCTGATGGCATAAATGTCCGGGGGTGTACGCATGCTAAGTAATGGCAAGAACATTCGTTCCGCCCCGAAGCGAGATAAAGCTGGTCGGCAACCGGGCTTGACCGCGTACGGTGCTTAGTCAGGCCGTCGCCCGGCGTCGGCGCGGTCGCGCACCACCTTGAACACGCCATGCGCCGTGGCGACCACGCGATCGTCCACGCTGACCTCGGTGCTCATGAAGATCAGGCTCTTGGTGGTGCGCAGCGCCTTCGGCCGCGAGATCATCAGGTCACCGATCCGCGCGGCATCGACGAAATAGGTATCCATCTGCACGGTGGCGAGGCTTTCCGCGCCGGACACTGCGCGGGCGGTCATGCCGCAGCTCCGGTCCGCCAGCGTCATCAGCACGCCACCCTGCACCACGCCGCGGCGGTTGCGGTGTTTGTCCTGGCCTAGAATGGCGAATTCGTAGGCTGTTCCCAGCATTCGGTGCCAGACCGGTCCGACCAGATGGATGAAGCCGTCATCGTCCATGATGCGCCAGCCGGCAGCTTCCAGCTCGGCGTGTGCCGCGTCGGTCATGCAGTATCCTTGTGTTGATGGTCAGGAGGCCGTTCGTGGCCGGCGGCCTTCGATTGGGTAGGCGGGGTCGTTATAGCCCGGTGTCGAGGGATGTCCGCTGGCGACAAGGCCATCGATCAGCGCTTCGTCCTCGGCGGTAAAGCGATAGTCCAGCGCGCGCAGGTAGTCATCCCATTGCGCTTCCGTGCGCGGGCCGGCGATCACGCCGCTGACAAAGGAGGAGTTCAGCACCCAAGCCACGGCGAACTGCCCGGCGGTGATACCGCGGGCTTCGGCATGCTGGCGAATCTGCTGTGCGAGCTGCAGCGATTCCAGCCGCCATTCGGTCTGCATCATCCGGGTGTCGTTGCGGCCGGCGCGGCTGTCCTTGTCCGGCGCCGCATCGGGGCGATATTTACCAGTCAGCACGCCCCGCGCCAGCGGGCTGTAGGGCACGATACCCATGCCGTAATAGCCGCAGGCCGGGAAGTGCTCGACCTCCGGCATCCGGTTCATGGCGTTGTAATAGGGCTGGCTGACGATCGGGCGGTCGATGCCGAGCCGGTCGCAGATGTTGCAAATCTCGGCGACGCGCCAGCCGCGGTAATTCGACAGGCCGAAGTAGCGCACCTTGCCCTGGCGGATCAGGTCGCCGATCGCGCGCACGGTTTCTTCCAGCGGCGTCGAGTGGTCTTCCTTGTGCAGATAATAGATGTCGAGATAGTCGGTGCCGAGCCGCTGCAGGCTTTCCTCGGCGGCCTGCAGCACCCAGCGCCGCGACAGCCCGGCGCGGTTGGGATCCTTCCCCATCGCATTGGCGAGCTTGGTGGCGAGCACCCAGTCCGAGCGATTTTTCGCAATCGCGCGGCCCACGACCATTTCGGACAGGCCGTTCGAATAGGCGTCGGCGGTGTCGATGAAATTGATGCCGGCGCCGCGTGCCTTGTCGATGATCGCAGCCGAGGTCGGCTCGTCGGTGGCGCCGCCGAACATCATGGTGCCCAGGCAGATCGGGGAAATCTTCAGGCCGCTGCGGCCGAGCGGGCGATAATCCATGGCAGTCCTCATTCGGGAAGAGAGGGACGGTCGACGGGCACCGCACTGCGGGCCGGACCCCGTTCATACAAAAGCAGGCGGCAGGTGCCTAGTGCAGCCTCTGTTCCGGTCGTGTAATCAATCCTGATGACGCATCCGTTTAATGCCGCCACGCGGCAAATGATCGCCGCGCGCGGCGCGACGTTTGTGCGTGTCGAGAGCGACACGGCATCGGACCTGAAGCACGCGGCGGTGGCCATCGTGCTGGTCGAGACGGCCGGCGGCTCGGAGACGGCGCTGCTGCTGACGCTGCGCGCTTCCGGCCTGCGTGCCCACAGCAACCAATGGGCGCTGCCCGGCGGCCGCTGCGATCCCGGCGAGATGCCGGTGCAGGCTGCTTTGCGCGAGCTGCATGAAGAACTCGGGCTCCAACTCACGCCCGCCGATGTGATCGGCATCCTCGACGACTATCCGACCCGGTCCGGCTATCTGATCACGCCCGTGCTGATGTGGGCGCAGCACAGCGCGACGCTCAACCCCAATCCGGACGAGGTCGCCTCGGTGCATCGTATCGCGCTGGCGGAAATCGCGCGCGCCGATGCCTTCGACTTCGTCGCCATTCCGCAAAGCCACCGCCGCGTGGTTCGCTACAACCATTTCGGCGATTACATCCATGCGCCCACAGCCGCGCTGATCTACCAGTTCAGCGAAGTGCTCGCCGGCCGCGATACCCGCGTCACAGAGCTGGAGCAGCCGGTGTTTGCCTGGAAATAGTCCGGCAGTTGCGCAGCCGCGCCGTTTCGGCGACGATCCCGGTAACAATAAAGACGTTTTCGGGAGGATGATCCGCCATGGGTTCGTGGACGCGATTTCTGTGCGCGGCCGTGGCCGCGCTTGCCGTGCAGGGCGCTGCGGATCGCGCCTGCGCACAAGCCTATCCCGACCGTCCGGTCACGCTGGTGATCCCGTTTGCCCCGGGCGGCAGCACCTCGATTGTCGGCCGCGTCATCGCCGACAAGATGAGCGAGACGCTGGGCGAGAAAGTCATTGTCGATAACAGGCCCGGCGCGGGCGGCACCGTCGGTACCCGGGCGGTCGCCAAAAGCGCGCCTGATGGCTACACCATCGGCCTCGGCTATACCGGCACGCTGGCGATCGGCCCCACGCTGTACAGCAAGGCCGGCTACGATCCGCGCAAGGACTTTGCCCCGATCGGCCTGATCGGCAATTCGCCGAATTCGCTGGTGGTGCATCCGGCGTTTCCGGCAAAGACCGTCGGCGAGCTGATTGCCTACCGCCAGGGCCAATCCCGGCAAGGTCAATTTCGGCTCCGCGGGTGCGGGTACCGCCAGCCACATCACCGGCGAATATTTCGGCCGCGCCGCCGGCATCACGCTGGTGCACATCCCGTACAAGGGCACCGGCCCGGCGCTGGTCGATCTGATCGGCGGTCACATCCCGATGGCCTTTGCGCCGATCCCAGCCACCCACGCCAATGTTTCCGGCGGGCAGTTGCGCGCGCTCGCGGTCACCAGCCTCACCCGCACCAGCCTGCTGCCGGAGGTGCCGACCGTTGCCGAATCCGGCCTGCAGGACTTCGATGCCTCGCTGGTTTACGGGCTGATCGCACCGGCCGGCACGCCGCGGCCGATCGTCGAGCGCCTCAACAAGGAATTGCGCGCGGCGCTGGCGTCCGACGAGGTGAAGAAGCGGCTGTTGCAGGACGGCACCGAGCCGACGCCGGGCACGCCGGAAGATTATGTCGCCTTCATCGACAAGGACGAGACCAAGTGGTCTGCCATCGTCAAGGCCAGCGGCGCCAAGGAGGAGTAGTAGGGCAAGGAGGAGTAGGGAATGGCGATCCTCAGTTCGCCCGTATGGCTTTCCGCTTTGCCCTGATCGTCGGCCTGGACTTTTCTCCGTCCGGTCTGGCTGGTGTGGCGGTTTCGGGCGGCGCCCGCGACACCACATCGTAGCAATTCATCCGGGCGCGGAAATCCGGAAAGCCGTTGCAATCGGGCGGCTCGGCCGATGCCGCGGATGTTCCGGCGGCGAAGGCGGCGATCAGCATTGGAAAGACAATCTTCACCAAGCTGCTCCAAGGTTATTTGAGCGACGGTCGGCCATGTTCTGCTTCTGCCGGACATCCCTGGCCAATATGGGGCGCTATTCCCAACATTTCAGAGCGCGGTTGGTTCGCGCCATCAAGGAATTGAACAGGTCGTATGCCGCCGTTTCATCCGCTTCGCTCGTTCCTCGCTACCGTTCCATTCGCGCTGCTGCTGATCGCGCCGCAGGCTCATGCGCTCGATGTAACGGCGCTTCCTGCCGGCGTCGCCAATGCGATGGCGCAGGCGGCGTCGCCGCAGGCCATCGCGGAATACCGCCGCAAGCTGCAGGAATATCAGGAGGCGCGCGCCGCCTTTGACCAGGAAGCCAGCGGTTACTGGAACGCGGTCTATGAGAAGCGCAAAAGCCGCAACGCCAAGCGGCGCAGCCGCGAGACCATCACGCTCGACGACTACATGCTGGAACAGGCGCCGCTCTATGACGGGCCGAAGCGTCCGGTCGATCCGCAGCCCGAGGAAGGCACGCCGCGAACCCGCAAGGAGATCCCGGTGGTCGCCGATTTCGTGCGTGCCGCGCAGGAGCATTTCCAGTTTTCGCCACAGCGCCCGGCCAATGAATTGGATTTCAAGCGCGCTTATGCCCGCGCGGCGCTGGCAGCGGGATTGACGCGCGAGCAGGCGATACGGGTCTATTCCTTCGAGACCGGCGGCAACGGCGCCTACGATATGCAGTCGGGCCTCAGCGCCTCGCGTCCGGGCTCGCGCGCTATCTCCACCGCGGTCGGCTACAACCAGCTGCTCACCACCAACAGCGTCGAGTTGGTCGCCGAGCAGGGCCATCAGATATTGAAGGTGCTGACGGACAAGGCCGCGCTACTATCCGGCGCGCCGCGCAAGGCGATGGATCACAAGATTGCGGTGTTCAAGAAGATGTACGCGTTTACGCGCACCGTGCCGGACACCTGGAACGAACATGAAAAACTCGCCAACACGCCGCAGGGCTGGGCGGTGCATGCCCTGGCGCTGGATATCGATGTCGGCCCGCAATTGCAGGTCCACAAGCTCTTGACCTCGGTGATCTTCGCCCGCGACAAGGGATTTAGCCGTCCGCTCAGCGCCGCCGAACTGGAGATGATGAATCTCACCGGCGACGGCACCGGGCTCGACATGGTGACGATGCCGCTGGCGATGCGCGAACAGGTGCCGACCGCCAATTTCTTCCAGCGCGGCGGCTACGAGCGCAACCCGGTGGCGATCCGGCACAACACGGTGGCCAAATTGCTCGCGGTCACCAACGCGCGGATGGACAGCAACAGCAACCTGCAAGGCGCCAAGGATTTGGCCGCGGCTTTCTAGCCGCGGCCAATATCCGTTTCCAGAATTTCACCCTCCGAAGAGGGAGAAATCAGCGTTACGAATTGCCGGGATTGTAGTCGTCGCCGGGTGTCGCGGGTGCTGCGGCCCCGCCCTCGGGGCGCGGGCCATGTGGACGGCGGCGGCGGCGCGGCGGGAAACGTTCGCCGCTGGGGGCATCGAACGGGACCGGGCCGTTCACCTGCGGCTGGGGACCGGTGATGAAGGACGGTAGCCGATCGACGCTGTCGCTGACCGGAATCACCGGCTGGGGCTGCGGCTGGAACTGCGGTTGCGGTTGCGGCTGGTGCTGCGGGCGGTGCTCGCGATGATTGTTCTCGCGGGGCTGGTACTGCTGATTTTCGCGTGGCTGGTAGGGCTGGCCTTCGCGCTGCTGCTGCTCACGCGGCGGGTCGCGCGGCACGAACGGCTGCGGCTGCACCGGCACGAAGCCCGGCTCGGCGCCGAAGTTCGAATAGCTCTCGCTCTCGTCGTCATTGTCCTCGGCCGGCATCTCGTTTTCCGTGCGCGGCTGCGGCTGGTTCTGGCGGAACTGCTCCTGCGCCGCGGCGATCAGACGAAAGTAGTGTTCGGCGTGCTGATAGTAGTTCTCGGCGGCGACCGGATCGCCGGAGCTGCGCGCGTCGCGCGCCAGTTGGACGTATTTCTCGGCGACGTGGGAGGCGGTGCCGCGGATCTTGATATCGGGGCCATTCGATTCGAACACCCGGGTCATCGGGTTCTGGCCGCGCCGGTTGTTGTTATTATTATTGTTGCCGCCGCCGTTGTTGCGGTTGTTGTTATTCCGCATCCGCTTGTTGTTATTCTGACCGTTTCTCATGTCTCGCCTTTATTACCGATCCAGGATTGTCGCAGAGTTCGTCGTAAAGAGATTGTCCGTGTCACAGAGGTCTTGCCGGATGCGGGCCGCGCCATACGCCCGACTCGCCATGCAGGTCATCGCTGCATCGATCTTGCCGTCATGCGCGTTGAACAAAGACGCATTCCCCAACCGCCAGCGGATATCGCGGGCCGGACCAACTCATTCACCTGCCGAAACAAGGTCAGGCTTTTTTGCGTGATTTCCGAAGCGCAATATCAGGCTTTCGTTCGCTTTGCGGTCGCGAGCAGCGCAGCTCTCTCAGCCATCGCGCTCAATCTAACCTGCCTGTTGGAACCTTTCACTCGGACGGGCTCTCTAGCGAGAATTCTGGCCTCCAGCCGTAAATCTACGGGGCGAGCCAACCCTGAACCGATGTTGTGACTGGAACGTAGTCGCTCCCCGGAGATATTCCAAGGGGTTTTTTCGGGCCAGTTCGGCTTTATTTGAGTGGTTTCCGCCCGGAAACGGCCCTCCGGATGCCCGCCAGATCGGTCCTGGCCGGACCCTGCAGGGTCAGCCCGGCCGCCGCCAGCAGACCCGCGACGTCGCCGCTCTGGTCATGCCCGACTTCGACAACCAGCCACCCGCCGGGCGCCAGCAGCCGGGCCGCTTCGGGGGCGATGACGCGATAGGCATCGAGCCCGTCGGCGCCGCCGTCCAGCGCCCGGTGTGGATCGTGGTCCCGCACCTCGGTGGCGAGGCCGGCGACCTCAGCCGAGCTGATATAGGGCGGGTTCGAGACGATAAGATCGAGGCCGTCGGCCAGTGTCGAAGCGTAGTCGCAACGAACGAAGGTCGTGCGATTCGCGAAGCCGAGCCGCGTGGCGTTGTTCCTTGCCGTCTGCAGCGCTGCAAAATTGATGTCGGTGCCGATGCCAAAGGCGCTGGGCAACTCCGAAAGCAGCGCGAGCAGAATCGCACCGGAGCCGGTGCCGAGATCGGCGATGCGGAGAGCGTGATCCCGACGCGATTCGGCGCTGAGAATCTCAAGCGCGGCCTCGACGATGGTTTCCGTATCGGGCCTCGGCACCAGTGTATCGGCGGACAGCTGCAGTGACAGGCCCCAGAATTCCTTGACGCCAACAATCCGCGCGACCGGCTCGCCGGCGATGCGGCGTTGTGCGAAATCCTCCAGCCGCGTCGCTTCATCGGCGGTGATGATCCGCTTCGCGGCCAGGATCACGCCGGTGAGATCGAGGCCGAGCACCGCGCCGGTCAGCAAACGCGCATCGAGGTCGGCGGATTCAACATTATTTGCTCGTAACTGTGCAGCGAGCACGCGCCTGACTGTCTCGACGTTCTTTCCGGCGAACGAGTCGCCGGTGCTCACGCCGCCGCGCCTTGCGCCGCGAGCTGCGCCGCCTGATGCTCGGTCGTCAGCGCGTCGATCAACTCACCCAAAGCTTCGCCGGCGATCACCTGCGGCAGCTTGTAGAGCGTCAGGTTGATGCGGTGGTCGGTGACGCGGCCCTGCGGAAAATTATAGGTACGGATCCGCTCGGAGCGATCGCCGGAGCCGACTTTTTCGCGGCGCTCGGCGGAGCGCGCCGAATCGATCCGCTGCTGCTCGGCGTCATAGATGCGCGAGCGCAGGATGTTCATCGCCGAGGCGCGGTTCTTATGCTGCGAGCGGCTGTCCTGCATCATCACGGCGATGCCGGTCGGGATATGGGTGATGCGGATCGCGGATTCGGTCTTGTTGACGTGCTGGCCGCCGGCGCCCTGTGCGCGCATGGTCTCGATCCGGAGGTCGTCGCTCTTGATCTCGACATCGACCTCCTCGACCTCCGGCAGCACCGCCACCGTCGCCGCCGAGGTGTGGATGCGGCCTTGTGTTTCGGTGTCGGGCACGCGCTGCACGCGGTGCACGCCGGATTCGAATTTCAATTTCGCAAACGCGCCACGGCCCTGCACCTCGACGATGATTTCCTTGAAGCCGCCCATGGTGCCCTCAGAGGCGGAGATCACCTCGACCTTCCAGCCCTGCAGCGCGGCGAAGCGCTCATACATCCGGAACAGGTCGCCGGCGAACAGCGACGCCTCATCGCCGCCGGTGCCGGCGCGGATTTCCAGCACCACGTTGCGTTCGTCCATGGCGTCCTTCGGCAGCAGCGCGACGCGGATCTGCTGCGCCAGCTCCAGCGCGCGGGCTTCCAGCGCCGGACGCTCGGCCTCCGCCATTTCGCGCATCTCGGCATCGGTGGAAGCGTCTGCGATCATCGCGTCGATGTCGGCGATCTCCTTGGTTGCCGTGCGATAGGCCTTCACCGCGTCGATCAGCGGATTGAGCTCGGCCAGCTCGCGCGTCATCTTGACATAGTTCTCGGGGCTCACCTGGCTCTGCAACTGGGATTCCAGCGAGGCGTGGTGCGCCAGCAAAATATCGAGTTTGGCTTCGGGCAGAATGGACATGAGGCAATCTCGGGATCACGGAAGGAGAGGGCGCGTCGAGCGGGCAGAGCCTCGCTACAACGACAGCCCCTCGGCTTCGGCAAATTCCTTCAACTTCTGCCGGATCGAGACGCTGCCGGAGGGGGCATCGAGCAGCGGCTTCATCATCGCCTCGGCCTTCTTGGCGTCGAGGTCGAGGATCAGCGCCTTGACCGGTCCGTGCGACGTCGCCGACAGCGACAGCGAGCGATAGCCGAGCGCGATCAGCGCCAGCGCGCCGATCGGCTGCGACGCCATCTCGCCGCACAGCGATGCGGATTTGTTGGCGGTGTTGGCCTTCTGCACGATCTCGCGCAGCGCCCGCAGGATCGGCGCCGACAACGTGTCGAAGCGCTCGGAGACCTTGGCGTTGCCGCGATCGACCGCGAACAGGAACTGGAACAGGTCGTTCGATCCGACCGAAACGAAGTCGACCTTCTTCAACAATTCGTCCATCTGGTAGAGCAGCGCCGGCACCTCAACCATGGTGCCGACGTCGATGCGCTCCGGCAGCGGATGGCCGTGCTGGCGCAGATAGGTGAGTTCGCGCTCGATGATGCTCTTGGCGTGGTCGAATTCCGCCACCTCGGAAATCATCGGGAACATGATTCGCAGCGCGCGGCCGCCGCCGGCGCGCAGCAGCGCGCGGATCTGGCCGCGCAGCAGGCCCGGCCGATCGAGACCCAAGCGAATCGCGCGCCAGCCCAGTGCCGGATTCTCTTCGCTGATGGTCTCCATATACGGCAGTGCTTTGTCGCCGCCGATGTCCAGCGTACGGAAGGTCACGGGCTTCGGACCTGCGGCATCAAGCACCGCGCGGTACAGCGCCAGCTGGTCGCTGGAGCGCGGCAGGCTCTCGCCGACCATGAACTGCAGTTCGGTGCGGAACAGGCCGATGCCGGCGCTGCCGGTGTCCTCGATATGCGGCAGATCGATGATCAGGCCGGCATTGATCATCAGGTCAACCGGCTGGCCGTCCTTGGTGATGCAGGGCTTGTCGCGCAGCGCCAGGTACTGCGCCTGCCGCCGGGCACGAAACCTTACCCGTTCGGCATAGGCGGATTCGATTTCCGCGGACGGCCGGATGTAGATCGAGCCCGAGGTGCCATCGACGATGATGGCGTCGCCGGGATCGGCGATGCCCGGCGCGTTGGCCACTTCGCCGATCGCGGGAATGCCGAGCGCGCGCGCCACGATCGAGACGTGGGAATTCGCGGTGCCTTCCTCCAGCACCAGGCCGCGCAGCTTCTTGCGGTCGTAATCCAGCAAGGCCGCAGGCCCCATCGAGCGCGCGATCAGGATCGCATTGTCCGGCATCTGCTCGCGCGACGGCGCGTGGTCCTTGCCGACCAGCTGCCGCATCAGGCGGTGGCCGAGGTCTTCGAGGTCGTGCAGCCGGTCGCGCAAATAAGGATCGGTAGAGCGCAGCATCCGCGCGCGGGTGTCGGACTGCACGCGCTCGACCGCGGCTTCGGCGGTAAGGCCGGTGGCCACCGCCTCATGCAGGCGATGCGACCAGCCGTGGTCGTTGGCGAACATCCGGTAGGCTTCCAGCACGTCGCGGTGTTCGCCGCCCTCGGCGACGTCGCCGCGCTCCAGCATGCGGTCGAGATCGGCGCGCAGCTTGGCAAGCGCCATGTCGAGCCGCTTGATTTCCTGCGGCAGGTCCTCGGCGATGTAGTTGGTGATGACCACGCGCGGCTCATGCAGCACGACATGGCCGAGCGCGATGCCGTCGGACAGCACCGCGCCGGTCTTGTGCAGCGAATGCCGCGCGGCGGGCTCGGCGCCCGGCTGCGCCAGTGCCGACAATTCGCCCGAGGCGATCATTTCCGCCAGCACCATGGCGGTAGTCTGCAGCGCCTCGACCTCTTCCTCGACATAAGTGCGCTTGGCGCGGTTCTGCACCACCAGCACGCCGAGCGTATTGCCGGCGCGCAGAATGGGGACGCCCAGGAACGAGTGATAGATTTCTTCGCCGGTTTCCGGGCGGAACGAGAACGCCGGATGGTTCTGGGCATCGCTGAGGTTGAGCGGCGTGGCCTCGGAGGCGACGAGGCCGACGAGGCCTTCATGGGCGCTCAGCACGGTCTGGTGGACCGCGTCGCGGTTCAGGCCTTCGGTGGCATAGAGCTCGAGCGTGTTGTCGATGCGCAGCACATAGGTCGAGCACACCTCGGCCACCATGTTGGCAGCGATCAGCACCACGATCTTGTCGAGGCGCTCCTGAGCGGAGACCTGCTCCGCCATGGTTTCGCGGAGCCGTCTCAGCAAGACGCGGGGACCACCCGACGCGCTCCGCATATGCCGACACCCTCCCCGCGAGGCTGGCGTCGACAGAATCTCGTGCGCCAGCACTAAGCCTCAGAAAAACAATAGGATTCTAGCCTTCACGCCGCAACCGGCGCGGAAGCCAACCGAATCAGATTGTCCGAAACGGCGCCATCAACCGCAACGGCCGCCCGTTCAGGCCGTATAGCGAATTGAAGCTTGTTTTGCCAAGCAAAACGCCTGCCAGACGTGAAACTTGCCGTTCACATCAAAATAGCGACTGTTTCAGGAAAAATTTTCTACGCTTTGTCGAGACCGTAGAGTGTGTGCAGGGTGCGCACCGCCAGTTCGGTATAGGCGGCATCGATCAGCACCGAGAACTTGATCTCGGAGGTGGTGATGGCGCGAATGTTGATCTGGCGCTCGGACAGGGCCGCGAAGGCCTGGGCAGCGACGCCGGCATGGCTGCGCATGCCTGACCCGATCACGGAGACTTTTGCCACATCGGTGGCGCTGTCGAAGCGGGCGTAGCCGATCTTGGCCTTGGCCGAGGTGATCGTCTCCTTGGCGCGGGCATAGTCGGAAGCCGGCACCGTGAAGGTGAGGTCGGTGGTCTTACCGTCTTCGGAGACGTTCTGCACGATCATGTCGACGTTGATGTTGGCTTCCGCCAGCGGCACGAAAATCGAGGCGGCCACCCCCGGCTTGTCCTCGATCTGGCGAACGGAAATCTGGGCCTCGTCCTTCGAGAACGCGATGCCTGTGACGACGTGGCTTTCCATGATTTCCTCCTCGCTGCAGATCAGCGTGCCCGGCGGCGTGCCGTGCGGGTCGATGTCTTCGGGTTTATCAAAACTTGAGCGCACGAAAATCGGCATGTTGTGGACCATGCCGAGTTCCACGGAGCGGACCTGCAGCACCTTGGCGCCCTGCGACGCCAGTTCCAGCATTTCCTCGAACGCCACCTTGTTGAGGCGCTGTGCCTTCGGCACCACGCGCGGGTCGGTGGTGTAGACGCCATCGACGTCGGTATAGATGTCGCAGCGATCGGCCTTGATCGCTGCGGCAATCGCCACCGCCGAGGTGTCGGAACCGCCGCGGCCCAGCGTCGTGATGCGGCCGGTGGTTTCGTTGATGCCCTGGAACCCGGCGATGACGGCGACTTCCTTGCGGTCCTTGAAGCGGCCGATCAGCTCGGCGCCATTGATGTCGATAATGCGCGCCGAGGCGTGGGCGTCGCTGGTCTTGATCGGGATCTGCCAGCCCTGCCAGGACCGCGCCTGGACGCCGACCGCCTGCAGCGCGATAGCCAGCAATCCGGCGGTGACCTGCTCGCCGGAGGCGACCACGGCGTCGTATTCGCGGGCGTCGTGCAGCGGCGAGGCGTCGCTGGCCCAGGCCACCAGCTCGTTGGTCTTGCCGGACATGGCGGAGACCACCACGGCGACGTCGTGGCCGGCATCGACCTCGCGCTTGACGTGCAGCGCAACGTTGCGGATGCGGTCGATGTTGGCGACGGACGTGCCGCCGAATTTCATAACGAGCCGGCCCATGACGAGTGGTGCATTCCCTGACGACAGTGGGTAAAGATACCGCGCATGAGCGCGCGCGGGCGAAAAGGCGCGTATACCTAGCGGCGGCGGCGGGGGCAAGCCACCCCGGGTTCCGCAACCCGTAGAACGTACCGAGATATGGGTCATTAGGACGGCAGATGGGGCGCTATATCGACGATATCCTGCAGCCGGGCGAGAAAGTGCTGTATTCGACCAACGCACACTGGATCGTCTACTGGAAGGGCATCCTGGCGTGGATCGTAGCCGCCGCCCTGTTGGTGCTGTCGCGATCTACGGTCAACGAAAGCTTGACCCTGTTTTGCCTGGCCAGCGCGGCCGTGGTGGCATTGGCAGCGCTTTTTTGGACGGTTGTCGCATGGTTCCATCGCTGGACCACCGAGACCGACGTCACCAACCTGCGCGTCGTGCACAAAACCGGTTTCATCAAGCGCCGGACATTTGAGATGAGCCTCGACAAGGTCGAGAGCGTCGATGTCAACCAGAGCATTCTCGGTCGCATCCTGAATTTCGGCGACGTCACGATCCTCGGCGTCGGCGAAGGTAAGGAAACCATCAAGACCATCGCCTCGCCTCTGGCGTTCCGCAATTACATCACGGCCCGATAGGAGCAACGCCGCACGCCATGGCCATGCAGTCAAATGTTCAGGACGCCTCGGCGTCCTCCGTCGATGCCTCTGAAGTCGCGAAATTCTCGCGCCTGTCGGATGAGTGGTGGAATCCGAAAGGCAAGATGGCGCCGCTGCACAAGATCAATCCGCTGCGCCTGACCTATATCCGCGACGCCGCCTGCCGCAAGTTCGACCGCAACGTCAAAAGCCTGGGTTGCCTTTCGGGTCTGCGCATCCTCGACATCGGCTGCGGCGCCGGCCTTTTGTGCGAACCATTCACCCGGCTGGGCGCCCAGGTGATCGGCATCGATCCGTCCGCCACCAACATCGCTGCCGCCAAGCTGCATGCCGACAAGTCGCATCTGTCGATCGACTATCGCTGCACCACCGTGGAAGAGATGGACACCCGCGAGCGCTTCGACATCGTGCTGGCGATGGAAGTGGTCGAGCACGTCGTCGATGTCGGTGCCTTCCTCGATCGCTGCGCCTTGCTGCTGAAGCCTGGCGGGCTGATGGTGCTCTCGACGCTGAACCGCAACTGGAAGAGTTTTGCGCTCGGCATCGTCGCTGCGGAATATGTGCTGCGCTGGCTGCCGCGCGGCACCCATCAATGGGACAAGTTCGTCACCCCCGACGAACTGGCGCAGCACCTGGAGCGCAACAAGCTCGCCATCACCGAACAGACCGGCGTGGTCTACAGCCCGCTGGCCGACCGCTGGGGCCTGTCGTCGGACATGGACGTCAACTACATGGTGGTGGCAGAGGGGATTTAACGCCGCTGCTGAAAGGGCATTCGGCCCGCGCCGTTGCTCTGTCAGCAGAGTTCATTCCCCGCCACCCGCCAACTGCGCCCGCAACCGCGGCGTCGCAAAGTCGATGAAGCTGCGGAGTTTGGCTGTCGCCTGATTGGCGGCGCTGAACACCAGATGCACCGGAATCGGCGGCGGTTCGAAGCCGGTCAGCAGCAGCTTGAGGCGGCCCATCTTGAGGTGCTCCTCGACCTGATACGACAGCACCCGCGCGATGCCATGGCCCTCCACCGCCGAGTCGATCGCGCTCGCCGCACCGGTCAGGAAAATCCGCGGCCGGATCGCGACCGGCTGCAGCGCCTTGCGCTTGCTGCCGGCACCCGGCGCAAAGCTCCACGGCTCCACGCCGGCGGTGGAATTCGTCATCAGGCAGGCATGCTGCAACAGGTCGGCCGGGACTTTCGGACTCTTGTGCTGCGCAAGGTAAGACGGCGAGGCGCAGACCACCTGGCGCACCTGACCGAGCCGCACCGCCACCAGATTCGAATCCGGCAGATGCGCGAGGCGCACGGCGACGTCGATGCCTTCCTCGATCAGATTGACGATGCGATCGAGCGCCACCAGCCTCACCTGAACATCGGGATAGGCCTGCAGGTAGTCATGCAGCAGCGGGCGTACCCGCAACTGTCCGAACAGCACCGGCGCAGTGAGCGTGAGAAGTCCGCGCGGCGCGTCGCGCTCGGCAGCGGCGCCAAGTTTGGCGGCGTTGAGTTCGGCCAGCACCTTTCGGCAGGTGTCGAGATAGCCTTCGCCGAATTCGGTCAGATGCAGCGCCCGGGTGGTGCGGCGCAGCAATTGCGCGCCGAGCCAGTCTTCCAGCGCCGTGATCGCCCGCGTGACATTGGCCGGCGAATGGCCCAGACGCCGCGCCGCCGCGGCGAGCGATCCCTCGTCCACCGCGGCCACAAAGGCCGTCATCGCATCGAGCCGGTCCATTGTTGCAAGTTCCGCAAGTCGATCTTCCGAACAGTGCACATTCCGCAAAACGCTGCAATGGCCGAGGGTTGGCGCGTCGGGCAGCGAGTGCCGCCCACCGTCAAGCGAAGGAATCGTGCCATGACCGTGAAATACCAGACCGTTCGCGTCGATAGTGTCGACGTCTTCTACCGCGAGGCCGGCCCTGTCGATGCGCCGGTGATCCTGCTGCTGCACGGCTTTCCCACCAGCAGCCACATGTTCAGGGATCTGATCCCGGAGCTTTCGGCCACCTATCGCGTAATCGCGCCGGATCTTCCCGGCTTCGGCAACACCATCGCGCCGCCGCGCGGAACGTTCGACTACACCTTCGACAACCTCGCGCGCGTAGTCGACGGCTTCACCGAAGCGGTTGGGCTTGCGCGCTACGCGCTCTACGTGTTCGATTACGGCGCGCCCACCGGCTTCCGCCTCGCGCTGGCACATCCAGAGCGAGTCACGGCGATCGTCAGCCAGAACGGCAACGCCTATCTTGAGGGGCTGAGCGACGCTTGGGGGCCGTGGCAGACCTATTGGCGCGAGCCGACGCCGGAGCATCGCGAGGCGTGCCGCGAGTCGCTGCTGCCCGAGACCATCCGCGACTGGCAATATCTCACAGGCACCGACAAGAGCCGCGTCTCGCCCGACGGCTACACGCTCGATATCGCCTATCTGGCGCGGCCCGGCGCCGAGGAGATCCAGCTCGATCTGATTCTCGATTACCGCAGCAATGTCGCGCTGTATCCGGCCTTCCAGAGCTACTTCCGCACCCATCGGCCGCCCTTGCTGGCGATCTGGGGCAAGAACGATCCGGCGTTCATCCCGCACGGCGCGGAAGCCTACAAGCGCGACATCCCCGATGCCGATGTTCGCTTCCTCGACACCGGCCATTTCGCGCTGGAGACCCACGCCGCCGAGATCGGCAGCGCCATGCGCGAATTTCTCGGCCGCTGCATTCTCGCGGATTAGAGGATCGCTCGAGCGCGGTTATTCGCGCTCGAGCCGTCCGCCGCCGAACATCGTCGGGACGTAGCGTGGAGCGCCGAGGGCCGACATGAAGCGGTGCTTGGTCAGCACCGGATCGAACGCAATCGGCGGTCGAACCACATCGACATCGGGTCTGGTCGATAGAACCAGGAAGCGCGCGCCGTCTCCCGCAGATGGCGTGCCCATTGCGGAGGCAAATGCCTGCGGCGTCGCCACATTCTCCGCGCCGGCGATTCCGGCCGAACGGGCCAGTTGGGCGAGATCGAGGGCCGAGCTGGTCAACGCCTGTCCACCTGACGCCGCGTGAACGCCGTTCTGGATCAGCAGCACCGTCAGGTTGCTCGGCGCCACCGCGCCGACGGTGACCAGAGTCCCCATATGCATCATCAGCGCGCCGTCGCCCTCGACCACGAACACCGACCGGGTGGGCTGCGCGATGGCGAGGCCGAGGGCCAATGGCAGCGCGAGGCCCATCGCATCCTCGAAATAGAAATTTTCCGGGGCGTGATGCGTCGCCGCCCACAGGTAGGACGCATTGCCGAGCGACGTGACGACGAGGGCGTTGGCCGGCAGCGTGTCGGCGAGCACGTGATAATAGTCGGCCCTGCTCGGCCGGGTATCGCTCACCATTGGACGTCCTCCTGCGACAACAGAAGCGCAAACGGGCAGGAGGCTTCCTCGGCATAGGTTGCCGCGCGCTCGACCTGGAGACCGATCGGCCGGCTTCGATCGGCGATGGCGTAAGCGAGGCCGATGCCCTTGAGGACGGGCTCCGTCACCCGGCCTTTCGGAACGTGGTAGAACACGGGATCTTCAACCGTGCCGCGATACGAGACCAGCATCAGCAGCGGAAATTGATAACGCTGGGCCAGGGACACCATGCCGGCGCCCATGCTGAGCAGCCCTGCATTCTGCACGAACATCGCCGTGCGCACGCCGCCCAGCCGACTGCCGCACGCAATCGCCAGCGCTTCTTCTTCATGGGTGGCCCGCACCAGCCGTATCGTCGAGTCCTGCTCGATGCGCACCAGAATCTCGCCAAGCCAGCTGTCCGGCACGGCAATTGCAACACCGAAGCCGAGACGTTTCAGGGTGTCGAGGATTTCTGAGGGCCTATGCGAAGCTGCGATCTGCTCATCCGGCGTCACCATCAACCATCTCTCCTTCGGCAGCAATTAGCGGTTGCGCCGACCAGCCATATTCCAACTGCGCGAAGCCGCGCGCCCTGACGCGACAATCGCGAACCTAGGCAAGACGGCTGCGCAAGACAACTGCGGTTGTCGACCAGGGCTTCGCCGATGCTGAAGATGGGCGACACATGACGAGACAAGTTTGACATCGCAGCGGACGTTGCGAACAAGGGAATTCAACATGAAGCGTTTTCTGCTCGCACTTTTTGTCCTTGCTGTCGCCGTGCCGGCGCATGCGCAGGACAAGCTTGTCGTCAGCATCTGGGGCGGCAGCTGGCGCGACCTGGTTGCCGAAACGGTCGCCAAGAAATTCACGGCGGAGACCGGCGTACCCGTGGAATTCATCACCGGCGGCACCATCGACCGGCTCAACAAGGCGAAGCTCGCCAAGGGAAATCCCGAGAGCGACCTCACCTTCACCACGTCGCATGTCGGCTGGATCTACGCCAATGACGGACTGTTCGAAGAACTCGATGCTGCCAAGATTCCGAATTCCAAGAATCTCGCCGACGAAGCCCGCATCAGTCCGTTTCATCTCGGCGCCTGGGCCTATGTCTACACGATCGGTTATCGCGCCGATCTGCTCGGTGGCATGAAATTCGAGAGCTGGGATGATCTCTGGAAGCCCGAGCTGAAAGGCAAGATTGCGGCGCCGGATTTCGATCCAAGCCACATCATCGCCATTTCGGCGCTTCTGTCCGGCGGCGATGCCGCGCATTGGGAAAAGGGGCAGGATAAGCTGAAGGCGCTGAAACCCAATTTCAAGGCGTTCTACACCAACGATGCCAACAGCCAGCAGCTTTTGGCGTCGGGCGAAACGCCGGTCCAAGTCGTGCTGTCCATGAATGCCTACTACATGATCTCGCAGGGTGTTCCCATCACCCTGGCGATTCCGAAAGAGGGCGCGGTGCTCGGCATCGACACCGTGGCCATCATGAAGGGTTCGAAGAAATCCGAACTGGCCTACAAGTTCATCAACGCGCTGTACGATCCGGAGATTCAGGCGGAGATCGCCAAGATCAAGAAGGGCAGCCCCGCGGTCCTCAACGCCAAGATCGATCCGGAAATCGCAAAGCTTCCCGGCGTCTTCACCACCGCCGCGCAATGGAAACAGCAGATCAACATCGATGCCAAACTGCGCGCCGAGAAAACCGCGGAGTGGCGCAAGTGGTTCGCCGAAAATATCATGAACTGATGGCGAACAGCGTTCCGACCCTGTGAACCCGCAACCCTTTCTCCGTGCATTTACGGCGCCGGCCGTGCTGTGCACGTTCGCCCTCCTTGCCGCGATGGCGGCGGTGCTGCAATTCAGCCTGCGTGCCTATGTTCCCGGGTCGCTCGATCCCGGCGGCTTCACGCTGGCCAATTTCGCGGACCTGCTGAAGCCGCTTTATGCACGGGTCTTCCTCGACACCGTCTGGATCTGCTTTCTGACCGCGATTTCGACCCTGATCGTCGGCTACCCGCTGGCCTATGCGCTGGTGCATACGCAGAACGCCATCGTCAAATCCACCTTGCTGGTGATCGTCGTCACGCCGTTGTTCCTGGGCGAAGTCGTGCGCACCTATTCCTGGATCATCGTGCTGGGCAATAACGGCTTCATCAATGCGGTGCTGATGAATCTCGGCATCGTCAGGCAGCCGATCCAGTTCATGTTCACCACCTTCGGCGTTGTCGTCGCACTGGTGCATGTGACCATGCCGGTCATGGTGATCATGCTGGCGGCGGGGCTGTCGCATATCGATCGGGATTTCCAGAAGGCCGCCGAAAGCCTCGGCGCCGGACCTGTCCGCGCATTCCTGACGGTGACGCTGCCGCTGTCGATGCCGGGCGTTGTGGCCGGCGTCACCACGGCCTTTGCATGGACCTTCAGTGCCTTCGCCACGCCGCAGCTGATCGGAGGCGGCCGGGTCAACATGATCTCGAACCTCGTGTACCAGCTTGGATTTGCGAGCTTCAATTTCCCGTTCGCTGCGAGCCTGTGCGTTGCCGGGCTGGCGCTGACGATCGTTGTGCTGTCGATGCTGCGGCTCGCGGCGCGCCCGCTCGAAAATATCAGGCCGCACTGAGATGCCCCGCTCGACCTATCAGCGCTGGCTCGGCCTCGTCGGAAAGCTCGCCGTGCTGCTGATCCTCGGCTTTCTGGTGCTGCCGGTCGCCGTCGTCACCATCGCGGCCTTCAATGACAGGGCGATCCTGTCGTTTCCGCCGCAGGCCTGGTCGATGCGCTGGTTTGCCAAGGCCATCGCCTATCAGGATTTCCGCGACGGCTTTCGCAATGGCCTGATCGTCACCGTGTGGAGCTCGACCATCGCGCTGGTGGTCGGGGCGATGTTTGCCTTTGCGCTCGACCGCTACCGGTTCCGCTTCAAGAAGCTGATCGAAGGCATCCTGCTGTCGCCGCTCGTCATTCCGCATTTCACGGTGGGACTGGGCTTTCTCATTCTGGCCGCGCAGATCGGATGGACGCGCGGCTATGCCGTGGTGGTCGTCTGTCACGTCATTCTGGTGCTGCCGTTCGTTATTCGCAGCGTCTATGTGTCGCTGCGCAATCTGGATCAGAGCTTTGAGCTGGCCGCGGCCAGTCTGGGCGCGCCGCCGCTGCGGGTGTTGCTGACGGTCACGCTGCCGCTGCTGTTGCCGGGCTTGATCAGCGGCTGGCTGTTTGCCGCGATCCTGTCGTTCAACGAGTTCACGGCGTCGCTGTTTGTCACGGCGCAGCGGACGCAGACGCTGCCCGTCGCCATGTACAACTATGTGCGGGAATTCGCCGATCCGTCGATGGCGGCGCTGTCGGTGATGTACATTGTGGGCACGGCCGCGCTGATCGTTTTTGCTAATGCGTTCCCGGGTCTCGGTAAGGTGCTGAATATTGAACAAGGTCGCTGACAGAGGCGCTGCGGCGCAGAACGCAAATATTGCAGCGGGCGATGAAGCGGCGGTTCGCTTCAACGCGGTGACGAAGCGATTCGGCGAAGCCGTTGCGCTGCGCGAGGTTTCGCTGTCGGTGCGATCAGGCGAGTTCATGACGCTGCTCGGCCCGTCCGGCTGTGGCAAGACCACGCTGCTCAATCTGGCCGCGGGTTTTTTCAGCCCGGATGGCGGAGAAATTACGATCGACGGGGAACGCGTCAACGATGTGCCGACCTACAAGCGGGAAATCGGCATGATGTTTCAGAACTATGCGCTGTTTCCACACATGACGGTGGCCGACAACATCGCCTACGGCCTGAAGGTCCGCCACATTCCACGGCATGAGAGGGATCGCCGTGTCGCCGAGGCCCTGGCGCTGGTCAGGCTCACCGGCTTGCACGATCGCAAGCCGCGCCAGCTCTCCGGCGGCCAGCAGCAGCGCGTCGCGCTGGCACGCGCGCTGGTGATCAACCCCACGGTTCTGCTGCTCGATGAGCCGTTTTCCGCGCTCGACAAGAATTTGCGCGCGTCGATGCAGGTGGAGCTGCGCGAAATCCAGCGCAAGCTTCAGGTCACGACGATCTTCGTCACCCACGACCAGGGCGAGGCCTTGAGTCTTTCCGACCGGCTGGCTGTGATGTCGGAGGGGCGCATTCGCCAGCTCGGAACGCCGGAAGAGATCTATCGCAGGCCGTGCGACCGGTTCGTTGCGTCGTTTGTCGGCGATGCCAATGTGCTGCGCGGCCGGCTGGACGGTCTCGATGGCGCGGAAGCTATCGTCGGTCTGGGGGCGGCACGCGTGAAGGTGCCGGCCGCGCCGTTGCGCGGCGTCGCGCCGACTGCGCCGGTCGACCTGTTCGTCCGGCCCGAACAGTTGCGGGTCGTCGAAGCCGGTGAGGCGTGTGCAGCCAGCGGAACCATCGCCGCACAGGTCTACCAGGGGGGGCACGTCGATCTGTATATCGACAGCGAGGCCTCGTCGCGGGACAAGCTGCTGGTGCGATCGGCCGGATATGACGCGATGGCGCGTTGGCCTGTCGGTGCAAAGGTCGGCGTTTCGATCAGCACCGACGACGCCGTCGCGTTCGCCATTCCGTAGCGCGATCCGGTCAAACCCCGTCGAGAATGATCACCGTCGGCGTGCCGGGCAGGGTGCCCAGCGAAATCCGCAGGGTTCGCTCGGTGCGGACGTCGATGGCGAATTGCTGGCCGATCTTGCGCATGAACTCACTCAGCGGCGTCATGAAGCGATGCATCGGCAGCACCACCGACGCGCGCAGCCGCCTGGTGATCTCGGAGACGCCGTCCAGCGACATGGTGTAGCTGCCGTCGATCGGCACCATCACGATGTCGAGCCGGCCGATTGCCGCGAAATGGCTTTCGTCGAGCTTGTGGTGCAGGTGGCCGAGATGGCCGATGCACAGGCCGGCGACCTCGAAGATGAAGATCGAGTTGCCGTCCTTGATCATCTCGGCGCTGGAATCGTCGCTGTAATAGCGCCTGATGTCGGTGGTCACATTGCGGATCAGCACATCGCCGATCCGGCGGTTGATCCGCGCGGGTTGTCCATCCTCGCCCCAGCCGTGCAGCACGTTTGCAATGCGCGGATCAGGAAACAGCGTGTAGTGCGTGCTGTGCGCACGGTTCATGGTGGCGACGTCGGGGATGCGGTCCAGCCGGTAGACGCCGTTGTAATCGGTGGCGATCGTCACCCCGCCTGGCGTGTCGATGTAATAGGTGGAATGGCCGGCATAGGTGATCGCCACCTCGTCCGCCTTCGCGGCCGTGCGGCGCAGGCTGACCGGCGTGGCCCGCGGCGGTGCATTCGCCATCGCCAGGCATTCGCTGCCGCGCGGGGCCTCCTGCGCCGCCGCCGGTGCAATCAGCGAACCCAGCACGGCGATGACGACAGAAAGGGATCGCAGCATGAAGACCGTCTCCGGTGACACCACAGCGTATCGCCAAATTCCGGACGTGTCATAGCGACAATCATGAGCATTCGCCGCGCGGAAAAGCGCCATCGGGCACCGGCCCTTTCAGGCGCGTATTCGGGATTTGCGCTCAAGCCACCGCTGACTGCAGCCGCCGCTGCAGCAGCGCTCTGATCTCCCGGGCCGGTTTCGCGGCGCTGAACAGCCAGCCCTGCATCTGGGTGCAGCCGAGGGCCCGCAGCTGATCGAGCTGTTGCTGGGTCTCGACTCCCTCAGCGGTCGTAACCATGTTGCGCGCGTTTGCGATGGTCACCACCGCCTGCACGATGGAGGACGATCCGCCGGGGCCTGCAAGGTCGTTGATGAAGCTGCGGTCGATCTTGATCTTGTCGAACGGAAAGCGCTGCAGGTAGCTCAGCGAGGAATAACCCGTGCCGAAATCGTCCAGCGCGATCCGCACGCCGATGGCCCGCAGCTGATGCAGGATCGTCAGTGCCGCTTCGTCGTCGCGGATCAGCACGGTTTCCGTGATCTCAAGTTCCAGCCGGCTTGCGGACAGGCCGGACGCCGCCAGCGCCTGCACGACCTTCAATGCCAGGGTTTGTGATTTGAATTGCACCGGCGAAACGTTGACCGCGAGCTTGACCTGGTCGGGCCATGTCGCGGCTTCCCCGCAGGCGTTCATCAGCACCCATTCGCCCAGTTCGGTGATCAGCCCGGTTTCCTCGGCGACCGGAACGAACTCGGCGGGCGAGATCATGCCGCGCACCGGATGACGCCAGCGCAGCAACGCTTCGCACCCGGTCACCTCGCTGCTGCCGATATCGACCAGCGGCTGGTAGTGAATCTCCAGGCCGCCATTCGCAAGCGCCTGGCGCAGATCCAGTTCGAGGGCGCGTCGCGCCTTGGCGCTGGCATCCATGGCCAGCTCGAAAAACCGGTAGTTGCGGCGTCCGTCGGCCTTGGCGCCGTACATCGCCAGATCTGCATGGCGGAGCAACTGGTCCAGATCCGTGCCATCGTTCGGGGCGAGCGCGATACCGATACTGGCGTCGGTGGAGATCTGGTGGCCGAGACATTCGTAAGGTTTGCGGATGGCCTCATACAGGCCGGTCACAAGGCGGATGACGTCGTCGCGATCCGTGATCGCGGTCTGGACGATGGCAAATTCATCGCCGCCGAGCCGGGCGACGAAGCCGGATTCGCCGATACAGTCGCGCAGACGTGCGGCAACGCCTTTCAGCAGTTCGTCGCCAACGGCATGGCCGAGTGAATCGTTGATGCCCTTGAATTCATCGATGTCGATATAGAGGATGGCGAACCGTGCGCCATCGGGGATGGTCGCGATCTCGCGTTCGAGCTGCTGGCGAAACATCACGCGGTTCGGCAGATCGGTCAGCGCGTCATAATGCGCGAGGTGCGCGATGCGATCTTCCGAACGCCGGCGCTCGGTGATGTCTTCCAGCGTCGATGCCCATCCGCCGTCCGCCGATGTCTGATACAGGATCTGGATCGAGCGGCCATCCGGTGTCGACAGAATCGCATCGTGAACGATGCCTTCCGCCGCGTTGCGGAGAAAGGTCGTGCAGTACTCATCGGCATCCCCGACGAATGTACCGGTCTCCTGGCGATGCCGAACGAGATCGCGGAAATGGCAGCCCGGTTTGACCACGTCGGTGGATACGCCAAACATGTCGATGAAGCGCTGATTGCAAACCACGAGCCGTGCATTGGCGTCGAACAGCAGCAGTCCCTGCGTCATGCTGTTGATGGCTGTGTCGAGATACTGCGATTTCTGCGCCAGCAGGTGTTGCGCGGCACGATGTTCGCGGATCAATTGCCGGACGATCAGGAACAGGGTTGCGAAGATGACCAGCGCGGCCAGCGTGGCGCCGATGATTTCAAGCCGGGTCTGTTCCCGCCAGTCGTTCAGCGCGGCCGACATGCTGGTGGTCGCGACGATGAGAATGGGTGAGGTGGTCAGGCGCCTTGCCGATCCCAGCTGATCCTCGCCGTCGATGGGACTGAGATATCGGCCGGTCGAACTGCCCCCGGACGACAGGATGTCGCGGAAAACGGAGCTCGTCGCGAGGTTCTGGCCGATCACGGTTTCGTTGCGGGGGTAGCGCGCCAGCACCGTGCCGTTGCGATGGATCATGGCGATGGTGGCGTCTTTTCCGAGCGCCAGTGACGCGAAGTAGTTCTCGAAGTGTGCGGGCTCGACTCCTCGGCTGAGGATGCCGAGAAACTCGCCATTCTGCCCGACCAGTTTTCGGGCAAAAATCGCCGTCCACGCCCCTGTGACGCGGCTGATGACCGGTTCGGCCAATACGGTCCGCTGGGTCGTTGCGGATTTCAAAACCTGGAAATGATGGCGATCGGAAATATTGATGCTGGGTACCGGCCACGCTTCGGAGGAGTTGATCAGCCGCCCCTCGGCGTCGAACAGATTGAGCCCGCCGACATAGGGCAGACTTGCGAGCTTGGCCCGCAGCAAACGATGTACATCAATGCCCGACATCAGATTCTGGTAGGCGTCGCTTGTATCGATGTTCGCCGACTGCATGTAGGCAACGACCTCGTTCTGGACGCCCTGGAGGTCGCCGAACTGTTGGTCGAAGTGTCGGGTGACCAGCAGGACCGTATTTTCCAGCTCCCGCTTGCTGCTGTCGATGGCGCGATCCCGGAAGTGGATCGCAACCAGCACGGTCCCGATCACGATCGCCGTGATAAGGAGGCCGCCACACAGGATGAGGCCCTTGATCGGCTCCAGCCGGAACCGCAAACGGCGAGCGGCAACCGCGGGAGCAATACCGCCGGTGCCTGTTGCTATAGGTTGGATTTGCATTTTCCCGCCCGAACTCCGGCGGTTTTATACCCCGTGGATTTCCAACGCGCGGTTAGCAACTTCGGTCAATATTCGGTTAAAGATGGCGGTGCGATGCGCGCCCGCCGGCAAAGGCCGCCGCGAGGCGACCAAGCACGCGTGACAGCAGCCGGAGTGCCGCCTCAGGTTGCGATGCCGCGCCGGTGATCGCCAGGCTTGGTCAAAAACTTCAATAAAACCGTTGGAAGAGAGCGCTGTCGCGGATAAAGACGGCGGCAACGCACTTTCGATCAGGAAATAGCCCATGAACAAGCGAATTGTCGCCACTCTGGCCATATCGGCTTTCGCCGTGGCTTCCGCCGTCTGGACCACGCCCGCCAGGGCCGACGATGTCACCATTGGCGCGATCGAGATCCTGACAGGCCCCAACAGCCGTTATGGCTTCGCCATCAAGAACGGCTTCGACCTGGCGCTGGACGAGGTCAACAAGGCCGGCATCCTCGGCGGCAAGAAGCTGGTCATCCAGTACGAGGACAGCGCCGGCAACAAGGATCAGGCGGTCAGTTCCGCGCGCAAGCTGATCGGTCTCGCCAAGGTGCCTGTCATCCTCGGCCCGACGCTATCGAACGAGATGTTTGCCGCGGGGCCAGTGGCCAACGGCCAGAAAGTGCCAATCGTCGGCACCTCGACCACGGCCGCCGGCATCACCGCGATCGGCCCCTATGTCTACCGCACCTCGTTGCCGGAGAGCGACGTCATCCCGGTGACGCTGAAGCGGGCCCAGGACAAGTTCGGCATCAAGAAGGTCGCGGTGATGTACGCGAACGACGATGCGTTCAGCAAATCCGGCTACGACGTGTTCAAGGCCACGCTCGACAAGATGGGCATCCAGATTCTGACCACCGAAACCTTCGGCTCGAAGGACAGCGATTTCTCGGCGCAGCTGACCAAGATCAAGAGCCTGAACCCGGATGCCATCGTCGTCTCGGCGCTGGTCGAGCCAGCCTCCGGCATCCTGCTCGGCGCCCGCGCCGTCGGCATCGATCCGAAGGTGCGCTTCATTGGCGGCAACGGCTTCAATTCGCCGAAGCTCGGCGACATCGCCGGCGAGGCGGCCGACGGCACGCTGGTCGGCAGCCCCTGGTTCATCGCCAAGGATGATGCCGCCAACACCAAGTTCGTCGCCAGCTACCGCGCCAGGTACAAGGACGATCCGGACCAGTTCGCGGCCCAGGCCTACGACACGCTGCACATCGTCGCCAATGCCATCGACAAGGCCGGTGCTGCCGACAGCGAGAAGATCAAGGCGGCGCTGCAGGCGACCAAGTATTCCGGCGTCATGGGTCCGTTCTCCTTCACCGACAACCGCGATCCGGCCGATGCGTCCGGCGTCGTGGTGATCGAGATGAAGGGCGGCAAATTCCAGATCCTCAAATAATGGACGAACGAGTGACGGCCGGCGCGTTGCGCCGGTCGTTGCTTTGACTGGCACCTTCATATGTTCGCGCAGATTCTCCAACAGCTCCCCCAGCAGCTCCTCAACGGACTGGTGCTGGGCTCGACCTACGCGCTGTTTGCGCTCGGCTTCACGCTGATGTTCGGCGTGCTGGGCGTCATCAACCTGACCTACGGCTTCTATTTCACGACCGCCGCCTTCCTGGCGCTGTACGGCAGCAAGCTGCTGGCGCTGCCGATCGGGCTGGCGCTGCCCGGCGCGGCGTTGCTGGCCGGGCTGATCGCGGTGCTGCTGGACGCCATTCTGCTGACGCCGCTGCGGCGCAAGAAGGCGCCCGAATTGTCGTCGCTGATGGTGACGCTCGGCGCCACGCTGCTGCTCTATTCGCTGATGACCGCGACCTTCGGCACCGAAATCCGGCGGCTGCCGCCGGCCATCATCAGCCATGCCGCCATCATGCTGGGCGGCGTGCGCATGAACCTGTCGCAGATCCTGATCGTCGTCACCACCGTCTTGATCGTGGCGGCGCTGCTGGCGGTGATCCGCTTCACCCGCTTCGGCCTGTCGATGCGCTCGATGGCCGAGAATGGCGAAGCCGCCGAGCTGATGGGCGTCAACACCGACGCCGTGGTGCGCCTGGTGTCCTTTATCTCCGGCGCACTCGGCGGCACCGCTGGCGTTCTGATCGGGCTCAACTTCAATGCGATCCAGCCCTATATGGGCGAGACCATGATGCTGAAGGGCTTTGCCGTCATCATCATCGGCGGGCTCGGTGATATCAAGGGCGCGTTGATCGCCGGCCTCGTGATCGGCGTGCTCGAAGTGCTGACCGCCGGCTTCATCTCCTCCGACATCAAGGATGCCGTCGGCTTCATCCTGCTGGTCGCCACGCTCTGGTTCCGTCCGGTCGGCCTGTTCGGCCGCGCACCGGCCAAGCGCGCCTGACCGGGAAAGCATCATGACCGCCTTTCTCGACAACTTCTTCTTCTCGTACCAGACGCTGATCTTCGCGCTTGGCATCAACGGCCTGCTGGCGCTGTCGATGTACACCGTGCTCGCGGTCGGCCAGCTCTCGCTCGGCCAGGCCGCGTTCATGGGCATCGGCGCTTACGTCTCGGCGCTGCTGACGCTGCATCTCGACTGGCCGTTCGCCGCCGTGCTGCTGGCCGCCATGATCGTGCCGGCCCTGTTTGCTCTGCTGATCGGCGGTCCCACGTTGAAATTGACCGGCGTCTATCTGGCGCTGGCGACGATTGCGCTCGGCGAGATCATTCGCATCTTCTGCAACGCGTCCTATCTCACCGGTGGCGCGCTCGGTCTGTCCGGCATTCCCAACAAGACCACCTTCACGCTGATCTTCGGCCTGCTGGCGCTGGCCCTCGTCGGTTTCGTGTTGATAGCGCGGTCGCGCGTCGGTCGCGCCATGGAGGCGATGCGCGAGGATGAGATCGCGGCAGGCGTGATGGGCGTCAATCTGCCAGCGATGAAGCTCGGGGCGCTGGTGGTCTCGGCGATGCTGGCGGGACTCGCTGGCGCGCTGAACGCCCATGCCAACAGCTTCATTGGTCCGAACGACTACGGCTTCGACCAGGCGGTGACGATCCTCTCCTTCGCGCTGCTCGGCGGCATCGGCTCGCCGTTCGGCCCGGTGCTGGGCGCGGTCATCCTGACCTTGCTGCCGGAATTGCTGACCGCGCTGCATGACTTCAAGCTGGTGGTGAACGGCTTCATCATCGTCGTCGCCGTGCTGTACATGCCGCGCGGGCTGCTGTCGTGGCGGATCGGACGGGTCGGATGACGCTCATGACAAATCATCTGCTCGAGATCGAAGACCTCACCGTCCGCTTCCATGGGCTGGTGGCGGTCGATCATGTCAGCTTCCAGGTCGAATCCGGAACGGTGCATGGCCTGATCGGCCCGAACGGCGCCGGCAAGACCACCTGCTTCAATCTGATCTCCGGCCTGATCCCGCCGACCTCCGGCCGTGCCACGCTGGCCGGCGCGCCGCTCATGGGTTCGAGCTGGAAGCGCACCCGCGCCGGCCTGTCGCGCACCTTCCAGAACATCCGCATGTTCCAGGAGATGACGGTGTGCGAAAATGTCATGACCGGGATGCAGGCGCGGTTGCACGCCTCGGTGCCGGAAATCCTGTCGCGCCTCGGTCGTTTCCGCAAAGAGGAAACCGCCGCCAAGGCGCGGGCCGACGAGCTGCTGGCCTTCGTCGGCCTCGCCGCGTCGGCTGACCGCCGCGCCGGTGATCTGTCTTATGGCGATCAGCGCCGGCTCGAAATCGCCCGCGCCGTGGCCTCCGACCCGAAGCTGTTGATGCTCGACGAGCCTGCTGCCGGCATGAACCCGACCGAGACGCGCGAACTCGTCGAACTGCTGCTGCGCCTCAAGCAAAACGGACTGACCTTGTTGCTGGTCGAGCATGACATGCATTTCGTCATGAGCCTGTGCGACCGCATCACCGTGCTGAATTTCGGACGCAAGATCGCCGAAGGCACGCCGCGCGAGGTACGCGAGAATCCTGATGTGATCGAGGCCTATCTGGGAGCCAAGGTCGCCGAGCGCCTGAAGGGAGGCACGGCATGAGCGTGCTGAAGGTTCGCGGGCTGACGCTGGGCTATAACCGCACTGATGCGGTGAAGGGCATCGATCTCGATGTCGCCGAAGGCGCGGTGGTGTCGCTGATCGGCGCCAATGGTGCCGGCAAGACCACGACGTTGCGCGGCCTCAGCGGGTTGTTGAAGGCGCGCGCCGGCTCGGTGCTGTTCCAGGGCGCCGAGATGGCCGGGCAGCCGGCCTACAAGATCACCCGCGCCGGCATCGTCCAGGTGCCGGAGGGCCGTCAGGTATTCGCCAACATGACCATCGAGGAAAACCTGCGGATGGGCGCCTATCTGGTCCAGGACAAGGCCGAGATCGCGCGCCGCCGCGTGGGCGTCCTCGATCGTTTTCCGCGCCTCGGCGAGCGGCTGCAGCAACTGGCCGGCCTGTTGTCCGGCGGCGAGCAGCAGATGCTGGCGATCGGCCGCGCGCTGATGGCCGATCCCAAACTCCTGCTGCTCGACGAGCCGTCCATGGGGTTGGCGCCGCTGTTCATCGAGGAGATCTTCGCGATCATCCGCGCACTGAAAGTCGAAGGTCGCACCATCCTGCTGGTCGAACAGAACGCGCAGGCGGCGCTCGAAGTGTCCGACCATGCCTATGTGCTGGAAAGCGGCCGCATCAAGCTGCAGGGCCCCGCCACCGAGATCGCCACCAATCCCGAAGTGATCGCGGCCTATCTCGGCGCGGCGTAGCTACCGCTTGCCCTGCGCAGCCTTGATGAGGTTGCCGCGAAGCGTGACGACGGCCTTCTGCATTTTCGCAAAGTCCTCGGTGTTCAGGCCGGAAGCTTCCACGAGGTTCATGCCCAGGCTTTTTTCCCGCAAGCGGCGGCCGGCATCCGTCAGGCTGACGAAGACTTTGCGTTCATCCGCGGCATCGCGTTCCCTGCGGAGATAACCCATCCCCTCAAGCTTCTTCAGGATAGGGGTGAGCGTGTTGGATTCGAGAAACAGCTTCTCGCCGAGGCCGCTGACCGTCTGGTTGTCTTCCTCCCACAGCGCTACGATCGTGATGTATTGCGTGTAGGTGAGACCGAGTTCCTCGAGGATCGGCTTGTAGGCCCTGCCGTAGGCGAGATTGGCCGAATAGATCGCAAAGCACAGGAAGTCAGCGAGTCTGGGATTCGTTGGGTCGGCCGGGTCTGAAGGATTCATTGGAGCCTCGTCATCACACGAATAATTGAAGTCTCGTACGCATATATATCGCATCCGATTTAATCGGAAGGGTTGACTGTTGGACGAGTTCAGATATTTATCATCGTATGCGAGTTAATCGTACGCGATAAACAATGAAGAATAGCTCGGAGAACCAACCATGAAACAGGCGTTTATTGCCTTGATGGCCGCGACCGCGATGCTGGCCTCGTCAACGGCCATGGCCCTGACCGCCAGAGAAGTGCTCGGGTCGTAGTCCCCGAGGGGGCCGCGGCGAAAAGCCATCACTGATCGCTCACTACCCGGGCGGACGATGCACGGAGCATCGGAAGGCGGGTTGATCACGCCCGCTCGCCCACCATGATCCAACGAAATTTACCAATGGAGACGGTCAACATGTCCGAAGATATCAACCATCATCGCCGCCGCTTTTTCGGCACTGCAGCTGCCAGCATTGCTGCCGCGCAGTTAGTCCTCAGCGGGTCTGCGGATGCACAAGTCCCGGCCGGTGTGCCGACGATCAAGCCGGGCACGAACACGTCGTTCGGTCCACTGAAGCAGATCGATGCCGGCGTCCTCAATGTCGGCTACGCAGAAGCCGGCCCCGCCGACGGTCCCGTGGTCATCCTTCTGCACGGCTGGCCCTACGACATTCACAGCTTTGTCGATGTCGCGCCCCTGTTGGCGGCGAAGGGTTACCGCGTGATCGTGCCGTATCTGCGCGGCTATGGCTCGACGCGCTTTCTTTCCAGTGAAACGGTTCGGACTGGCCAGCCGTCGGCGGTCGCTGTCGACATGATCGCCTTGATGGATGCGCTGAAGATCGAGAAGGCGATCCTCGCCGGGTTTGACTGGGGCGCGCGGACCGCCAACATCATGGCGGCGCTCTGGCCGGAACGCTGCAAGGCCATGGTCTCCGTCAGTGGCTATCTGATCAGCAGCCCTGAAGCCGGCAAGATGCCGTTGCCGCCAAAGGCTGAGCTGCAATGGTGGTACCAGTTTTATTTTGCCACGGAACGCGGCCGGGCCGGCTACGAGGCAAACCGGCACGATTTCAACAGACTGATCTGGCAGATCGCTTCGCCGAAGTGGGACTTCGATGATGCCACGTTCGATCGCTCTGCGGCGTCGTTCGACAATCCGGATCATGTCGGCATCGTGATCCATAACTACCGCTGGCGGCTCGGCCTGGCGGAAGGCGCGCCGAAATATGACGATCTGGACAAGCGGCTTGCCGCAGGCCCTGTGATCCCCGTGCCCACCATTACCCTGGAAAGCGATGCCAACGGCGCGCCACACCCGGACCCCAGCTCCTACGCCAAGAAATTCTCGGGCAAATATGCGCACCGGACCATCACGGGCGGCATCGGCCACAACCTGCCGCAGGAAGCCCCGCAGGCCTTTGCCCAGGCCGTCATCGATGTCGCCGGTTATTGACCGGCGGCAGCGGGTATGATTGGCGGCGTAGGAGGGGCTGCAGGTTTCCTGCAGTCCCTGATGCTGCCTGCTCGGGTGGCTAGGACGTGCCTGCGAACACGGTGATGTGAACTCTCGCTCCCATTTATATCGCATACGATTAAATCGTACATGATAAATAGCAAATCTTTCAGAGAGGAACACGCCATGACCCAACTCGAAAAAGTGCTCTACACAGCCAGGACCCACACCACCGGTGGCCGCGACGGTGCGTCCCGCAGCTCGGACGGCCGCCTCGACATCAAGCTTTCGTCCCCTGGTTCTGCGGATGCCGGCACCAATCCGGAGCAACTGTTCGCCGCTGGCTGGTCGGCCTGTTTTGAAGGCGCGTTGGGGCTTGCAGCTCGCAAAAGGAAGATCGCGCTTCCGGCTGAGCTGTTCATCGATGCCGAAGTGGACCTCGGCACAACCGACGGCGCTTACTTCCTCCAGGCTCGCCTCAACGTCGGCCTGCCGGGCGTCGAGCGCGACGTCGCCCAGGCCCTGGTGGATGAAGCGCACCAGACCTGCCCGTATTCCAAACTCACGCGCGGCAATATCAACGTGACGATCAACCTGGTCTGAGCTGGACCGTGACGGCTCTGGCCTGCCCGTGGTGATCGGGCAGGCCGTCCCGACGCCCCCTTATCAAGCGGTGCAACCGATGACGCTCTATATCCTCGCTTATGCGGCAGGCCTGCTCACGATCGCATCGCCTTGCATCTTTCCGATCCTGCCGTTTGTCCTGACACGCGCAGACCAGCCTTTCAGGCGAGGCGGTCTGCCGTTGCTTCTCGGGCTCGCTCTCGCCTTTGCGGCGGTGGCGAGTCTCGCATCGGTCGCCGGCGGGTGGGCGGTGGACGTCAATCGCCATGGCCGGATCGCCGCCCTTGCCGTGATGACGCTGTTCGGACTGGCGATGCTGTTTCCTGCCTTGGCGGCGCGCATGATGGCGCCGGTCGTGTCGATCGGGTCCCGCCTGTCGGACTGGGCCGGGCATCGCGTGAACGCCAGCGACGCGACAAGGAACGCGACGGCCATCCCGTCGATACTGCTTGGCGTCGCGACAGGATTGCTCTGGGCGCCTTGCGCCGGCCCGGTGCTGGGATTGATCCTGACTGGCGCGGCGCTGCGCGGTCCCAGCATTGAAACGTCGCTTCTGCTCCTGACCTATGGATTGGGAGCGACAACGTCGCTTGCCGCAGGCTTGCTGTTCGGCGGGCGTCTTCTTGCGGTCGTCAAGCAGTCGGTGCGATGGAGCGATGGCTTTCGCCACGTCCTCGGTGCGGCCGTCGTGGCGGGCGCTGCGACCATCTGGCTTGGAGCCGATACCGGCCTTCTCACCCGCCTGTCGTCAGCCGGCACCAACGTTCTCGAACAAGGTCTCATCGTCGCCTTGCGCCAAGCGCCCGTATCCGCGACGGCGCAAGCGGCCGCGCACGCCGCTCCAGCCTTTGCGCTACCAGCTCCGCTGAGTTCGCTGTTCGATAAGCGGCAGTGGTTGAACGCGCAGCCTCGCCCCGAAGATCTGAGCGGCAAGGTCGTTCTGGTAAATTTCTGGACCTATTCCTGCATCAACTGCCTGAGGACGCTTCCACACATCCGTTCCTGGGCAGAGAAATACAGGGATCGCGGCCTCGTCGTCATCGGCGTCCACACACCGGAGTTCGCCTTCGAGAAGAACGTCGCCAATGTGCGCACAGCGTCGGTCTCGCTCGGCGTCGGCTATCCCGTCGTGATCGACAATGACTTCGCCATCTGGCGGGCGTTCGACAATCAGGCATGGCCGGCGATCTATTTCATCGGTGCCGATGGTCGTGTCCGTCATCATACGCTCGGTGAGGGTGGCTACGAACAATCTGAAAAATTGATCCAGCAACTGCTGTCCGAAGCAGGTGGCGCGCCGGTCGTCAAAGATATCACCGGCATCCGCGCGGAAGGTGCGCAGGCCGCGGCGGATGAACGCAATCTTGGTTCAGCGGAAACCTATATCGGTTACCGGCAAGCCAGCAATTTCGCATCTCCCGGTGGCATCAGGGAAGATGTCCCCAGTCTCTATGGCGCAGGACCGGCACTGTCGCTCAACACATGGAGCCTGGCAGGCAATTGGACCGTTGGAGGAGAGTTCGCGACGCTGAACAAGGCGCCCGGTGGGATCAGCTACCGGTTTCACGCCCGCGATCTTCACCTCGTCCTGGGCCCTGCCATTCAAGGCCAGCCCGTTCGCTTCCGGGTCAAGATCGATGGCCAGCCGCCAGGCGCCGACCACGGTTTCGACGTCGATGCGGAAGGATTGGGAAGTGTGCGGGAGAACCGACTCTATCAACTCGTCCGGCAAGCGGGACCGGTGATGGAGCGCACATTCGAAATCGAATTCCTCGATGCGGGCGTCCAGGCTTACGCCTTCACGTTTGGATAGGCCGCGGATTCGGCAGGCGCAATGCTGGCATGTGACGTCCCGGTTGACCGCGTCGGCTATCGCCGTCACGGTGCCGCGCGTTCGCCGCCAGCCATTCCGTTCCTCACGCGAATCCCCCACCTCATGTTCAGCATTGCCGCGCTCTGGATTCCCTTCACCATCGTTGCCGCCATGGGGCAGGTGGCGCGCAACGCGATGCAGCGGTCGCTGACCGGGCCGCTCGGCACCTGGGGCGCCACCAATATCCGCTTCCTGTTCGGCTTCCCGTTCTCGCTCGTGTTCTTCGCCATTGTCATCGCCGCGACCGGCGATGCGATCCCGTGGCCGACGGTGGCGTTCTGGCCATGGCTGCTGCTCGGCGCGCTCAGCCAGATCCTCGCCACCGGGCTGATGCTGGCAGCGATGAACGACCGCTCCTTCGTGGTCACCACGGCGTATCTGAAGACCGAGGCGATCCAGACCGCGATCTTCGGCTTCGCGTTTCTGGGCGATCATCTGACGATGTTGAAGGTGATGGCGATCCTGATCGCCACCGTCGGCGTCGTGGTCACCGCGCTGCGCCCCGGCGCGGTGCGCGACATCGCCAGCGTCCGGCCGACCGTGCTGGGCCTCGTGGCCGCCGCGGCCTTCGCCTTTTCGGCGGTCGGCTTTCGCGGCGCCATCATCGTGGTGCCCAACGTCTCGTTCGTCACCGCGGCGTCCTACACGTTGGTGTGGGGCCTGTTCGTGCAGACGCTGGTGCTGACCATTTATCTGCTGGCGCGGGCGCCAAAGGTGCTGAGCAACATCCTCGGCCTGTGGAAGCCCTCAATGCTCGCCGGCTTCATGGGGGCGGCAGCGTCGCAGTTCTGGTTTCTCGCCTTCGCACTCACCGCCGCTGCCAATGTCCGCACCCTGGCGCTGGTCGAGGTGCTGTTCGCGCAGGCGGTGGCGTATTATTCGTTCAAGCAGCCGGTGTCGGCGCGCGAACTGTCAGGCATTGTGCTGATCGTAATTGGCGTGGCGCTGCTGGTAGCGGTTTAGTTCCTGTCCCCCGGCAGCACCGGCAGCGGCGTCACTTCGATGCCTTCGTCGATCAGCGAGCGGGCTTCGTCGGGCGAGGCTTCGCCGTAGATCGGGCGGTGCTCGATATCGCCGTAATGCATTTTCCGCGCTTCGTCGGGAAACTTCTCGCCGACATTGTCGGCATTCCTGGTGACGTGGTCGCGCAGTTCCTTGATCTTGGCGCGCAACTCGGCTTCCTGCGCCATCATCAGCGGCGTCGAGTTGCCGGTGCTGACCTCGGTCGAGGTCGAAGGCTCCGGCGCGGCGGCGCGGTCCTTCTTCTTGCGGCCGATCTGCGGGGCCATGATGGCCTTCTCGACCTTGGTCGAACCGCAAGAGGGGCAGTTCACCAGCTTGCGCTTCACCTGCGAGTCATAGGCGCCCGAACTCTGAAACCAGCTCTCGAAAGCATGGCCGCGGTCGCAGCGCAGGTTGTAGCGGATCATGTCGCTTCTCGGACCAGATGCAGATATTCCGGGCCAGCCTTGGGGTCGGCGACGCTGAAGCGGCGGCCGTGCTGCAGCGACGGAACGGTCCGGCGCGCCTCGGTCACCTTGGCGGGATCGATCTTCGCCATGATGAAGCCGGGCTCGATGCCGGTGGCTTCGGCCAGCACCACGCCCCAGGGGTCGATGATCAGCGAATGGCCATACGTCGAGCGCTTGTTCTCGTGCACGCCGCCTTGCGCCGCGGCGAACACGAAGCAGCCGTTCTCGATGGCGCGGGCGCGCAGCAGCGTGTGCCAGTGCGCCTCGCCGGTCTTCTGGGTGAAGGCCGAGGGAATGGTGAGGAATGACGCGCCGCTCTCGGCCAGCGCGCGGTACAGCGCGGGGAAGCGAACGTCGTAGCAGATGGTGAGCCCGACGCGGCCCCATGGCAGGTCGGAGATGACCGCGGTCTCGCCGGGCTGGTAGTTGGCGGATTCGCGATAGGTCTCGCCGTTCGGCAGGTCGATGTCGAACATGTGGATCTTGTCGTAGCTTGCCAGCACCTGGCCGTCCGGCCCGATCAGGAACGAGCGGTTGGCGGCGCGCTCCGGCGTCGCCAGCACCGCCAATGATCCGATGTGCAGATGGATATTCAGCTCGGCGGCGAGCGCGCGATAGGCCTTCAGCGAAAGGTCGTCTTCCTCGGGGCGCAGATGCTCGAACAGTGCCGTGCGGTTCAGCTGCATCATGTTGCTCACCTCGGGGGTGAGCACGTAATCGGCGCCGGCCAGCGCCGCCTCGCGGATCAGATGGCTGCCCTGCTCCAGGCTCGGCTCCGGCAACAGGCCGGTGCGCATCTGCACCATCGCGGCGGTGAAGGTGAGGTCATCGCTCATGAAGGGGCCTTTTCACCGGCGAGCATGCCGTCCAGTCTGCCTTCGCGGTCCAGCGCATAGAGGTCGTCGCAGCCGCCGACATGGCTACCGTCGATGAATATCTGCGGGAAGGTCGAGCCGGCGCCGGCGCGTTCGAACATCTGCTGGCGGTAGGTCGGGTCGGCGGCGACGTCGAAATGGGTGAAGGCCGCCTTCTTGCGCTGAAGCAGCGAGATGGCGGCGCTGCAATAGCCGCAGCCGGGACGGGTATAGATTTCGATCGCGGCGGCCATGTCAGGGCGCTCCGTTGGAAGAGGGTAGTCTAATTATATGGGAGCCTTGTGGGCGTCCACAACCCGCGCGAAGACGAGCACATCGACCTGGGCCGCTTTGGCGCGCAGCAGCGCCCGGGCGCAGGCGTCCACAGTGGCGCCGGAAGTCAGCACATCGTCGATCAGGATGACGCGACGGCCGTGGATGTCAGGTCGTTTGTCCTGCGGAACCTTGAATGCACCCTGCACATTTGCTGCGCGCTCGCTCCGCGACAGGCCAATCTGGTGCTCGGTCGGCCGGATCCGGCGCAGCGCGTCGCGCGAGACCGCTACGCCGCTCTGCTTCTGGATCGCGCGTGCCAGCGCCCCGGACTGGTTGAAACGCCGGCTAAACCCGCGCCGCCAATGCAATGGCACCGGCACCAGCACGTCGGCCCCCTCAAGCAGTTCCTGCCCGGCGCGCGCCATCCAGCGCCCCATCGCAGGCGCGAGATCAGTGCGGTCATGGTATTTCAGCTGGTGCACCAGCGTGCGGGCGACATCGTCGTAGCGCACCGCGGCGCGGGCGCGCTGATAGGCCGGCGGATCGGCAATCGCCTGCATCGACAGGATGCCGGGGCCGGGGTCGTAGACAAAGGGAATCCCGAGCCGGGCGCAGAACGGCGGCGCGATGAACGACAGTTTGGCCCAGCAGTTGGCGCAGACGCCGTCGCCGGCGACCGGCTCGCGGCAGGCCACGCACAGCGTCGGCAGCGCGATATCCAGCGCCACATGCGCCGCATAATCCCACGCCGTCCCGCACGCCCGCCACACCCCGCGCATTTGCGAGGCGAGGGACCACGGCGATGTCGCTTCGGCGTCCATGGCGAAAAGCTAGCGCTGGTTTTGCGGACTCTCAAGCCACAAAGGAACCTCATCCTGAGGAGCCGCGCCTTGGCGCGGCGTCTCGAAGGATGGCGGCTGCACACTCATGGTTCGCGACGGCGCAAGAGCGCCTCCTCACCATGAGGGCTGCCGGATTGCCAGAGCCCCGAACTTCGGCGTACCAACCGGCATGGCTCCGAACCCCAACGCCGCCCCCATCCTGTTCGACCGCGCGCTGCTGCGCGCGCGGCAGGATCGTGCGTTGAAGCAGGGTGCGGCGACCTTCCTGCTCGATCGCGTTACCGAGGAGATGGACGAACGCCTGCACGCCGTATTGCGCACCTTCACCAGCGTCGCGGATATCGCCACGCCGGGCGACGGTCTCCGCGCGGCGCTGGCGGCCCGCGTCGGCACGCTGACTCACATTGCCGTGCCCGACAACGAGCGCGACGGCCTGGGGCTCGCGCCCGATTCCCTCGATCTCGTCGTCTCCGCGCTGGCGCTGCACTTTGTGAATGATCTGCCCGGTGTGATGGCGCAGATCAGCCGCGCGTTGAAGCCGGACGGGCTGCTGCTGGCGGCGATGCTCGGCGGCGATACGCTGACCGAGTTGCGGCAGTCTTTTGCGGCGGCGGAAGCGGAGCTCGAAGGCGGCATCTCGCCGCGCGTCGCCCCCTTCGCCGATCTGCGTGATGTCGGTGCGCTGTTGCAGCGCGCGGGTTTTGCTTTGCCGGTCACCGATGTCGACCGTGTCGTGGTGCGCTACGACAGTGCCTTCGCGCTGATGCAGGATATCCGGCGCATGGGCGCCACCAATGTGCTGATGGAGCGCCGCCGCATCCCGTCGCGCCGCGCCACCCTGCTGCGGATGGCGCAGATCTATGCCGAGCGCTTCGCCGACCCGGACGGCCGCATCCGCGCCACCTTCGATGTGATCTGGCTGTCCGGATGGGCCCCACATGAAAGCCAGCAGAAGCCGCTGAGACCGGGTTCGGCGAAAGCGAGTCTGGCCGACGCGGTGAAGGGGCTGAAGCCGTAAGGTTCGTCATTGCGAGGAGCCCTTGCGACGAAGCAATCCAGCCCTCGCTTGCGGTCTTCTGGATTGCTTCGCTCAGGATAAAATTGGCAAAGCCAATTTTATCAGAGCTCGCAATGACGTGGAGAGGCTACAGCAGATCGATCAGATGCGGGATCAGCGGAATGTCCGCGGCCGGCATCGGATAGTCGCGCAGTTTGTTGGCGCGGACCCAGGCGAGTTGCTGGCCTTCGCGCGCCACCGCGAGGCCCTCCCAGCGCCGGCAGATATAGAGCGGCATCAGCAAATGAAAGTCCTCATAAGCGTGGCTGGCGAAGGTCAGCGGCGCCAGACAGGCTTCCTTGACGGTGATGCCGATCTCCTCGTGCAATTCGCGGATCAGCGCCGCCTCCGGCCGCTCGCCCGCTTCCAGCTTGCCGCCGGGAAATTCCCACAGGCCGGCCAGCGTCTTGCCCTCCGGCCGCTGCGTGATCAGCACGCGGCCGTCGGCATCGACCAGTGCGCAGGCGACGACGAGAACGAGTTTCACGACCGGTAGTCGCCGTTGATGGCGATGTATTCCTTGGTGAGGTCGCAGGTCAGCACGCGGTCGCGGCCTTTGCCGAGACCGAGTGCGACCTTGATCTGGATCGTCGGATTCTTCATCGCCTTCGAGACATCCTTCTCGTCATAGGACGGATCGCGCGCACCACTTTTCGCGACGCGAATGCCGTTGAACGAGATCGAAAGCTTGTCGCGATCGGCGGGCTCGCCGGCCTTGCCGACCGCCATCACCACGCGGCCCCAATTGGCGTCCTCGCCGGCGACAGCGGTTTTCACCAGCGGCGAATTGGCGATCGACATGGCGATCTTGCGCGCCGAGGTCTTCGAGGTCGCGCCCTCGACGATGATCTCGATCAGCTTGCGGGCGCCTTCGCCATCGCGCGCCACCTGCTCGGCGAGATCGGCGAGCAGGGTCTGCAGCGCCTTCACGAACGGCTTCAGCCGGACGTCGCCGGCCTTGGTGATCTTCGGCGCGCCCTGCGCTGAGGCTGCGCCGGTGGCGAACATCATCAGCGTGTCGGAGGTCGAGGTGTCGCCGTCGACGGTGATGGCGTTGAAGGTGTCGGTGACGCCGGCCTTGAGCAGCGCCTGCAGCGCGGGCGCTGAAATCGGCGCGTCGGTGAAGATGAAGGCCAGCATGGTCGCCATGTCCGGCGCGATCATGCCGGAGCCCTTGGCCATGCCGTTGATGGTGACTTTCGCCTTGCCGAGCTTCACCGTCGCGGTGGCGACCTTGGGAAAGGTGTCGGTGGTCATGATTGCCCGCGCGGCATCCATCCAGCCATCGGGCGTGGCGCTGTCCGCCAGCGTGCCGAGCACACCGTCGAACCTGCTGGCGTCGAGCGGTTCGCCGATCACGCCGGTGGAGGCGAGGAAAACATCATCCGGCTTGCAGCCGACCGCCTTCGCCGCGATATCGCCGGTCAGCTTGGTCGACTGCCGGCCGTTCTTGCCGGTGAAGGCGTTGGCATTGCCGGAATTGACGACCAGCGCGCGGGCTTGCCCGCCTTTGAGCTTGGCGCGGCACCATTCCACCGGGGCGGACGGGCATTTCGAGGTGGTGAAGACGCCGGCCGCTGTGGTGCCCTTGTCCATCACCGCCAGCAGCACGTCGGTGCGGCCCTTGTAGCGGATGCCGGCCGCGGCGGTCGCCAGGCGGACGCCGGCGATTTCGGGCATGTCGGGAACGTAAGTGGGGGCGAGCGGGGAGACGGGAAGGACCATGAGCGCTTTCAGCTTTCGTAAAAAGATGAGGCGCTCTGTAACACCTCTGCCGCGGCAGCGGGAGAGGTGATCGATGTCATGTCGCTGTCACGCGTGGTGCGGCGGTGTCAGCCCGGCCCGAACTTGAATTTGCCGTCGTCTTCCAGGTACGGCCCGCTGCGCATGTAGAGCTGGCCGTTCTCGCCGATGAAGAACAGCGTGTTCTTCGGCACCTTCTTGGCGCCCTTCAGCAGGAATTTGGCGTTGTTGGTGCCCATCTTGTAGGCGAAGGTCTTGCCACTGGCGTCGTAGCCGTAGCCCATGTCCGGCGCCAGAACCCACGGTGCCGGCGCCTGCGCCAGGGCCGGCATTGTCAGCGCCGTCAGCGCGGCGGCGGCGCACAGCATCCTGATTGTTCGTGCGGTCATCTCTGCGGTCTCCGAACTAGTTCTAGTTTAAGGCGCACTTGGTACTGCATGGCAATGCTTTGAACAAATCACGAACGTTGTAAGCCCGTCAATATGACATCGGGTCACGATGACTTTGTGATTTCCCGTATCGTGCCGGACGACTATCTTTCGGCTTCGGGCTAGACCGGGTCACAGCGATACCGGCGATGGGGATGATTCGAATGCATGCGATAGTGAAGTGCGGTGTGGTCCTCGGTGCGCTGGCGCTGCTGCCGGCGATAGCCGCGGCGGATGATTTCAAGCTCAGCAACAACCAGCGGATCTCTTGCGGCCGGGGCTTGAGCGCCGGCAAATTGAGCACCGCGACCTGCCGCTCCTACGCCTACCTGTTCAACACCAAAACCTCGGAATACTTCCGCTGCTCGGTCAGCCTGTCGATGACGCGCGACAACAAGGAAATCATCAGCACGCAGACCGATGGCGCCTGCGTGAAGAAGCCGCGCATCTTCGACACCGATTCCAGCTATTCGTTCGATGCCACCGAGACCGAACCGCCGAACACCAATTCCTTCTTCGGCACCGGCGGCTACGTGGTCTGGGCCAGCGACAACACCGCGCAGAAAGTCCGCGGCTGCCTCACCATCGCGTCGGGGCTGGGCTCCGACGTCAGCAAATGCGTGGACATGAAGTTCGAATGACCGGTGCGCGAGGCGCGCCGGTCATTTGTTCATTTACTCCGGCTTGATGCCGGCGAATTGGGCGACCTTGCCCCACTTCTCGGTTTCCGAGATCACATAGGCCTGCATCGCTTCCGGCGAGCCGCCGGCCGGCTCGGCGCCGAGCTTGCGCAGCCGCGTGGTGCCGTCTTCCGACTTGATGAACTTGTCGATGCTGGCGTTGAGCCTGTCGATCATGTCCTTCGGGGTCTTCGCAGGCGCCGCGACGGTGAACCACGCCGCCGCCTCGTAGCCGGGCACGCCGGCTTCGGCGATGGTCGGGATATCCGGCATCAGCGGCCAGCGCGCCGCAGTGGAGACCGCGAGCGGGCGGATCGAATTGGATTCCGCGAAGGGCTGCGAGGCCGGCAGGTTGTCGATGGTGAGGTGGACGCGGCCGGCGATCAGATCGGTCAGTGCCGGCGCGCTGCCCTTGTAGGGCACGTGGGTGATGTTGACGCCGGTCATCGACTTGAACAGTTCGGTGGAGACATGCGCGGTCGAGCCGAGGCCGGGGGTGCCGTAGAAGAATTCGCCGGGCTTGGACTTCGCCAGCGCGATGAATTCGGCGACGCTCTTCACCGGCAGCGAATTGGTCACCGAGAACAGGTTCGGCACCTTGGCGATGATGATCACCGGCGCCAGATCCTTGATCGGATCGTACTGCATGTTCTTGAACACGAACTTGTTGATGGCGTGGGTGCCCGGGGTGCCGACCAGGAAGGTGTAGCCGTCGGGATCGGCCTTGGCGACGAAGTCGGCGGCGATGTTGCCGCCGGCGCCCGGCTTGTTCTCGACGATGAACTGCTGGCCGTATTCCTCGGAGATCTTGGCGGCGACCACGCGCGCCAGAATGTCGGTGGTGCCGCCGGCCGCGAACGGCACGACGAACTTGACCGGATGGGTCGGCCAGGCGTCGGCGGCGCGGGCGTTGCGTGACAGCAACGGCAGGCCGAGCGCGGCAGCGCCGCCGAGCATGACCGAGCGGCGGGTCGGAAAGCGGGTCGTGGATGACATTTCAGGTATCCTCTGGATAAGAGATTGGCGCGCAGGCGCACGCGTGAACGCTGTGGCGATGGGTGTCGTCAGGTGGTGATTTTCAGAACCCGGCGATCACGAATGATCCTGCAGGGATCGGGAGGGCGCGGCCGCGGCTTGCTTCCAAAAGTCCAACTGTGCTGATCGCAGGCACTTCATATTCTCCCGGTCATGCCGGTCTGTGTGAGCCGAACGGATTGTTCGCATGCTACGCGGCGGCACTGCAGGTTGCCAGTGCAATGCAACACCATCGTTAAGCATTTGGTACAATGGCCCGGTCGCCTGCGACATGTGGCCGCGTCTGCAGCGCGATCACGTCAAGCAAGACGGCTCTACGGCTCCGGCAGCCTCTCACATCGTCATCCGGGCCCATGCCTTAGTCGGCTATCGCCGACGAAGGCGCGTCCCCGGCACGCCAATTGGCGTGCCGGGGAATGACAAATCTATATTGATCCGACCCAATTCAGGTTGAAAAGCTCCATCGGCCTCAGCCGCCGATGCCCTTTTCCTTGAAATACTTCAGCGCGCCGGGATGGAACGGAATCGGCGAACGATCCTGGACCTGGTTGTCCAGCGAGAAGCTTTCGGCTTCCTTGTGCACGGCGACGATGTCGGCCTTCTTCTCCACCAGCGTCTTGACGATGTTGTAGGCGTCCTCATTGCTCATCTTGTCGCCGGTGACGATGATGTTCCAGACTTCCGCGATGGCGTTGTCCTTGTCGGTACCGGGATAGATGCCGGCCTTGATGCTGCTGCGCGCATAGAGCTTGCCGTATTTCGCGTTCATCTTCTCGACGGCGTCGCTGTGGTCGATCAGCTTCATCTTCATGCCGGGCGTGGCGGCGAGGTCGGTGACCGCCGCGGTGGGCACGCCGCCGACCCACATGAAGGCGTCGATCTTGCGGTCCTTGATGGCGTTGACGGATTCGGCGACGCCGAGCCGCTCGCGCTTCATGTCCTTGTCCTTGTCGAGGCCTGAGGCTTCGAGCACGCGGAACGCCATCACTTCGGTGGCGCTGCCCGGCGAGCCCGTCGAGACGCGCTTGCCCTTCAGGTCGGACATCTTCTCGATGCCGGTGCCTTCCACCGTCACCACATGCATGCGGTTCGGATAGACCACCAGCAGCGTCTGCAGCGGCACCTTGCCGCTCTTGAACTTGTCCTGGCCGTTGAAGGCATCGAGCGCGGCGTCGGCCATGCTGAAGCCGAGTTCGCTCTGGCCCGAGGCGATCAGCTTGAGGTTATCGACGGAACCGCCGGTGACTTCCGCGGTGGCCTGGGTATTCGGCAGCGCCTTGGACAGCACGTTGGCGATGGCGCCGCCGAGCGGGTAATACACGCCGCCGGTGCCGCCGGTGCCGATCGCCATGGTCTTCTGCTGGGCGTACACCGCGCCGGCAAGGATCATCCCCGCCGACAATGCCGCGGCCAATACCGCGCCGGCCTTCCTGAATCTCGTCAGCATCGCTTCGCTCCCTGTTTATTTTTATATTGTGAGGGCCGGTCGTGAAGGCGCCGGCGTTTTGAACTGCCACAATAGCACACCCAGGCCGATGATCAGGCCGGGGACGTAGGTGTAGCTGATGTCGCGTCCGATGATCGCTTCCAGGATCGCCTCGATCAGGCTCGGGAATACCAGCAGCAACCCCGATAGCAGGAGCAGGCCGCGTTCGAGCGGGGTGGTTTGTCGCAGTGCCCAGTTCTGCGCGACGGCGGCGAGCGCCACGAGGCCAAAGGTGGTCTTGATGGTGATCTCGATGATGTCGATCCACGAGCCACCCTTCGGGATCGCCAGCAGCAGGCCGACGCCCTGCGGATCCAGCACGAACACGAACGGCACCAGGAATGCCGGCAGCGTATATTTCCAGGATTGCAGCGTGGTGCGGTAGGGATCGCCACCGGTGATGGCGGCGGCGGCGAACGGTGACAGCGCGGTCGGCGGGGAGACTTCCGACAACACGGCATAATAGAAGATGAACATGTGCGCGGCGTAGTCCGGCACGCCGAGCTTGATCAGCGCGGGCGCCGCGATCACCGCACAGATGATGTAGGACGCCGTGACCGGCACCGCGAGGCCGATGATCCAGACGATCAGCGAGGTGTAGATCGCCGTCAGCAGCAGGCTGCCGCCGGCATAGGAGATCACGATCGACGAGAATTTCAGCCCGAGGCCGGTGAGGGTGACCACGCCGACCACGATGCCGGCGCAGGCGCAGGTGGTGGCGGCGTTCAGCGCGCCGATCGAGCCGTCGGCCAGCGCCTTCACCAGCTTCTTCGGCACCAGCGCGGTCTCCTTGCGCAGGAAGCTCAGCGCGAAGGTGACGGCGGTGGCGTAGAACACCGACAGCGACGGCGAATAGCCGATCAGCATGAAGATCACCACCGCGATCAGCGAGATGAAGTGGAAGCCGTAGCGCTTCGTCATCTGGCCGAGGCTCATCTCCGGCTTGAAGTTGACGTCGTGGGCGCCGAAGCGCTTGGCGTCGATCTCCACCATGATCAGCAGCGACAGGTAATAGAGACAGGTCGGAATCGTCGCCATCCAGATCACGTCGAGATAGCTGATCTTGAGGAACTCGGCGATCAGGAACGCGGCGGCGCCGAGCACCGGCGGCGACAGGATGGCGCCGAGGCCGCCCGCGGCGAGCAACCCGCCGGCGGCGTTCTTCTCGAAACCGGCCTTGGCCAGCATCGGATAGGCTACGGTACCGATCATCACGGTCGTCGCGACACCGGAACCGGAGGGGCCGCCGAGCAGGAACGACGACAGCACCACGGTGCGGCCGGCGGCGTTCGGCTTGCCGCCCATCAGCGCCAGCGAGAAATCGATGAAGAATTTTCCGGCGCCGGATTGCTGCAGGAACGCGCCGTAGATGGTGAACAGGATGATCAGCGTGGCGGAGACGTCCACCGCGACGCCGAAGATGCCTTCCAGCGTGATGAAGAGGTGGCCGACCAGCCGCGGCAGGTCATAGCCGCGATGCGTCCACGGCGCCGGCAGATGCGGGCCGAGCATCGCGTAGGCGATGAAGAACAGCGACACTACCGGCATGATCAGCCCGGTGGTGCGGCGCGTGGCCTCGAGCAGCAGCACGATGAAGACGATGCCGACGATGACGTCCATATGGTCCGGCACGGTGGCGCGGTCGGTGAAATCGTCGCCGCCCCACAGCGCGTAGACGATGGTGCCGATGGCGACGATGCCCGGCACGATGTCCCACCAGCGCACCCGGTTGCGAAATCGCGTCGCCAGCGGGAACAGCAGGAAGCTCAGCACCAGAGTGAAGGCGACGTGGACGTAACGCAGTTCCTGCGTCGGCACGATGGCATAGGCGGCATAGAGATGGAACAGGCTCATGACGACGGCGATGGCGGTGGAAATCCGCCCCGCCCAGCCGAACAGCCGGTTGGTAGCGCCTTCTTCGGCCTCGACGAAGGATTCCGCTTTCAGCAGTGCCTCGTTGGAGACGACAACGGTTTCCTCGTCGGACGGCGGTGTGCCTGCAGCCATGTTCCCCCCAGAACGTATCTTTGACCGGCTTGGCCGGTCTGTTGTTTTTGAACGCGGCGCATTGATGCCGGTTTGCCGTTGCGTGGCAAGAGCCGTTGCGTGGAAAACGTCGGCGGGAAGCCAGCTTGCTTCTCGAAATCATATTGTCGCAATTGTATTATTGGCCATTGGGACGGCTTGACCGGGAGCGTACATCCGTCCACTTTCCCGCCAATTTTACGGGAGAGAAAAAACATGAAAATCAGAATAATTGCCGTTGCGCTGGCCACCGCGGCAGCGCTGTCGGCCCCCGCCGCTTATGCCCAGAACTTTATCAACGTTCTGACCGGTGGCACGTCAGGCGTGTACTATCCGCTCGGCGTTGCCATCGGCAAAATCTACAGCGACAAGATTCCCGGCGTGAAGACCCAGGTGCAGGCCACCAAGGCGTCGGTTGAAAATCTCATTTTGCTACAGCAGGGCCGCGGCGAAATCGCCTTCAGCCTCGGCGATTCCCTGAAAGCCGCCTGGGACGGCGACGAGGAAGCCGGCTTCAAGGCCAAGCTCGAGAAGCTGCGCGTGATCGGCGCGATCTATCCGAACTACATCCAGATTGTCGCCACCGCCGAGAGCGGCATCAAGACGTTGGCCGACCTCAAGGGCAAGAGCCTGTCGGTCGGCGCGCCGAAATCCGGCACCGAACTGAACTCGCGCGCGATTCTCGCGGCCGCGGGCCTCAGCTACAAGGATCTCGGCAAGATCGAGTATCTGCCCTTCGCCGAATCCGTCGACCTGATGAAGAACCGCCAGCTCGGCGCGACCTTGCAGTCCGCCGGCCTCGGCGTGGCCTCGTTGCGGGATCTGAGTTCGTCCAGCAGCATCACCGTGGTGTCGGTGCCGAAGGAGACGGTCGACAAGATCGGCCCGCCCTTCGTGTCGGTGATCATCCCCGCCAACACCTATACCGGCCAGGACAAGGATGTCCCGTCCGCGGCGGTGATCAACTATCTGGTGACCAGTTCGGCGGTGTCGGATGACCTCGCTTATCAGATGACCAAGCTGGTGTTCGAGAACTTGCCGGAGCTGGCGAATTCCCACGCCGCCGGCAAGGAGATCAAGCTGGAGACCGCCGCGACCGGAAGCCCGGTGCCGCTGCACCCCGGCGCGATCCGCTTCTACAAGGAAAAGGGTCTGATCAAGTAGGGCCTGCCGTCGATGTGAGGCACGTCGATACGGCAACGCACGGACCGCCCTCTCCCCCTGGCGGGGGAGAGCTGGAGAGGGGGTAAATTCGAGCTCAGTATTCGTGGCTCACCCCCCTCCCTAACCCTCCCCCGCAAGGGGGGAGGGAACGAGCTAGAACGCGCGTCATCGTATCCATTTCCATTCGATACGTCGGCGCGTGATACCTTTTGAACGATAGTTAGGGACGACGCTGATGTTGGTGGCTGAGGGCGCGGAGCCCATCAAGGTTGAATTCGACAATTTCGAACACGGCTTTCCCGAAGGTTTTGGCCCCGGCGGCTGGGGCCGGCTGGCCTATGTCATCGGCATCGCCTTTGCGACGTTTCAGCTCGTCATCGCAGCGTGGAACGTGTTGCCGAGCCAGGTGGTGCGCGGCGTCCATGTCGGCTTCCTGATCCTGCTGACCTTCGGCCTGATCGCCAACTTCACCGCGAAGAGCAACGCCGGCCGTGCCGCCGGCTGGTTCATCGGCGGGCTCGGCTTTCTCTGCGGGCTGTATCAATGGATCTTCTACGCCGACCTGATCGCGCGGGATGGCGATCCGACACGGCTCGATCTTGCGGTCGGCGCCCTGCTGGCCGTGCTGATCTTCGAAGGCACGCGCCGGCTGATGGGTCTGGCACTGCCGCTGATGTGCGGCGTCTGCCTGCTGTACTGGTTTTTCGGCCAGTATCTGCCGGCGCCGCTGAATCACCGCGGCTATGATTTCGATCAGATCGTCACGCATCTGTCTTACGGCACCGAAGGCTTCTATGGCGTGCCGATCTATGTTTCGGCGACTTACATCTTCCTGTTCATCCTGTTCGGCTCGTTCCTCGAGCGTGCCGGCATGATCCAGCTGTTCACCGACGTCTCGCTCGGCCTGTTCGGCGGCACCCGCGGCGGCCCGGCCAAGGTCGCGGTGTTCGCGTCCGGCATGATGGGCACCATCTCCGGCTCCGGCGTCGCCAATGTCGTCACCGTCGGCCAGTTCACGATTCCCTTGATGATCAAGTTCGGCTATCGCCGCGCCTTTGCCGCCGGCGTCGAGGCCACCGCCTCGATGGGCGGCCAGATCATGCCGCCTGTGATGGGCGCCGTCGCCTTCATCATGGCGGAGACGCTGGGCGTCGAATATTCCGTCATCGTCAAGGCCGCGGTGATCCCGGCGATCCTGTATTTCGCCTCGGCGTTCTGGATGGTGCATCTCGAAGCCGGCAAGCACGGCCTCGTTGGCATGAAGAAGTCGGAAATCCCCAGCGCCGGCAAGGCGCTGGTGGCGCGCTGGTACCTGGTATTGCCGCTGGCCGCCCTGGTCTACATGCTGTTCGAGGGCTTTACGCCGCTTTACGCCGGCACCATGGGCCTGTCGCTCACCGTCGGCCTGATTCTCGGCGCCAGCATCGTGCTCGGCTTCTCCAACCAGGCGCTGCGCTACATCTTCTGGATCGGGTTGGCGCTGATCGTCGGCGTCGCCTTCCGCGACGGCATCGACATCCGCCTCGTCGCCGCCATCGTCTTCGCACTGGTGCTGCTCAGTGCGCTGACCCGGGGCGGCCGCGCTACCCTCGCGGCGTGCCGCGACTCGCTGGCGGACAGTGCCAAATCGGCGCTCACCGTCGGCATGGCCTGCGCCATCGTCGGCACCATCATCGGCATGATGACGCAGACCGGCGTCGGCACCATCTTCGGCGGCTGGGTGATCGGGCTCGGCGAGAAGAGCCTGTTCCTGGCGCTGATCATGACGATGTTCCTGTCGATCCTGCTCGGCACCGGCATTCCGACGATCCCGACCTACATCATCACCGCCGCACTGGCTGCGCCGGCATTGGCAAAACTCGGCGTGCCCCTGATCACCAGCCACATGTTCGCATTCTACTACGGCATCATGGCCGACCTCTCGCCGCCGGTGGCATTGGCGGCGCTGGCGGCGGCGCCGATCGCCAAGGAGAATCCCGACAAGATCGGCTGGGAGGCGATGCGGATCGCACTGGCCGGGTACGTGATCCCGTTCATCTTCGTGTATTCGCCGGCACTGATGCTGCAGGCCGGCGATCCCCTGGCGGCGCAACTCGGCTTCTATGGCGCCGTGGCGTTCGCGACCTTCAAGGCGCTGGTGGCGATCGGCCTGTTCGGCATGGTGGCGATCGGCTTCCTGTTCACCCGGATGAGTCTGGCGGAACGGGTCGTTTCCTTCATCGCCGCGCTCTGCCTGCTCGGCGAATTCCAGTACAGCGACTGGGCCGGTTTTGCGATTGCCATTGCCATTGTCGCCTGGCAGTGGCGGCAGCGCGCGCCGGTGGCGGTCATCGCTTGAGCCTGTGCCTCGCCTCCGCCGGCGCTGTGAAGACGCTGGCGGTGGCGGCGTTCACGCTGGTATGGACGCATTCGATCGAGAAGGTCGACTGGCAGGAAGACTGGCGCATCACGCCGGACGGCCTCGAACTGGTGCAGGCCCGCGTCAAGGGATCCGGCGCCGGCATGGAGCCGCCCTCCGACGCGCGCCTGGTCGATGGCTGGTTTCAGTGGGCGCCAAAACGCCCACCAATGCCAGAAGTCGTGCTCGGCAATTCCGGCGCCGCCGGCGAATGGCGGCTGTGCCATGATGGAAGTTGCCAGACGCTGTCCGAAATTCTCGGCCATGCCGTCGGCGCCAACGCGACCGTAATGAGCGCGTGCCCGCAACTCGCTGCGGTCAGCGAGTCGGCGCACGATCCGCAGGTCGATTCCGCGCCCTGCGTCGCGGCCATCACGGCCGGTGACGACGACCGGATCATCGCCGCCTGCGGTGCGCTGATCGACAACGACAAGACCCAGCGCGCCGACCGCCTGAAGGCGTTGCTTGCGCGCGGCGGCGCCTATCATCGTAAGGACCAGATCGACCGCGCCATCGCCGACTACAGCATTTCGCTCCGGTTCGATCCCACGCTGGCCGATGTCTTCAATGCCCGCGGCGAGCTGTTCCGCAGGAAGGGCGACCGCGTCCGCGCGCTGGCGGATTTTGGCGCCGCCATCAAGCTTGACCCGCAGCATGTGGCGGCGCGGAGCAACTACAAGTCGCTGGCGCAGGAACTGGAGCAGATCGGCGCGGACATGGGGATCAAGAACAAGGCCAAACCGCCCTTGAAATAAGGCCGCATCGCGTGACAATGGCGGCGCAATGAACTCCGGCGGCACAGCCGGGGCGGGAGAGACGCCATGAACATCCACGACTCCAGTCGCTACCGCGAGGTCCATGCCCGTTCGCTCAAGGACCCCGAAGGCTTCTGGGGCGAGGCGGCGCAGGGGATCGACTGGATCGAGCCGGCGAAAAAGATCTTCGATCCTTCGCTCGGCCTCTATGGCCGCTGGTTCGCCGGCGCCGTGGTCAACACCTGCTACAACGCGCTGGATCGTCATGTCGCATCAGGCCGTGCCGATCAGGTCGCGCTGATCCACGATTCGCCGCTCGCAGGCGCGGTCACCAAATTCACCTACGCCCAGATGCTGCACGAGGTGCAGGTGCTCGGCGCCGTCATGCAGGATTTCGGCGTCGGCAAGGGCGACCGCGTCGTCCTCTATATGCCGATGGTGCCCGAGGCCATGATCGCCATGCTGGCCTGCGCGCGGATCGGCGCGGTGCACTCGGTGGTGTTCGGCGGCTTTGCCGCGAAGGAACTCGCCACCCGCATCGAGGACGCCAAGCCGAAGCTGATCTTCTCCGCCAGCTGCGGCCTCGAGCCCGGCCGCCTCGTGCAGTACAAGCCGCTGCTCGACGAGGCGATCCGGCTTTCCAGCGCGAAGCCCGACGCCTGCATCATCCTGCAACGGCCGCAGCAGGCCTGCGATCTCGTCAGCGGCCGCGACCACGACTGGGCCGACCTGCGCGGCAAGGCCATCGCAGCGAAAAAATCCGCACCCTGCGTGCCGGCGCTGGCGACTGATCCGCTGTACATTCTCTACACCTCGGGCACCACGGGAAAGCCGAAGGGCGTGGTGCGCGACAATGGCGGCCATCTGGTCGCGCTGAAATGGTCGATGTGGAATCTCTACGGGGTGAAGCCCGGTGAGGTCTGGTGGTGCGGCTCCGACATCGGCTGGGTGGTCGGCCACAGCTACATCATCTACGGCCCGCTGTTTCATGGCGCCACCTCGATCATGTATGAGGGCAAGCCGATCGGCACGCCGGATGCCGGCGCGTTCTGGCGCGTGATCTCCGAACATGGCGCCGTGGCGTTGTTCACCGCGCCGACCGCGTTTCGCGCCATCCGCAAGGAAGACCCCGACGGCACGCTGATCTGCAAATACGACCTCTCGAAATTCCGCGCGCTGTTTCTCGCCGGCGAGCGCGCCGATCCGCCGACGGTGGAGTGGGCCGAGCAGCAATTGAAAGTCCCGGTGATCGATCACTGGTGGCAGACCGAGACCGGCTGGTGCATCGCCGGCAATCCGGTCGGGCTGGGCATATTGCCGGTCAAGCACGGCTCGCCGACGGTGCCGATGCCGGGTTATCAGGTGGAAGTTGTCGACGAAGCCGCAAAACCGTTGCCCGCGGGCACCATGGGCTCGATCGTCATCAAGCTGCCGATGCCGCCGGCCTGCCTGCCGACCTTGTGGGAGCAGGACGAGCGCTGCAAGGAAGCCTATTTCAACGAATTCCCCGGCTACTACAAAACCTCCGACGCCGGCTATCTCGACGAAGACGGCTACGTCTATGTGATGGGCCGCACCGACGACATCATCAACGTCGCCGGCCATCGCCTCTCCACCGGCGGCATGGAAGAGATTCTGGCCGGGCATCCCGACGTCGCCGAATGCGCGGTGCTGGGCATCAAGGATGCCATCAAGGGCGAGGTGCCCTGCGGCTTTCTGGTGCTGAAGGCCGGCGTCACGCGCAGCCCTGCCGAGATCGAAAAGGATGTGGTGGCGCTGGTGCGCGACAAGCTCGGGCCGGTGGCAGCGTTCAAGCTGGCGATCACCGTCGGCCGTCTGCCGAAGACCCGTTCCGGCAAGATATTGCGCGGCACCATCAAGAAGATCGCGGACGGCGACGCCTGGGCGATGCCCGCAACCATCGAGGACCCCAAGGTGCTGGACGAGATCGGCGACGCCCTGAAGGGGCGGGTGTAGGCAGCGCTGTCATTCCCAGGCGCGCCAATTGGCGCGCCTGGGGGCGGGAGCAGCGCGAGCTGCGAGCGAACCCGGAATCTCGAAATGTTCAACCATCTCCGGATTCCGGGTCTGCCCTTCAGTCGGCTTCGCCGTCCGAAGTGCATCCCGGAATGACGACGTTGGCGCGCCCACCTTACAATTCCCGCATTTCGCGCTAAACACGGCGCCACCGATGCCTTGCCCAGGAAGCACCATGCGACTGACTTCGATACCTCTCATCGCGCTGACGCTCGCCGCTCTGGCGCTGGCGTCCTGCGTCGAACGCAACGCGATTCCGGCCTCCAGCCTCGGCGAGGATGACGACGCGATCTGCCGCGCCAATGGCGTGGTGGTCGGCTCCGCCGACTACGCCGCCTGCCGCAAGAACCGCGACGTCCAGCGCGGCAACGCCATCGCCCGCGCCGACCGCGCCCAGCGCAATCTCGGCGAATACATGCTAAACAATCCAGGAAGGCCGTAGCACATCGGGAGGCCGTCATGGACGAGGACATCTTCAACAACAGCCTGAGGAAGTTTCTCAAGAAGGTCGGCATCACCTCGCAGCGCGAGATCGAGAAGGCGGTGCGCGACGCGGTGGCCGACGGCCGTTTGAAGGGCCATGAAAAGCTGCCTGCCAAAATGGTCCTGACGGTCGGCAGCGTCGCGCTCTCGCACGAGATTGCCGACGAGATCGAACTCGGCTAGGTCAGTCGAACCATCAACCGGCGCACAGGCGCGGAAAGCAAATCATGGATATCAAGGTCAGGGATTCCAACGGCGCCCTGCTCGCCGAGGGCGACACCGTCACGCTGATCAAGGACCTGAAGCTGAAAGGCTCCTCCACCGTGCTGAAGCGCGGCACCGTGATCAAGAATATCCACCTCACCGACGATCCGGACGAGATCGAAGGCCGTACCGACAAGGTCAAGGGCCTGGTGCTGCGCGTGGAGTTTTTGAAGAAAGCGTGAGGACTACTCCCGGCCTTCCTCCCGCTCGCCATGCTCGCGAAACGTCGACAGCCGCGACAGAAACGCCAGCATCAGCCCGATGCCGCAGATCGAAAACGCCATGGTGAAGATCTTGGCGATGGCGGTGGTCGGCGCCAGCGTCGCATCGCCGACGGTGGTCAGCGCCATCACGCTGAAATAGGCGGCGTCGATCCACCGCCAGTGCTCGACGATGCGGAAGAAGATCGTGCCGCCGGCCGTAGCGATGGCAAGCAGGAAAAGGATCGCGCGGAATTCGGGATCGCGCAGCCCGCGGCGGAATCCTGCGACAAGACGCACCAGACCAAGCCAGAGAGATGCCATCGCCTCGATTCTCCGCGCAGGCCATCGTGGCCGCTTCAGTGCGATGTCGCAGGATTCGGTGCGGTTTGGCTAGGCGTGAATTCATAAATCCGAAGGCGTGGGCGACGTCCGCTTCGGTGTGCATTCCGGACTCACGTCGGACATCGCGCAAGGTCCGAAAGGTGCCAATATGATTGATTGGGAGGTCGTCAACTGAGGCCCCTTACCATGCCGCAGCCGGTCGAACATGGTTCTTGTCCTCTTGCACGCGCGGTCAGTGCATCCAGCAAAGTCTTGATCGTCCCGACCTGCAATCCGGACACGGTGATATAGCTGTCTTCGTGCTTGACGTAACTCCAGCAGTACTCGGCAATGAGTACCATGCGAGTCCGTGATCTATCTCGCACTGTGAAGTAGTCGGCTTTTGATCTAGCGCGGCCGGGACGTTCGTGGAAGGCATGAGCGAGCAACAGGTATTGTGGTATTTCGCGAATCCGCCATTCCGGACGAGCGCAGTGCAATATAATCCTTTGCCTCTTCGCGTACGGTAATGCCAATATTTCCAACCTAATATTAAGGTTCCTGATCCACGTTAAAATCCGGAATTTCATTTGTTTTCATTTGTAACGACTACGTGGACGCTTCATGCGAGCGATCTATGGAAGGCTGGCCCGGCTGCCAGGATCTTCATTAGCGGCGCTCGGCGTCTTCTTTGCGGCGTCGATCATCGTTGTGTTTCTGGTGGATCTGCAGGCGCGCCATCGTGCGGCGCTCTCTGAGGCAAAAAAGGCGGCACTGAACATTGCCGAGATTCTCGCCGAACACACGGCGCTGACCTTTGAAGGTATCGATCGGACGCTGCTCGAAGCTGAGAGAATTCGCGAAGATAGTCTTTCGGGGAAGTATGCAACGCCCGAAGCCGCAAATAGCGCCTTGCGTCTTTTAAAGAAAGCCTCATCGATCGTCGTTGCCGTCGGCTGGACAGATGCCGCCGGTAACCTTCTGGCGCATTCCTACGATCGCACGCCGCCGCGAAGCAATATCTCCGACATGTCGCACTTCACCGCTCAGCGCGATCAGGCCGATGGCCGGCTGTTTATTTCGCCACCCTATCCCTCGGCTGTCACCGACAAATGGTTTACGGCGGCGTCGCGGCGGCTAAGCAATGCCGACGGCAGCTTCGCTGGGGTTGTAACCGCGCCGCTCGACCCGACCCATTTCACGCAGGTCTATCGCGCGATTGATGTCGGCAAGGGCGGATCCGTGCTGTTGCTGCATCGCGCGGGCACGGGGCGGGTTCTTGCGCGAGAGCCCGCGACAAAAGGAGCCATCGGAAAATCTTTCGCGGATAGCCCGCTCGTCTCCGAATATCTGCCAAAATCGGAAGCGGGCTCCTACGAGACGATAAGTGTTCTCGACGGCATCGCACGCGTCGCGGGATACAAGGCTGTGCCCGGACTGCCGCTGGTCTTGGTCGTCACATACGCCCGCAGCGAGGTGCTGCGACCGTGGCACCATCACCTTTTCATGGCCGGCCCGCTCGTCGCCATGATCGTTGGCGTCATCTTGTTCGGCACGTTTCGGATCGTGCGCCAGACAAATATTCTCGCCGCGAAAACAAGGGTTTTGGAACGCACGAACATGCAGTTCGATGCGGCGTTGAGCAATATGTCGCAGGGTCTTTCGCTGTTTGATGCGGAACAGAGAGTCATTCTTTCAAATGCGCGCTATGCGGAAATCTATCGCCTCAGCGCGGAGCAGGTGAAGCCGGGAACAACGCTGCGGCAACTCATTGAATACCGCCGGGCGCAGAGGACAAATTGCGAGATGGCTGTAGACGTCTTTGTCGACGTCACTCTGAAACTGGAAAAAGAGGTCCAGGAGCTTGTCGATGGGCGCATCATTTCGATGACGCGTCATCGGATGCCGAACGGGGGGTGGCTGGCGACTCATGAAGATGTCACGGCGCGAAAACACAGGGAGCAATTGCTGGCCGCGAAAGCCGCGGAGCTGGAGCAGACGAACGAACGCTTCGACGCCGCCCTGAGTAACATGTCACAGGGTCTTTGCATGTTCGACGGATCGAAACGGCTCGTTGTCTGGAATGATCGTTATGCGGAATTATACCAGTTGCCTGCGGCTTTGTTGAAAGTCGGGACGCCTCATGAGGCGATCATCGCCGATCGCGTCTCGCGCGGCATTCTCAAGGGCGAGACGAGCGAACCAGCCATCAAGAAAAAGCTCGCCGAACTGGGTCAGCATTCGGCCGCTTCAAGCTCGGCCAGGGTCGATGAACTTGCGGATGGGCGATTGATGCTCGTCACCCGGCAGCCGATGAAGGACGGCGGCTGGGTTGCAACGCACGAAGACATCACCGAACGGCGGCGTGCGGAGGCCGAGATCGTTCACCTGGCGCGTCATGACGCGCTCACTGGACTTGCCAACCGAACCCTGTTTACCGAGAAACTTGAGGAGGCGAGCAAGCGTCTTGGCCGCCATGACGGTGGCTTTGCCGTGATCATGCTCGACCTCGATAAATTCAAGGCCGTCAACGATACGCTGGGGCATCCCGCCGGGGATCGATTGCTCGTTGAAGTCGCTCAGCGGCTGAAATCATCAATTCGCGAAACCGATGTGCTGGCACGCCTCGGCGGTGACGAGTTTGCGATCATCCAGGACGGTGGACTCAATCCGCAGGAGGGCGCAAGCGTGCTTGCCCTCAGGATCATCGATGCCATTGCTCAGCCATTTGATCTCAACGGCCACCAGGCCAGCATCGGGACCAGCATTGGAATTGCTCTCGCTCCGGAACATGGCGTCGATCCCGAGGTCCTGCTGGAGAAAAGCGGATCTCGCGCTCTACGACGCCAAGGCGGGCGGGCGAAACGATTTCCGCCTGTTCCAGTCCGAAATGATCGAGGCTGCCCACTCGCAGAGGGTGTTGGAAAACGAACTTCGGGACGCGATCGCGCGAAATGAATTCGAGGTGCACTATCAGCCGGTGGTTGACGCCAAGACGCGGCTGATCCGCGGCGCCGAGGCGCTGGTCCGCTGGCGGCATCCGTCGAAAGGACTCGTCGCTCCCGATCAATTTATTCCGCTCGCGGAAGCGACGGGGCTGATCCTTCCTCTTGGCGAGTGGATTCTGCACCGGGCTTGCACGGATGCGGCGTCGTGGCCGGCTCACCTCAAGATCGCGGTCAACATCTCTGCGGTTCAAGTCAGCAAGGGAAACCTGCTCGACGTCATGCTGTATACTCTGATGGAGACGGGTCTTTCGCCTGAACGGCTGGAGTTGGAAATTACGGAGACGGCTCTTCTGGAGAACGCGACGGCGCATCTGGGGACGATACGGCAGCTGAAGAATCTCGGCATCTCCATGGCGCTCGATGATTTTGGCACCGGGTATTCGACGGCGAGTTATCTGACCAATTTCCCGTTCGACAGGATCAAGATCGACAAGTCCTTCGCACAAGGCGCTCCCAATCGCCGCGATTGCGCAGCGGTGGTGTCCTCGGTGCTTGCGCTGGCCCGTGGTCTTGGCATCGCAACGACGGCCGAGGGTGTCGAGACCGAAGAGCAATTTGAATATCTGCGGACTGCAGGCGTAGACCTCGTCCAGGGCTATCTGTTCGGTCGGCCCGTCCCGCTCTCCGAATTCGGCCTCGATGCGGCAGTTTCATTTGGAAATAATGCTGCTGACGGCAAGTTATGCGCAGGGATCATCATGGCAGGAAGATAACCACCGCGTTTCAAACGGCGATCAGGTAAGCCGCGCCGCTGCTGCAATGAAGCGCGACATCGGCCACGGCTCCGGAGGCGAAATCCATTTAGCGAACCCCTCGAGCAGACGCACGTTGGAAGTGGGACTATCATCCACAATTGGGGCACATTGGATTCATCAATCTTGAAGCGTTGAGAAATGTCCGAGACGGCTCATGAGCAATCGTCGACAGGGGGACAAGCCCTCATGAAATCTCATCTACATCAACGCCGATCCGGGCTCTCCTCGGCGGTGTATTTAGAATGACGTGATTTCGCCTACTCGCTCAACAAGATGCGCACGCGAGGGGGCAGGGTCAAACCGATCGGCGAAATATTGCGTTTCGTTGGCCACCAGTCCTTCGCGGAATTCCATGATGCTCACCGCGTAAGATGGTATGCCGTCATAGGTAAGTACGAATTCAGTGACCCAGAGATCGCCGCTGCCGATAATTCGCCGGACCGTAAAACGCTTCTTGTTTGGCTGGACGAATCGGCTCTCCTGAATGTTGTGCCGGCCGCGGATCCGCTCGCCCGATTGCGGATAATCAAGCACAGCATCCTCGCGGTAGATTTCATGTTCGACCTTGAAATCGCTCGCGTCCGAAGCATCCCAATGGCGCTCCAGCGCCACCCGCACGGTTTGATCATCCATCTCAATCTCCCACCTAGGGGCGCTATTGCCGATCGCGCCAGTCGTGTGTCGCCTCACGCTCTCGCGCCCGGACGCCGGCCTTCCAGTTGTTATGACAGCGCGATCGATCACAAGCCCGTTATTGACGCTTGCGATCTCCTTTGTGCGGTCGACATGAGGCTACGCAACATCATCGTGTTCGCAAGCGCCGGTTGTGCTCTGCTGTTATAGGGAGGCTCTGATGCGACAGATTAGACGATTTTCATTGGGTATTCTTGCGCTCGCGATCGCCGCAATGGCGATGTTTGCAGCGGTTGCGCCTTCCAGCGCGATCGCGGGTACGTCGGCGCATGCTCGGACCGCAAGGCAACACCAAGCAACACATTTCACCGGACAACGCGCGGGCAACGCCAATTATCGTCGGTACCGCGAGTACGGGGCTGGACCCGCCAGTGCGTATGGAGCGATACCTGGTGGATCGGGATTTGCCAGTCCGTCATATTCTGGCTTCGGTTCCGGTTACGGCGATAATTCCCACGGATGCTCCGCTTGCACCAATTGAAATCGAAATTCCGCTCTGGAAACTTCGTCGTGTGACCCATGATGGAGGCAGAGTGGCACTGCGCTCTCTCCTTCCAGCGCGACTGTTATCGGGCCAGGTGGAGAGGAAGTAATTGCTGCCAAAGTAATTGCTGCCAATGTCCAATTGGCGCCGGTCATTTCGGGTCGGTGCGCAAAGGAGACGTTGTGGCCGACCACTGTGTCCCGGTGGATCAGTACACGTGCCTTCGCAATCGGATGATGGCGACGGAACGCAGTGCACGAGCAATGAGCCGCGCCAGTGGCCAATCGGGCATAGCTCCGAATGCGTTTAGCGGCCGAAGTTGTTCGCGCCCTCGCTGATGCGATGTTGGAGAGGACAGATCAACGGCCATCATGCGCTTGTCCGCTTTGCCCCCCGATCGCGGACATCACGTCGACGATAAGGTTTTAACGCGCCTTGCGTCGTATTTGGCGTCGGATAGTGTGCGCGCGATCAATGGGGGAATGACATGAGCTTGTCCGGTGTTTTTGCGCGCATCGTCGCGCTGATCGGTGCTGCCGCGCTTCAGTGGCGCCGGCTGCAGGGCGTCGCGCACGAGCCGGCCTGGGGCAGCGCTCCCCTGGTGCCGGCGGCGAAGCCGCAGGGCAGCATCCCGACGCTCAAGATGCCGACGGCCAGGGGGTGGACCGACGGGCAGACGCCCGTGGCGGCGCCGGGGCTCAAGGTCAATGCGTTTGCGACCGGTCTGAAACATCCGCGCTGGATCCACGTGCTGCCCAATGGCGATGTCCTCGTTGCCGAGGCGTCGCAGGTCGCCGGACCGGTCAGGAACGTATTCGGCTACGCGATGCAGGCGACGATGCGACGTGCCGCCGCCCTTGGCGAAAGCGCAAACCGCATCACGTTGTTGCGCGATGGGGATGGCGACGGCATCGCCGAAGTCAGCGAACTATTCATGGAGGGGCTGAACCAGCCGTTCGGCATGGCGCTGCTGGGCGACACGTTCTATGTCGGCAACGTCGACGGCGTGGTGGCCTTCCCCTATGCGGCGGGCGCAGACCGGATCACCGCGCCAGGGCGGAAACTCACCGAGTTCAAGTCCGGCGGGCATTGGACGCGGAGCCTGCTGCCGAGCCCCGATGGCCAGAAACTCTTTGTCGGGGTCGGCTCGCTCAGCAATATCGCCGAGAGCGGCATGGCCGTCGAGGAAGGCCGGGCGGCCGTCTACGAGCTCGATCTGGCGAGCGGCAACAGCCGCATCTTCGCCGGCGGCCTGCGTAACCCGGTGGGCCTGGCATGGGAGCCACGGACCGGAGAGCTCTGGACGGTGGTCAACGAGCGCGACGGCCTGGGCGACGAGACACCTCCCGACTATCTGACCTCGGTCCGCGACGGGGGATTCTACGGCTGGCCCTACTGTTACTGGGGGCAGACGGTCGACGACCGGGTCCCGCAGGATCCGGCCGCGGTTGCCAAGGCCATCACGCCGGACTACGCGCTGGGCGGGCACACCGCGTCACTGGGTCTGTGCTGGCTGCCGGCCGGCACGCTTCCGGGCTTTCCGGACGGCATGGTCATCGGGCAGCACGGCTCCTGGAATCGCAGCACGCTGAGTGGCTACAAGGTCGTCTTCGTTCCGTTCGAGAACGGGCTCCCGTCCGGACCGCCGCGCGATATTCTGTCGGGCTTCCTCGCACCGGACGAACGCGAGTCCTATGGCCGACCGGTCGGTGTCACACTCGGTCCCGACGGCTCTCTTCTGGTGGCAGACGATGTTGGCGATGTGATCTGGCGCGTCACGGGCGAGCGGCAGGGCTGAGCGACCCCGCGCCTTGGTTCGAACCCGCGGGCTCGCTTGACAATATCCGAATATAGGAATATATGCCAATTTCCTTCTGTTGCTCGCGGCGTCTGATCAGCGCTGCGGGACGACAGAAGGGCCGATGACAAGGTGGAGCGCCGGGAGGTGCCGCGCCCTACGTCATTGGGCGCGCGCGGCTGGCGTTATCAGCTGCGCAAGGCGGAGCGGACTCCGCCTTAGGGGTGCCCCGTAAAGCATCCCGGCGCCTCCCGCCGCTCCATCGGCCTCGCACCATGCGAGGCGGAGCGTTCTGGCAAAGCTCGGACGCATTTGCGCCGCGAGAATACGCCAGCTTGCTTTCACGCGTTCGCCAACAAAAACGTGGCGAATTTCTTCGCCGCGTTTCGTAATTCCAGAGTTGACGCACGCCGCGAGGCGACTGAAGCGAAACCCTTATTCCTCGTCGTCCTGCTTCTTGCCGCCGCCGATGCCCTTCAGCTTGGCGAACACGGCATCGACATTGAGGTCGTCGCCGCTCTTCTCGGAGGGCTCGAATTCGTCCTTGCGGGTGGTTTCCGAGGCCGGCAGCAGGGTGGCGCCGCCGTAAGCCTGGTCGGTGGGCTTTTCCTTGGCCGCGCGCTGCACTTCGAAATCGAGTTCGATCTGCGAGCACAGGCCGAGCGTCACCGGGTCCATCGGCGTCAGCGTCGAGGCGTTCCAGTGGGTGCGGTCGCGGATCGAGGCGATGGTGGTCTTGGTGGTGCCGACCAGCCGCATGATCTGGCTGTCCTTCAGCTCGGGATGGTTACGCACCAGCCACAGGATCGCGCTGGGACGTTCGTGGCGGCGCGACACCGGGGTGTAGCGCGGGCCCTTCTTCTTGGCGGCCGGCGGCAGGATCACCTTGCTCTCCTCGAGCTTGAGGCGATAATTCGGGTCCTTTTCGCCCTTTTCGATCTCGTCGCGGGTCAGCTGCCCGTTGGAAATCGGGTCCATGCCCTTGATGCCCTGGGCGGCGTCGCCGTCGGCGATGGCGCGGACCTCGAGCGGGTGCATCTTGGTGAAATCGGCAACCTGGTCGAACGACAGCGCGGTATTGTCGACCAGCCACACGGCAGTCGCCTTTGGCATCAGCGGTGCATTGCTCATGGCAAATCTCCTTTACGCTCCGCCCACCTTTTTTGGAGGCGGAGCCGTCTGGTCATCGGGGATGACGGGGAATTCAGGCTGTATATAGTCTGTCCGGGGCTAACCGCGCAATGGAAGACTGTTCGGCCTTGACAGCGCGGCAAACCGGCCCCAAGTCCTTATTGAAACAAGCCCTTTGGCTCTTTTACCTATCGGAATTGACCGCTAGACCCGCCGTTTCGGGCGTCAGGCGCGCAAATCACCTCTGGATCATTCCAAATGCAGGCCAAACCGCCCCTGAAAATCGTGCTTTGCTCACCGCGCGGCTTCTGCGCCGGCGTGGTCCGGGCCATCGATACCGTCGAGCGCGCTTTGGCGATCCACGGCGCCCCGGTCTATGTCCGGCATGAAATCGTCCATAACAAATATGTGGTGGACAGCCTGCGCACCAAGGGCGCGATTTTCGTCGAGGAATTGGCCGAAATCCCCGACAATACCTCCGCTCCGGTGGTGTTTTCGGCCCATGGCGTGCCGAAATCGGTCCCGGCCGACGCCAAGCAGCGCAATTTCTTCTCGCTGGACGCGACCTGCCCGCTGGTCACCAAGGTGCACCGCGAGGCCGCGATCCATTTCAAGCGTGGCCGCGAGATCCTGCTGATCGGGCATTCGCACCATCCGGAAGTGGTCGGCACCCTCGGCCAGCTGCCGGCCGGCGCGGTGATGCTGATCGAGACCGCGCAGGACGCCGCGACCTTCACGCCGAAGGATCCCGACAACCTGGCTTTCGTGACCCAGACGACGCTGTCGATCGACGACACCGCGGAAATCGTCGCGATGCTGAAGCAGCGCTTCCCGAACATCTCCGGGCCGCACAAGGAAGACATCTGCTACGCCACCACCAACCGCCAGCTGGCGGTGAAGAAGGTGGCGCCGGTGGTCGATGCCCTGATCGTGGTCGGCGCGCCGAATTCGTCGAATTCGCAGCGGCTGCGCGAAGTCGCCGAGCGCGAGGGCTGCAAGGTTTCGGTACTGGCGCAGCGCGCCTCCGACCTCGACTGGAGCATGTTCGACGGCATCCAGAGCCTCGGCATCACCGCGGGCGCCTCGGCGCCGGAAGTGATCGTCGAGGAAATCATGGGCGCCTTCGCCGAGCGCTACGAACTGCTGGTGGAGACGGTGTCGGCCGCGGAAGAAAACGAATTCTTCCCGCTGCCGCGTTCGCTGCGCCCCGACGCGGCGTAACTTCCATGGCGGTCTATACCGACGTCGCCGCCGATGAGCTCGCGGAATTCCTCGCCGCATACGATATCGGCGAGGTGCTGTCCTACAAGGGTATCGCCGAAGGCGTCGAGAACTCGAACTTCCTGCTGCACACCACGGCCGGCTCGTTCTTCCTGACGCTGTACGAAAAGCGCACCAAGGTCGACGATCTGCCGTTCTTCCTCGGTCTGATGGCGCATCTGGCCTCGCACGGCATTACCTGCCCGCAGCCGGTGAAGATGCGCGACGGCGCGATGCTCGGCACCCTGGCCGGACGGCCCGCGGCGATCATCGATTTCCTCGAAGGCGTCTGGCCGCGCAAGCCGAATGCCGCGCATTGCGCCGGCATCGGCCAGGCGCTGGCCAAGCTGCATCTCGCCGGCCGCGATTTCCCGATGAGCCGCGCCAACGCGCTGTCGGTGTCGGGCTGGCGGCCACTGTTCACCTCGGCGGCCTCTCGCGCCAACGAAGTGCAGCCCGGCCTGCGCGAGTTTCTCGCCAGCGAGCTGAACTATCTCGAAGGCCGCTGGCCGAAGGATCTGCCGCAGGGCGTCATCCATGCCGACCTGTTTCCGGACAATGCGCTGTTTCTCGGCGAGAACCTGTCCGGCCTGATCGATTTCTACTTCGCCTGCAACGACATCCTCGTTTACGACGTGGCGATCTGCCTGAATGCCTGGTGCTTCGAGGCGGATCATTCCTTCAACGTCACCAAGGCGCGGGCGTTTCTGTCGGCCTATGGTCGCGAGCGCAAACTGTCCGATGCCGAGCAGGCCGCATTGCCATTGCTGGCCCGCGGCGCCGCGCTGCGGTTTCTGCTGACGCGCCTGGTGGACTTCCTCAACGTGCCCGCGGGCGCGCTGGTGCAGCCGAAGGATCCCCTCGAATACGTCCGCAAGCTGCGCTTCCACCAGTCGGTGAAAAGCATGGCCGACTACGGCGTCGAAGTTTCGGGGCTGCCGGCGTGAGCACGCCGGTCCTCATCCATACCGACGGCGCCTGCTCGGGCAATCCCGGGCCGGGCGGCTGGGGCGCTATCCTGAAATTCGGCGATATCGAAAAGGAATTGAAGGGCGGCGAGGCGCACACTACCAACAACCGCATGGAGTTGATGGCCGCGATCTCCGCGCTGGAAGCGCTGAAGAAGCCGTGCAGCGTCGATCTGCATACCGACAGCCAGTACGTCCGCAACGGCATCACCAAATGGATTCACGGCTGGAAGAAGAACGGCTGGAAGACCGCCGACAAGAAGCCGGTCAAGAACGTCGACCTGTGGCAGCGGCTCGATGCCGCGCTGCATACCCACCAGGTGCGCTGGCACTGGGTCAAGGGCCACGCCGGCCACGATGAGAACGAACGCGCCGATCAGCTGGCGCGCGACGGGCTGATCGAGAACAAACTAAAGCGTTGATGTTTTGCGTTTCCCGGACGCGGTACAGCGTTCTTACGCTGCTCCGCAGATCCGGGATCGTCACACAGTCAGCGCTCACAACGGCCCCGGATCTGCAGCGCACCACTTCGCCTGACGATGCTTCGCATCGGCAGGCGCCGCAGTGCGCAGCGTCCGGGGAACGATGAACGTCTCAGCTCACAGCTGACCGAGCAGCGTATCGCCGCCCGAAACTTCGACCTTGCCGGGGTTCGGCTCGAGGTTGAACTTGGTGACGACGCCGTCTTCCACCAGCATCGAATAGCGCTTCGAGCGGATGCCGAGGCCGTTGCCCGACGCGTCCAGCTCCATGCCGATCGCCTTGGCGAATTCGGCATTGCCGTCGGCGAGGAAGATCGCCTCGTCGCGCAGGTCGGTGTCCTTCTTCCAGGCGTTCATCACGAAGGCATCGTTGACGGAGACCACCGCGATGGTCTCGACGCCCTTGTCCTTCAGCGCGTAGGCGTTGAGGAAAATGCTCGGCATGTGCATCTTGTGGCAGGTGCCGGTATAGGCGCCGGGCACCGCGAACAGCGCAACCTTCTTGCCCTTGAAGACGTCGTCGGTGCTTTTGACCTGCGGACCTTCCGCGGTCATCACGCGAAATTTTGCTTCGGGCAGCTTGTCGCCAACTTTGATGGTCATCGTCGATCTCTCCAAAAAATGTGCGTCAGCGTCTTAGAACATTTTCCGGCGGGAGGGAAACTCACGCTGCCGCGATGGCTATCAACACCGGCCTCGTCATCCTGAGGTGCTCGCCGCAGGCGAGCCTCGCAGGATGCGGCCACGGGCGCATGCGGCCCATCCTTCGAGGCCGTCGCAAGGGCGACGGCGCCTTCGGCATGAGCGCGATTGCACTCATGCCTGAGATGACGGCGGAGTACGAGGAGCGGCCGGCCTACGCCGCTGCCTTCTTCTCGTCGCGCAATTCGCGGCGCAGGATCTTGCCGACATTGGTCTTCGGCAGCGAGGTGCGGAATTCGATCTGCTTGGGCACCTTGTAGTTGGTCAGCTGGGTGCCGCAGAACTTGATGATGTCCTCCGCCGTCAGGCCAGGATCCTTGCGGACGACAAAGGCTTTCACCGCCTCGCCGGTGCGCTCGTCGGCGACGCCGATGACCGCGCATTCCAGCACGCCGGGGTGGCTGGCGATGACGTCCTCGACCTCGTTCGGATAGACGTTGAAGCCGGACACCAGGATCATATCCTTCTTGCGGTCAACGATCTTGGTGAAGCCATCCGCGGTCATGATGCCGATGTCGCCGGTGCGGAAATAGCCGTCCGCCGTCATCACCTTGGCGGTCTCGTCGGGCCGGTTCCAGTAGCCGGACATGATTTGCGGACCCTTGGCGCAGATCTCGCCGGGCTCACCGAGCGGCACTTCCTTGCCGTCGTCGTCGCGGATCGAAATATAGGTCGAGGGCACCGGCACGCCGATGGTGCCGTTGAACTGGTCGACATCGGCGGGATTGCAGGTCAGGGTCGGCGAGGTCTCCGACAGGCCGTAGCCTTCGGCCACGAAACAGCCGGTTGTCTTCAGCCAGGCTTCCGCGACGGCCTTCTGCACCGCCATGCCGCCGCCGTTCGAGATTTTCAGCTTGGAGAAGTCGACCTGGTCGAAGCCCGGCGTATGCAGCAGCCCGTTGTAGAGCGTATTGACCGCCGGGAAGCTGTTGACCTGATACTTCATCAGTTCCTTGACGAAGCCCGGCATGTCGCGCGGATTCGGGATCAGCAGGTTGACGCCACCGGCGCGCATCGCCAGCAGGAAGCAGGCGGTCAGCGCGAAGATATGATACAGCGGCAGCGCGCAGACGATGAACAGCTGCTCGACATGCGGCGGCTTGCGCAGCGCCGGCTGCAGCCAGGCGTCGTTCTGCAGCACATTGGCGAGGATGTTGCGGTGGAGCAGCGTTGCGCCCTTCGACACGCCGGTTGTGCCGCCGGTATATTGCAGGAAGGCGACATCGTCGCGGCTGATCTCCGGCTTGCTGAGCTTCAGGCTGCGTCCGGCGGCCAACGCATCGTTAAACGGCACCGCGCCAGGCAGCGTATAGGCCGGCACCATCTTCTTGACGCGGCGGACCACCAGATTGACGATCACGCCCTTGAGCCCGAGCATGTCGCCCATGCTGCCGACGATGACATGCTTCACCGCGGTCTTCGCGATTACCTGCTGCACGGTGGCGGCGAAATTCTCCAGCACGATGATCGCCTCGGCGCCGGAATCCTTGAGCTGGTGTTCCAGCTCGCGCGGCGTGTAGAGCGGATTGACGTTGACCACCGCATAGCCGGCACGCAGCACCGCGGCGGTCGCCACCGGATATTGCAGCACATTCGGCATCATCAGCGCGACGCGCGCGCCCTTGGCGAGACCCTTGCTCTGCAGATAGGCGCCGAGCGCCGCCGACATCTCGTCGAGCTCGCGATAGGTGATCGACTTGTCCATGCAGATGAACGCCTTGCGGTCGCGAAACTTCGCAAAGCTTTCTTCCAGCAGATCGACCAGCGACGGATACAGATTCACGTCGACGTCCGCCGGCACGCCGGCCGGATATTGCTTGAGCCAGATCCGCTCCATGGCCTTCCCCCTTGTATTATTTCGCGGGAGTATTGAGCAAAGCGGCAGTCGATAGCAAGGCGCGCCGCAACATGGCGGCGGCTTTGATAGTGCGCGGCGCTATCGACGAAGGTCTAGGTGCGCGGAGCTGTGGCGGCGGCCGGTTTGGCTTCGCCGGTTGTGGCCTTCGGCGCAGGCTTGGCCGCGGCTTTCGGCTTGGCTGGAGTGGCCGGTTTGGCGGCAACGGCAGCCGCAGGCTTGGCGGCGGGTTTTGCCGCAGCGGCTACCGGCTTGGCAACGGCGTCCGGCTTTACCGCGGCTTGCTTGATGCCGGCCGGTTTGGCGGCTGGCTTCGCCTCGGCTGTCGCCGCAGGCTTGGCGTCTTTGGTCTTGGCGTCCTTGGTATCGGCTGCCGCGTCCGGCTTCTTTGCCGCAATCCGCGACTTCTTGCCTTTCGGCTTCGGCGTCTGCCTGGCTTCTTCGACGGCGTTAGCCGCGATCAGGTCGGCGCCGGTCTTCTTCGGGCCGATATAGACGATCACCGGCTCGGACGGCGCCGCCGCCGCCGCGATCATGTCCACGGGGCGCAACGTCGGCGGCTGCAGGCCGGCGGTGAAGAACGTCATGACGTTGTTGCTGCTGTTTTCGCTGCTCGCGACGACGTCCTCGTCGGCGTCGGTGGCCGGCCGCTTGCGTTTCGGTCCGCACATCTCGTCGCGCAGGTTCGGCGGCGCGGCGTCGATCGGCGCGAGACTATCGACGGTGCCGAGCGCCGGTCGCAACCAGGTCAGATTGTTGTTGGCAAAGCCGCGCTCCAGCAGTTGCGCCGCCTTGATGGCGCGGTCCTGGCCGGACGAGGCGCCGAGCACCACGGCGATCAGCCGCTTGCCGTTGCGGGTGGCCGTCGCCACCAGATTGTAGCCGGAGGCGCAGATGAAGCCGGTCTTCATGCCGTCGGCGCCGGGGAAGCGGCCGATCAGCTTGTTGAAATTCTGCGTTATCCTGCGGCCGAACTTCATCGAGGGGATATGGACGAAATACTCGTACTCCGGCAGGTCGCGAATGATCGCACGGGCGAGAATCGCAAGGTCGCGGGCCGACGTGACATGCCCGTCGGCCGGCAGGCCGTTCGGGTTGACGTAATGGGTCTGGGTCATGCCGAGCTTCAGCGCGGTGGCGTTCATCTGATCGGAAAAGCCATCGATCGAGCCGCCAATGCCTTCGGCCAGCACCACGGCCATGTCGTTGGCCGACTTCACCATCATCATCTTCATGGCGTTGTCGATGGTGAGCTGGGTGCCGGGCTTGAAGCCCATCTTCGAGGGCGACTGCGCCGCCGCCGCCGGCGACACCGTCACCAGCGTATCCAGCGTCACCCGTCCGTCCTTCACCGCCTTCAGCACGACATAGGCGGTCATCAGCTTGGTGACTGAGGCGGGATACCATGGATAGGTGGCGTTCTCGGCCTGCAGCACCTTGCCGCTATCGGCTTCGACCACCAGCAGCGCTTCGGCGCTGGCCGCTCGCGGCGCGATCGTTGCCATCGCAAGCCCCGCAACGACAACGATCCAGTTCAACGATAGCAGGCGAGGGGATGCGGAGAAAAATGGCACTATCCGATTCCGGTCCTTTGCGGCCCGCCTGCAGCGCCTGGGCACCGCGCGCAGCAATCCTTGGATTTGAGGTTCGGGGCCTTCATACCAGTCCGGCCGCCAATCGGTAATGGCAGCAAACCTATACCGGCTGAAAGCATCAGAACAGTGGTGGCGCCCTAAATCGTCGACGAAAGGGGCCAAATTTCGACCGGTATTCACAGCCTCACAGGGGCGACGCTGCGTCCGGCAAGGCCATGCTGGCGCGTGCTTTTTCCTGAATCATGAACTGGGCTGCCGCGAGCTCGGCGAAATGGCCGCCCTGCATCACCAGTTCATCGAACGTTCCGCTTTCGATCACGCGGCCGTTCTCGAAGACGAGAATTCGCGTGGCGTTGCGGATGGTGGACAGCCGGTGCGCGATCACGAAGGTGGTGCGCCCCTTCATCACTTCATCGAGAGCGGCGTTCACTTTCGCCTCGGTGACGGCATCGAGCGCGCTGGTGGCTTCGTCGAGAATCAGGATCGGCGGGTCCTTCAGCAGCGCGCGGGCAATCGACAGCCGCTGCCGTTCGCCGCCGGACAGCATGCGGCCGCGCTCGCCGGCGTTGGTTTCGAATTTGCGGTCGCTGCGCTCGATGAAGTCGAGTGCCTGGGCGCGCGCAGCGGCGATGCGCAATTCGTCATCGGTGGCGTCAGGCTTGCCGACGCGCAGATTGTCGGCGATCGAGCGGTTGAACAGCAGCGCTTCCTGGAACACGACGCCGATGTTCCGGCGCAGCGCCGACAAGGTCAGGCCGCGGACATCCATGCCGTCGATCCGGATGAAGCCGGACTGCGGATCGAAGGCGCGATGCAGCAGCGCAATGGCGGTGGACTTGCCGGCACCGGTGGCGCCGACCAGTGCGATGGTCTGGCCCGGCAGCGCGACGAAGGAGAGGTCCTCGACCGCGGGCCGCTTGCCGTCATAGGAGAACGACACGTCGTTGAATTCGACCATGCCCTGCAGCCGGCCGGGGTCGATGGCGTCGATGCGGTCGCGCACCGCCGGCACGGCGTCGAGCACGTTGAAGAAGTCCTGCAGCCGTGGCGCTTCCATGAACACGCCGTTGATGAAGGAGACCACCTGTTCGAGGCGCTGGATCAGCATGGTGGCGAAGCTCACGAACATCACGATCTCGCCGACCGTGGTCAGACCCTGCTGATGCAGCGCGATGCCGACCGTGAAGATCGCCAGTACGGTGATAGTGGTCGAGGCCCGCGTCATCACGGTCACCAGCGCCCACCACGACAGCACCGGCATCTGCGCCGCCAGCAACTGGTCGGCCACCGAGCGCAGCCCCTGCACCTCGGCATCGACGCGCACAAAACTCTGCACCAGCGCGACGTTGCCGAGCGCGTCCGAGGCGCGCGCCGACAGATCGCCGTAGTGCTCCTCGACCTCGCTCTGCATCCCCGAAGTCTTGCGCACGACGAGGGTGGTCAGCACGGTGAAGACGATGCACAGGACGGCGAGCAGGATGGCGAGCCGCCAGTTGATGTAGATCGAAAGCGGCAGCAGCACGATCAGCGACACGATCGACGCGAAATGCTCGCGGAAGAATCCGAGCCACAGCCGCCACAGCGCATCGGTTCCCTGCAGCATCACCTTCATCAGCCGGCCGGAATGGGTGCCGGTATGGAAGGTCAACGGCAGCTGCATGATGTGTTCGAAGTAGTCGGTCAGCACGGCCTGGCGCTGGCGATGGGCGAGGCGGTCGGCATGCAGCGCGACGACGGCGCCGCAGGCAATCGTGAACAGCCCGAAGGCCACCCATGCCGCGAGCAATGGCCATGGCGAGGCTACCTGGGTGTCGAGCGCGGCGGTGGAAAGATTGCCGGAGAGCACGTCGATGATGCGGCCGAACAAGACCGGTTCGGCGAATTGCGCGCCGGCCAGCAGCAGGTTGGCGAAGGCCAGGATCCAGCCGAGCCGCTTCTCCTTGCCGAGCAATTGCAGCACACGGGTGTAGAGACGGATCATGGAGAGGCACTCGGGGCGGCGCGAACGGAACAATCGGCGGGCATTTTAAGCAGGGATCGGCGGCGGAATACAGCCGCCCAGGCCAGTTGTTCAGTTGATCTTGCGGCCGATCGAACCCGGCAGAAATGAATCGTCGAAAATGTCGGAAGCGGCCGGGCGCGCGCGGAAGGTAAAACTCTCGGCGATCTCGCCGATCGACGTCTCCAGCCGGGCAGGGTCGGCGCCGCCCAGCCCGTCGCGCTTGACGTCGTCGGTCAGGATGTTGTCGTGGATAACGACCCGCAGCCGTTCGAGCTCGAGGTCGCGCGAGCCGCTTTCCATCTGGGTCACCACGTCATCGATCGCCTGCGCCGGCTGCTTGATGGTGAGCTGTGTTGCCGCGGCGACGGCGCGCACAAAACCCTTCACCGCCTCGGGCTTGTCGGCGGCGAATTTCGGATTGACGATCACCGCGAGCCCGTAGGCGACGCTGCCGTAGTCGGCAAAGCGAAATACCGCGAGGTCGTCGGCGGGCACGCCGCGGTCGCGCAGATTGACGGCGGAGAGATAGGAGAAGCCGGTGACGGCGTCGACCTGGCCCGCCGACAGCATCGGCTCGCGCACCGCGGCGCTGATCTTCTCCTGCTTCACGCTGGCGGGCTTGATGCCGTTCTTGTGCGCCAGCGCCGGCCACAGTCGGATCGCGAGATCGCCGTCGGCGATGCCGAGCGTTTTGCCTTCAAGGCTGTCGAGCGAGGTGACGCCGCGGCTCTTGCGGGCGATGATGGCGTAGGGCGCCTTGTTGAGCAGCACGAACACCGCCTTGATCGGCGAGGCATCGGCGGCGTCGCGATAGCGCACCAGCGCGTTGATATCGGCCAGCGCCATGTCGCTGGCGCCCGACGCGACGCGGGCGATGGCGTCGGAGGTGCCGCTGGCGATATTGGTCGAGACGGCCAGCTTCTCGGCCCGGTACAGGCCGCGCGTGGAAGCCAGCACGAAGGGCGCGGCGACGGCATCGATCGGGCGATCGAGCGAAAACTGGATCGCGACGGGTGCCTTGGGCTCGTCCGAAGCCCGGCCCGGCGTCGCGCCGGCACAGACAACAGCCAGCACGCTCATCGAGACGGCCAGCAATCGGCGGGAGAAGGGTTTCACGACATCACGCATGAGGGCACTAACAGCACGACCGGATGACAGTTGCGACGGGCGGTATGTTTGATTGATGGCAGCGCGGCTGCGACATCTTGTACCTGCATTGTGCGCGCTCAAAGCTGAACGACAAGTGACCGCCTTGATTTAGACACTGATCGTTCAGGCTGCGTTGGGGTTCCGGAACCCATAGTGCCCGAAGTGGTTAGCTATCCGAGGCCCGCAGGGCCAGACGACCACGGAGGACATCGATATGTTCGCACGCAAGAGTTCGTTTTCTTCCACCGCCCGCGGCGCTATTCTGGCGACTGTCGCAGCGGTGGCCCTGACGTCCTTTGCGCCGTCGGCCGTCATGGCTGCACCGGCTGCCAAGGGCGTATCCGCGAGCCATGGTAGCAGCGATGCCACCGATTTCAGCTCGGCGCGCCGTCGGTACTATCGTGGCAATGGCAATGCCGCCGGACTCGCCGCTTTCGGAGCCATCGTCGGCACCATCGGCGCCATTGCGGCCACCCAGAGCCGGCGGGACTATTATTACGATAACGGCCCCGGATATGGCTATTACGGTGGTGGTCCCGCTTATTATGACGGCGGCCCGGTCTATTATGGCGGTGGCCCGTATCGCGGCTATGGCGGCGGATACGGCTACGACAACTCCCGTCGCATGACCTGGTAACCGAACGCCCTGAACTACCAATCGCCGGCCGCCTCCAGACGGCCGGCGATTTACGCTGAAACACACCAGCGATTTACGTTAAAACACAATAAATACCAGCCGTTAACACGCTGGCGACAGCTTTGGCCTAGGGTATCCGGATGAGTGATTCGCTCAACCGGCTCTACCAGGCGGTGATCACGGCCAAGGATCTCGATCCGGCGGTGTCGCGGACGGCACGGCTGTTTCAGCGTGGCCCGGCCAAGATGGCCAAGAAACTGGCCGAAGAGGCGATCGAGGTCGTCATCGATGCGGTCAACCGCAAGCCCGATGCCGTGATCCGCGAAAGCGCCGACCTGCTCTATAATCTGATGGTGCTGTGGGCTTCAGCTGGTGTTCGGCCCGATCAGGTCTGGGCCGAGATGAACCGCCGCGAAGACATGCTCGGCATTGCCGAGAAACTCCCGAAGGCGCCGAAACCGGCCAAGCCGGCAGCCAAGCCTGTCGCTGCTCAAACGGCGCGGCGGCCAATTGTCGCGGTCGAAGGCCGCCGCCTTCGCAAGCTCAGCTGAAATTTTCGGCGAAATCCTGCGCACCCTGCCATAGACAAATCGCAGTGAGGGTGGTTCATCGCGGCCATGCTCAGACGTATCTATGATTGGTGCATTGACGCCGCCCACAAGCCCTACGCGCTCTGGATAATGGGAGCGGTATCGTTTGCAGAGAGTTCCTTCTTCCCGGTGCCTCCGGATGTGATGCTGATTCCGATGGCGCTGGCGCGTCCGGAGCGGGCTTGGCTCTATGCCATGGTGTGCACCGTCACCTCGGTGCTCGGGGGCGTGCTCGGCTATGCCATTGGCGCGGTGCTGTATGATTCCGTCGGTCACTGGGTGATCAATTTCTACGGCTATGGCGACAAGGTCGAGGCGTTCCGCGCCGGCTATGCCGAATACGGCGCGTGGATCATCCTGCTGAAGGGGCTGACGCCCATTCCCTTCAAGCTTGTCACCATCACGTCAGGCTTTGCGAATTATAACATCTGGATGTTCATCGGGCTGTCGATGATCGCCCGCGGCGGCCGGTTCTTCCTCGTCGCCATCCTGCTCAACCGGTATGGCGTGTGGATCCGCGAAGCCATCGAGAAGCGTCTGGGACTGTGGGTCGCGCTTGGCGTCGGCGTGCTGGTGCTTGGCTTCATCATCGCTTTCCGGATGTTCTAGCCAGGATGCTTTCCCCGGTGCAGGTGCCGGGATACGTTTCTCCGTATGTCTGATTTGACGAACCTGCCGAACGGGGCCACCCGCAGCTGTATCCTCGCCACTTTGGCGACGTTGATCATCGCCGCGGCAGCGCCATGCGTCTGGTCGCAGGTGGCGCAGTCTCCGGCTTCGCCGGTCGCCCCGGTCCCGGCGCCCGACCAGCCCGCGCCGCCACCGGCTGCACCTCCGTCGCCCGAAAATCCCGGCCTGATCAACGAAATCGGCAAGCTGTTCAAGAAATCGACGTCGATCTTTCCGGCGCTGCCGGCGTTCCCCTCGTTCAAGAGTCCCGGCCAGACCATCGACGATTTCAATGCAGGCGCCAAAGGGGCTACCGACGCGCTGCCGCAACTGACGACCATGGTGAAAGGCCGCATGGCGTGTCCCGTCGCCGCCAATGGCGCGCCGGACTGCAAGACCGCCTCCGACCGGCTTTGCCAGAGCAAGGGCTTCAAGGACGGCAAGAGCCTCGACACCGACGCGGCTCAAAGCTGTAACCCCAAAGCCCTGTTATCCGGCCGCAAGCCCGAGGAGGGCGACTGCAAGACCGAAAACTACGTCACCCGGGCGCTCTGCCAGTAGGGCGCTTTTTCGGGCAGCCGCTTTTTTCTTCTGCACCGCAATTGCCATCCGGCCTCGGCTTCTGGCATCGTCCGGCCGCCCCAAGGGTCGGCAAAGGGTCGGCATGGGGTTGGGCCGGCGCAAAGACGCCGTGCAAAAGAAAAGAGCAGAGGAATCCCCATGTCGATGCCAGCCTTGTTCAAGAACCGCCTGTCGCTCCCGGTGATCGGTGCGCCGTTGTTCATCATCTCGGTGCCCGATCTGGTGATCGCCCAGTGCAAGGCCGGCATCGTCGGATCGTTTCCGGCGCTGAATGCGCGGCCGGCGGCGTTGCTCGACGAGTGGCTGGTGCGGATCAAGGAAGAACTCGCCGCTCATGACAAGGCGCATCCCGATCGGCTGTCGGCACCGTTCGCGGTCAACCAGATCGTGCACAAATCCAACAACCGGCTCGATCAGGATCTGGCGCTCTGCGAGAAGCACAAGGTGCCGATGATGATCACCTCGCTCGGCGCCCGCGAAGAATTGAACCAGGCCGCGCATGCGTGGGGCGGCATCGTGTTTCACGACGTCATCAACCAGCGCTTCGCCCACAAGGCGATCGAGAAGGGCGCCGACGGACTTATTCTGGTGTCGGCCGGCGCTGGCGGCCATGCCGGCGAGATTTCGCCGCTGGCCTTCGTGGCGGAGACCCGGCAATGGTTCGATGGCCCGATCGCCTTGTCCGGCGCCATCGGCAACGGCCGCGCGATCCGCGCCGCCCGCGTTCTCGGCGCCGATTTCGCCTATATCGGCTCGGCCTTCATCGCCACCACCGAGGCCAATGCAGTACCAGGCTACAAGGACATGATCACGACGTCGGCGGCCGAGGACATCGTCTATTCCAACCTGTTCACCGGCGTGCACGGCAACTACCTGAAGCCCTCGATCGTCGCCGCTGGCATGGACCCCAACAATCTGCCGGAGTCCGATGCGACCAAGATGAATTTCGGCACCGATGCGTCCGGCGAACGTGCCAAGCCGAAGGCGTGGAAGGAAATCTGGGGCAGCGGCCAGGGCGTTGGCAGCGTCGGCAAGGTAGTGCCGGTGGCCGAGCTGATCGCGCGCTTCAAGAAGGAATACGACGCAGCGATCGATCCGGCGCTTTGAGTTAAAGGCAAACGCGTCCTTCTTTCTCTCTCCCACAAGGGGAGAGGGAAAGAGAAGAAAGCCAAGTACAGGCAATGGACTTCATCTATCGCGTCGACGGCCATCATGTCGTCACCACTCCCCATGCCGCCGGCCCGTGGAACGAGACCATGCAGCACGGCTCCGCGCCGTCGGCGCTGGTGACGTGGCTCGCCGAACAGATGCCGACCGCGGGCCCGATGCAGATCGTCCGCGTCACCATCGATCTGCTGCGGCCGGTGCCGGTGGCGCCGCTGACTTTTGAGACCGAAATCCTGCGCGAAGGCCGCAAGATCCAGCTCTGCGCGATCCGGCTGCTGGCCAATGGTGTCCTCGTGGTGCGCGCCACTGTGTTGAAGATCAGGATCGAGCCATTGGCATTGCCGCCGGAGATCGCCGATCCGCCAATCGACGTGCCGCCGCCCGATCAGGGCGGGCTGCTGGAGCCGCGCTACGCCAGCAGTCCCTTCGTCACCGGCATGACCGTGCGCGCCGTACGCGGCGGCTTCCTCAAGCTGGGGCCGGGCGCGATCTGGTACCGGCTGAACCGGCCGATCGTCGAGGGCGCCGCGATCTCGCAGGTGATGCGCGCGGTGGTCGCCGCCGACTTCAGCAACGGCACCTCGGCAGTACTCAGTTTCGACGACTGGACCTTCCTCAATGCCGATCTCTCGGTCAGCCTGTCGCGGCCGCCGGTCGGCGACTGGATCCTGCTCGATTCGGAAAGCTGGATCGGCCCGGACGGCGCCGGCGTTGCCGCCTCGAAGCTCGCTGACGTCAACGGCTATTTCGGCCGCGCGGTGCAGAGCCTGGTGATCGAGAAACGTTGAGGCCTTTGCGCCTTTCGACGCCGCCAGAATCCAGTTTCGGAGCTGTAATCACCTGACCCGGCGCGATCAGTCGCGGGCGATCGTGGCGCTTTAACGGGCTTAACCAAGCGTTAACCGGCTTCGGACCAACAATGGGCTGCGCAGGATTCTACCGCAGCTCAAGGAATCGACATGGACCTCGAAGCCCATTTCGCGAAGACGCCGGCGACGATCGAAGAGATCAAGGCGCGCGTGGCCCTGGCGTTCGGCCGCCACCCGCTGTGCCGCGACGTCGAATTCGACATTGTCAGCACGCCGCGCGCCGCCAAGGGCGCGAACTGGACCATCAGCATGCAGTCGGTGGCGCCGGATGCGCTCTGGGAAGCCTCGGACATCGTTTCCGATATCCAGGAAGCCTACGTCCTCGCTGCCGCGGCCTGATCGGGTCGCCGTACCCGGACACCGGCTAGCATGGTTAGCCATAATTAATCTCCATTTATAGGGACGATGGACGCCGAGTTCGTCGACGGAGCGGAGATTGGCTTGACGCGCATACTGACCCTTCTGGCACTCGGATGCTTGCTCGTGGTGGGCGCTGCCGTGGCCAGCATCGTCGGACGCGACAGCGTGCCGACGGCCCGGTTCGACGAGGCCGAGCAGAGCTTGATCGAAGTCTCCAGAGGTCCGGTCTCCAACAAGCAGGGCAAGAAGGACAGGCTGCCGGTGGGTGCCGTGATGGCTTCGCTGGAGCCGCCGCAGGCCGCGCTGAGCGATCCGCTGCGGCAGGCCTTTGCGTCCGACAGCCCCGTTGCGGCCCCCGGCTCGACGGTTCTCGCGCCGATCGTGATTCCGCAGCCGCCGGCGAAGCCGAAATTGGCCGCCAAGCCCGTGCAGAAAAACTACACGCTGCTCAGTGACGCGCAGATCTCCGCCATCAAGGGCCGGCTCAATCTGACCGCGATGCAGGAGCAAAACTGGCCGGCCGTGGAAAGCGCCCTGCGCGCGGTGGCGCGCAAGATTCACGACACCAAGCAGGCCAATCCGGCTGCCGGCAGCCCGCCGATCGATCCGGCCAGCGCCGAGGTGCAGCAGCTGAAATCCGCGGCGATGCCGCTGCTGTTTCAGCTGCGCGAGGACCAGAAGCGCGAGGTGCGCTCGCTCGCCCGCCTCATCGGGCTGGAAGCGGTGGCATCGGCGATCTGACGTGATGCGTCAGGCGACGGCGATCATCGGCGCGCCGGCATTCTTTGCATTGGCTTCCGCAATCAGCTGATAGGAATGCAGCCGCGTAGCGTGATCGTAGACATCGGACACCACCATCAGCTCATCCGCGCCGGTCTCGGCGATCAGTGCCGCCAATCCGGCGCGAACGGTCTCGGGCGATCCAACGATCGAGCGCGCCAGCATCCGCATCGCCTGCACCTTTTCGGCCGGCGACCAGTAGGTCTCAATGTCGTCGATCGGCGGCTGGCTCAATCCGCGGGTGCCGCGGAACATGTTGGTGAACGACATCTGCTGCGTCGTCGCCAAGCGTTTAGCTTCCTTGTCGGTGTCGGCGGCGATGATGTTGACGCCGACCATCGCATGGGGCTTCGCCAGTTGCTCCGAGGGTTCGAAGCGCTCGCGATAGATCTGTAGTGCCTGCAGCAGTTGCTCCGGCGCGAAATGCGACGCGAAAGCGTAGGGCAGGCCGAGGGCTGCTGCGAGCTGCGCGCCATAGGTGCTGGAGCCGAGAATCCACAGCGGCACGTCGGTGCCGGCGGCAGGCACCGCCTGGACATTCTGGTTCGGCCCCGCGGGGGCGAAGAACGCCTGCAGCTCCAGGACGTCCTGCGGGAAATTATCGGAGCTCTGCAAGGTCCGGCGCAAGGCGCGGACGGTGATCTGGTCGGTGCCCGGCGCGCGGCCGAGGCCGAGGTCGATGCGGCCGGGATACAGCCGCGCCAGGGTGCCGAACTGTTCGGCGATGATGATCGGGGCGTGGTTCGGCAGCATGATGCCGCCGGCGCCGACGCGGATGGTCCGTGTTCCCGCCGCGATATGGCTGATGACCAACGCAGTGGCGGCGCTGGCGATGCCAGCCATGTTGTGATGCTCGGCGACCCAGAAGCGTTGATAGCCCAGCTTCTCGGCATGGGCCGCGAGATCGCGCGCATTGTCGAGTGCGCCGCGCGCGTCGGTGTTTTCGGTGACGCGGACGAGGTCGAGGATCGAAAGTGCGGTCATAAGCGGGGCTCCTGCTGCGAGCGGTATCTAGGAGCGGCGGCGGCCGGTTGCCAGCCGGACATCGAAGATTGGCGCGCGATCCAGATATGCGTCAGCGATCAGGCGAAGGCCGCAATGCTTACGCGCCAGTCCGCGCAGCGGCGGAGCGATGAACATCGGAGGAAATGCTTCTGAGGGAGGAGGGGCGCGCGAGGAGCTGCAAACTTCGTCTGAATTCGACAATCTTCAGGCGAGATACACGACAGCCAGGATAATCGCGATCGCTGCCATTACTTCGAGCGCAAATTTCCAAAATGGGCGTGTCGGATGTTGTCCGCGGTGATGCTGCGAAACCGGAATATGTGCACCGTAGAGCGCCAGAGAAACGAGATCGCAGGTCATTGCCGCTTCCCGTATTTCGCCGTCGCTTTTGATGGATGGTGCACGTCGTTTCATGGTTGAAATGAGCTTTCCAGCTGGACAACGGGCGCCCCAATCCCATGGGGCGCCCGCCGGCTGACATCAAAAAGAAAACCCTGGTGGCTGGCGCTCATTCGTAACGCCGCGGAATGAGCACGTTTGGAAGGTAACGGCCCTCAGCCGTTGCGAAATGCGTAGCCGTAGCCGTTGAGCGCTGGCGCGCCGCCAAGATGGGCGTAAAGGACTTTGGAGCCCTCCGGGAAATAGCCCTTCTTGACGAGATCGATCATGCCCTGCATGGACTTACCCTCGTAGACGGGATCGGTGATCATGCCTTCAAGGCGCGCGCAGAGGCGGATGGCCTCCTTCGTCTCCTCCGAGGGAACGCCGTAGACCGGATACGCATAGTCCTCGACGAGAACAACATCGTCTTCGGAAATGTTCTTTCCCAGTTCGACCAGCTTCGCGGTGTTCCGGGCGATCTCGAGCACCTGCGCCTTGGTCTGGACCGGCGTAAACGACGCGTCGATGCCGATGACCTTGCGTTCCCGGCCGTCTTTGGCGAAGCCGACCAGCATGCCGGCATGGGTCGAACCGGTAACGGTGCAGACGACGATATAGTCGAAAGCGAAACCGAGTTCCTTTTCCTGCGCACGAACTTCTTCGGCGAAGCCGACATAACCAAGTCCGCCATACTTGTGCACGGAGGCTCCCGCCGGGATCGCGTAAGGCTTGCCACCCTTCGCCTTCACGTCCTCGATCGCCTGTTCCCAGCTTTCCCGGATGCCGATATCGAATCCCTCGTCGACCATCTGGACGTCAGCGCCCATCACCCGGCTGAGAAGAATATTGCCGACCCGGTCATAGACAGCATCCTCGTGAGGCACCCAGCTTTCCTGGACGAGCCGGCACTTCATGCCGATCTTCGCCGCGACGGCGGCGACCATCCGCGTATGGTTCGACTGCACGCCGCCGATCGAAACCAGCGTGTCGGCGTTGGAGGCGATCGCATCGGGGATGATGTATTCGAGCTTGCGCAACTTGTTGCCGCCGAAGGCCAGACCGGAGTTGCAGTCTTCGCGCTTCGCGTAGAGTTCGACCTTGCCGCCCAGATGCGCGGTGAGGCGATCCATTTTCTCGATATGCGTTGGCCCGAAGGTCAGCGGGTAGCGCGCGAATTTCTCCAGCATTTTGGGAGTCTCTCAGTCGTTGCGATGCACTGAATATGGCATTTTACGCGAGAAAGGTGCTCTCAAAATTCTCGACTCTTGTTGCTAAGTTACCTCATTTAACTCTATATTTCGGTATAAATATCAGATTGGACGGCGAGTAATGAAAGATTCTTCCATGCGCTCGGAGCTCGACCGAACCGATCTCAAGATGCTGCGGCTGCTTCAAGGCAATGGCCGGCTTTCGAACGCGGAACTGGCGCAGTTGGTGGATGTCAGCCCCGCGACATGTCACCGGCGAACGCAGGCGCTGTTCGATGAAGGCTACATCAAATCTGTCCGGGCGATGATCGTACCCAACAAGGTCAGCAAGGGCGCGCTGGTCATGGTCGGCGTCGTTCTCGACCGCTCGACGCCGGAGAGTTTCGCGACATTTGAAAAAGCCGTCGCCAAATTGAAGTTCATTCTCGATTGCCATCTGGTTGCCGGCGACTTCGACTATTTCCTGAAAATCAGGGTCGGGGACATGGCGGATTTCAACCGGATTCATGGCGACCAGTTGATCGCGCTGCCCGGAGTCCGACAGACGAGAACGTTCTTCGTGATGAAGGAGGTCGTCGACAATGCGCCGCTGGAGTTTTGATCGCGTAGCGCGAATGATCCCATTGCGCCGACCCCGCTCTGACTGACAACTCATAAGACTTGTGGTTGCCGACACCTGCCATCAGGCAGGCGTCGCCGGCGACATCGGCGGCTTGACAATCTCAGCATCGGAAGTGTTATGTTATAACATAACAAAACGGCAGTGCCCATGACCATGCGCGTATTCCGTCGCTTCCTATCCCTCAAAAGACTGTTTGATCTCGATGCAAAAACTCCCCGTCACAGTTTTGTCCGGCTTCCTCGGGGCTGGGAAGACAACTTTGCTGAACCATGTGCTGAACAACCGCCACGGCCTGAAGGTGGCGGTGATTGTGAACGACATGAGCGAGGTGAACATCGATGCCGACCTCGTTCGCGATGGCGGTGCGAATCTGTCGCGAACGGATGAGAAGCTGGTCGAGATGACCAATGGCTGCATCTGCTGCACGCTGCGCGACGATCTGTTGAAGGAAGTGCGCGGCCTCGCCGAGGCTGGCCGTTTCGATTACCTGCTGATCGAATCCACCGGCATTGCCGAGCCGCTGCCGGTCGCCGCCACCTTCGATTTCCGCGACGAGAACGGCGACAGCCTGTCCGATGTCGCGCGGCTCGACACCATGGTGACGGTGGTCGATGCGGTGAACCTGCTGAAGGACTATTCCTCGACGGACTTTTTGCAGGACCGCGGCGAAGCGCTGGAGGGCGACCAGCGCACGCTGGTGGATCTGCTGGTCGAGCAGATCGAATTCGCTGACGTGGTGGTGCTCAACAAGATCGATGACGCCACGCCGACGCAGCGCGACAACGCGCGAAAAATCATCCGCGCGCTGAATCCCGACGCCGACATCATCGAGGCCGATTTCGCGCAGGTGCCGTTCGATCGCGTGCTCGACACCGGTCGCTTCGACTTCGAAAAGGCTCAGCAGCACCCGCTCTGGTACAAGGAGCTGTACGGTTTTGCCGATCACACGCCGGAGACTGAGGAATACGGCGTGACAAACTTCGTCTACCGCGCGCGGCGGCCGTTCGATCCCGCCAAATTCCAGGCGTTCCTGCGCGAGAGCTGGGGCGGCGTGATCCGCAGCAAGGGCCACTTCTGGCTGGCGACGCGGCCGCAATGGGTCGGCGAGCTCAGCCAGGCCGGCGCCATCGTGCGCAGCGAAGGCATGGGCTTCTGGTGGGCCAACGTGCCCGCCGATCCCTACTGGCGGCAGTCGCTGAAGAAGAACTGGAACGAGATCTACGGCGACCGTCGCCAGGAAATTGTCTTCATCGGCACGGGCATGGACGAAGCCGATATTCGCCGCCGGCTCGATGCGTGCCTCGTTGCGGGAAAACCGGGGATGGACATTGCGGGCTGGGCGAACCTGTTCGATCCGTTTCCGAAGTGGAAGCGGGCGGACGAGGCGGGGTGAGGGCCGTGAGGTAGTTTAGGTGTCGATGCGGAAAGCTTCTGGTGCGCCATTCAGAATAAAACTGCGAACTCGTATATTATTGAAATTGCTATATAATTCAAATAATATTTGCTCATGGTGCAAAATTCCGCAGGGGCGGCGATCTACCCCTTCGACTTCTGCGACACGGGCGAGCGCGCGGCTTCGAGATCGCGCACCAGAGCCTCGCGGATCTGATCACGACGCTGGCTAGCCTCGGTATCAGCCGCAACAGCCGCCGCAACCGCACCGGGCTCGACGACCTGCAGCAGAGATGTCTCGGTGGCATCGTCGACCCGCAAGCCGCCAAAGGCAGCGCGGCTCGCCATTGTCCAGCCAGCCACGGGAGCGCGCGGACGGTATTCTGAACGGCTATTTAATGGAGAGGGCTTGAGATTCAGTTTATGGGGATGGCAGCCCGGGCTTTTGCCGGGACGCTGGATTCAGTCTGTGTCGGACGCAAACGCCTATCGGGAATGTAGGATACTGTGGCCGTTAGTGGATTTCGACCCAATCAGGCCACGCCAAGAATGACTATTGGCGGGATAGGAGACAACCAAATGCGCCCAATACCGCTGGGAACGAAAGGAGCGTTCACGCTGCGTGTGCTGCCTGAGCATCTCGCCAATCAATTCAAAGACGCGATGCTGCCGAAGGTTTTGGCCACCCCTGTTATGATCTTGATCATGGAAAACGCCGCTCTCGATGCGATCCGGCCATTTCTGGAATTAGGTGAGAGCGCGGTCGGTACCGAAATAGATGTACGGCACATTGCCGCAACGCCTGTCGGTCATCACGTTCGTGGCGAAGCCGAGGTGATCAAGGTCGAAGGAAAACGAATTGAGTTCAAGGTATCGGCGAACGACGAAATAGAAGAAATCGGCAACGGAACTCACCAAAGAATTGTAATCAACCTGCGTTCGTTCAACGAGCGTCTCGTTATCAAGAGCGCCAGTGGTTCAGAAATCCGCGAGTAAATGGTGCCCCTGGCCGGAATCGAACCAGCACTCCTTGCGGAACTCGATTTTGAGTCGAGCGCGTCTACCAATTCCGCCACAGGGGCCATCGGACGCCGACGGTAAGGCCGGGGTCGCGAAGCGGGCGGAATATAGCGGGCGCTGACTTGAGGTCAACCTTGAGGCCAGCCTTGGGGGCAACCGGCGCGTTGGTTGCAAAACATCCCCTGAGAAGCACCTTGAGAAACGCCACCAGGAAACACCTCCGGGAAACACCCCATAGTGATCAGGCCTGCCTCGACAGGGTCGTGGACGCGGGATAGGACGCAGGCTCACCCTGGAGAGCGACGTGACCGCCGAAACCACCTTCAAGCCCGCGCAGGCACGCGGCCAGTCCAATCCGGCGCTGATCGCCGCACTGGCGATCGCGATTGTCGCTGCGGCGACGCTGGCCGGCGCCTGGTTCTTTCAGCTGGTGCTGGATATCCAGCCCTGTCCGCTCTGCCTGGAGCAGCGCTACGCTTATTACCTTGCGGTGCCGCTGGCCCTGCTGGTGGCGCTGGCCGCCGCGAAGGATGCCCCACGCGGCGTGCTGATCGGGGGACTCGCGCTGCTGGCGATGGCGGCGCTCGGCAACGCTATCCTCGGCGGCTATCATTCCGGGGTCGAATGGGGTTTTTGGCCCGGCCCGACCGATTGCACCGGGCCGGTCGGCAATCTCGGTAACGCCGGCAGCCTGCTGCAGCGGCTCGACACCGTGAAGGTGATCCGCTGCGACGAGGTGCAGTTTCGCTTTCTTGGTATTTCGCTGGCCGGCTACAACGTGCTGATCTCGCTGGTCATGGCCGCGATCGCCCTGTGGGGCGTCCGCAAGACGGCGGCGAAGGCCTAATCGTCGATGTCGTCCTGCGCCTTGCCGAACAGGTGCACGATACCCGGCGTTGCGATCGAGACGTAGATGAAGCGCGACAAATGATGCGCGCCGACGAACACGGGATCGATATGCAGCGTCAGCGCCAGCGCCAGCATGGCGTCCATCGCGCCCGGTGCGAATGCCACCACGACATCGCTGAGCTTGACGTGGGTGGTCAGCGCGATGGCGGCGACGAACACCGCCGAGATGGTGATGGCGACCGCGAATGAGCCCAGCGCCGCGGCGAGATGGCTGAGGATGGTGCGCGGCTTGATCTTGCCGAAGCGCGAGCCGATCAGGGTGCCGATGCCGACCAGAGCGGTGATATAGGCCCATTGCGGCAAGGTGCCCTCGACCCAGCCGGCACCATGCAGCACCGACGACGCCAGCATCGCGCCGAACATCCAGCTCGCCGGAAACTTGATCCAGCGCATCAGCAGCGAAACCGCAACAGCCGCCGCGGCCAGTTCGGCCAGCGCCAGCGGCGTCGCCGGAAGGCCGCGCGACGGCAGCGGGCCATGGCCCATCAGTCCGGTGGCGGCGAGCAGCAGCGGCACCGCGGCGGTGAGAATGATCACGCGAAAGATCTGCACCACGGCGATGCCGGCGACATCGGCATTGCGCTCGGTCGCCAGCATGATGATCTGCGACAGCGCGCCGGGGCTGCCGGCCAGCAGCGCCGAGGTGCGGTCCCAGCCATGGAAGCGCTGCAGATACAGGCTGCTGCCGAAGGTCGAGCAGAACGTCGCCACCGCGAGGAGCGAGATCGTCACCGGATAGGCGCTGAGGTTTTTCACCATGGTCGGCGACACCATCGATCCCAGCGACATCCCCAGTGTCATCAGGATGACATGCGCCAGCGGCTGCGGCAGGCCGACCGGGCGGCCGGACACGCCGAACGTGGCCACCGCGATCATCGCGCCGGAAATCAGCCCGCCCGGCAGTTCGGCCCAGTAAAACAGCCCGCCACCGAGCGCGCCGATGACGAGCGTCTCGATGGTGGTGAAGACTTGTGATCGGCTCGGGAGAGGGAGGGGCATTTGCGCGAGGGGCTCGATGAGCCCGTCTTATGGCAAAGTCCGGTCGAAGCTACAAATGCGGTTCACGCAGGGCATCATCCCGGCTTCCGCTTGCAAGCGCGCTTGCCGGGACGACTTGTTGAGATGCGGTGGGAAGACTCCCGCCTCAGTTCGCCTTGGCGCCGGTCTTCTTGCATTCGGAGCGGAATTTCCGGCGCTCCTGGCCGTGCAGTCCCTTGGCGTCGGCCTGCTTCGAGCATTCCAGCGAGGCTTCGGTGCGCGGCTTTTCGGCCTTCTTTTCAGGCGCCGCCTTGGTTTCGGCGGGCGCCGTCTTGGCGGGCGTGGATTTGGTCGTCGGCGTGGCTGCAGGGGTTTGCGCGGAGGCTGTGCCGATCAGCAGCAGGGAGGCAATGGCGGCGACGGCCGTGCGGGAGGAAAAATTCATCATGGGGACACCTCGAGTTGAAGATACCGCACGGTCGCGCCGCCGGGCTGAACGGTGGGTGAATGAATCGCTTTGTGCGTCGCAGTGCCGATCACGATAATTTTGATATGGGCGAACCGACGCCGTTTGCCCCGCGCTGCCGCCGCGCTAGGATACCGTTCTTGAGATCGCTGTTTGTTTAGGGAGAGAACGACTATGACGATTCACACGAAACTTTTTAGTGCGGTGATGTTGTCCGGCTTTGCGATGCTCACCTTCAGCCCGGCCAATGCCTTGAGCATGTCGGAATGCAGCGCGAAGTACAAAGCGGCGCAGACCGCGGGCACACTGAACGGCCAGAAGTGGAATGACTTCCGCAAGGCGGAATGCGGCAGCGATGCCGCGGCAACGCCAGCCGCGACAACGACTCCTGCTGCGGCTCCCGCCGCGCCGAAAGCTACTGAGGCCAAGCCGGCTGCCACGCCGAAGCAGGCGGCCGCGCCCGCTGCGGCTCCTGTCGCCACGGGGCCTGCGACCTTCCCCTCGGCGATCGATCCGAAATACGCCAAGGAGCCCGCCGGCAAGGCCCGCATGCACACCTGTGTGGACATGTACAACGCCAACAAGGCCGGCACCGGCAATGGCGGGCTGAAGTGGATCCAGAAGGGCGGCGGCTATTACAGCGAATGCACCAAGAAGCTGAAGGGTGCGGCGTGACGCCTATCGCTTGAGGGCGATCAGGACCGCGCCGCAGGCGATCAGGACGATTCCCAGCCATCCGCTGGCGGATGGCCGTTCGCCCAGGAAAGCCACGCCGAAGATCGCCACCAGGACGACACTGAGCTTGTCGACCGGGGCGACCAGCGACGCCTGTCCCAGTTTCAGCGCGCGAAAATAGCACAGCCAGGAAGCGCCGGTCCCCAGTCCGGACAAGACCAGAAAAACCCAGGTCCGCGTCGAGATCGACGCGGGCTGCACGAATTGTCCCGTCGCCAGCAAAATGAAGCCGAGGCTGATGAGGACGACGATGGTGCGGATGAAGGTCGCCAAATCGGAACCGATATTTTCCACGCCGATTTTGGCGAAGATGGCTGTCAGGGCAGCGAACACGGCGGACAGGACGGCCCAGACCTGCCACGAATAGGAAGAGCCGAAGTTCATTCTCTCTCCCGGTCGTTCACCTACGCGCCGAACGCCCGGGCGATGTTGTAGGTCAGCAGGCTTGCGACATAGGCCAGCGCGAACATGTAGACAAAGGTGATGACCATCCAGCGCGCGCTGCCGGTTTCCCGGCGGATCACGGCGAGTGTCGATGCGCATTGCGGCGCGAAGATGAACCAGACCAGCACCGACAGCGCTGTGGCCAGGCTCCATTTGTCGGCGAGCACCTGCCCGATCTGGTCTGCGGCTTCCTTGCCGCCCTCGATCGCATAGACGGTGCCAAGCGCCGCGACCGCGACTTCGCGGGCCGCCATGCCGGGAATCAGCGCGACGGCGATCTGCCAGTTGAAGCCGAGCGGCGCCAGCAGCGGCTCCAGCCCGTGGCCGATCATCGCGGCGAGGCTGTAGTTGATGGCGGGGCCTTCAGCGCCCGCCGGCGGCTGCGGAAACGAGGCCAGGAACCAGATCAGCACCATCATCGACAGGATCGTGGTGCCGGCGCGGTGCAGGAACATCTTGGCGCGGGTATAGACGCCGATCGCGATGCTGCGCGGCCGCGGCAGCTTGTAGTCGGGCAATTCAAGCATGAACGGCGCCGGCTGATAGTCGCGCCACATGAAGAACTTGACGACGAAGGACACGCCCAGCGCGCTGCCGATCCCGGCGGTGTAGAGCCCGAACATCACCAGCCCCTGCAAATTCACCCAGCCCCAGATGTCCCTGGCGGGAATGAAGGCGGAGATGATCAGCGTATAGACCGGAATTCGCGCCGAGCAGGTCATCAGTGGCGCGATCAGGATGGTGGTCAGCCGGTCGCGGCGATTGTCGATCACGCGCGTCGCCATGATGCCGGGGATGGCGCAGGCGAAGCTCGACAGCAGCGGGATGAAGGCGCGGCCGTGCAGGCCCGCGCCGCCCATGATGCGGTCCATCAGGAACGCGGCGCGGGCCATGTAGCCGAAATCTTCGAGCAGCAGGATGAACAGGAAGATGATGATGATCTGCGGCAGGAACACGATGACGCTGCCGACGCCGGAGATCACGCCGTCCTGCAGGAAGCTTTGCAGCAGGCCGCCGGGCAGCGTGTCATGCACCAGTTGCCCCAGCGCTGCGAACGCGGACGACAGCAGCTCCATCGCCGGCTGCGCCCAGCTGAACACCGCCTGGAACATCACGAACAGGATCAGCGCGAGGATCAGCAGGCCAGCGACGGGATGCAGGACGACGGCGTCGACCCGCGTGGTCAGCGAATCCGGCCTGGTCGGCATCTTGACCGTGTCGCGGATGATCCGGTCGGCCTCGCGCTGCAGGGCTTTCAGCTCGGAGATGCTCAGCGGCTTCCAGGTATTGTCGGTAGTCGCCGCACGCGCGCGCGCCGCGAATTCGTCGGTCAGCCGGATCAGCTCCGCGGTGCCGCCCTTGCGCACCGCCACCGAGGTCACGACGGGCACGCCGAGCGCCGCGGACATGGCTTCGAGATCGACGCTGACGCCGCGGCGCTGCGCGATGTCGAACATGTTCAGCACCACCATCAGCGGCCGGCCGGTTCGTTTCAGTTCGAGCACCAGCCGGAAGGTGAGGCGGAGATTGGTGGAATCGGCGACGCACAGCACCAGGTCCGGCAAGGCCTCGCCCGGAAACTTGCCGAGCACCACGTCGCGGGTGATCTCCTCGTCCGGGCTGCGGCCGCGCAGCGAATAGGTGCCGGGCAGGTCGACCAGCGAGATCTGGCGGCCGGTCGGGGTCACGAAGGCGCCGGCCTTTCGCTCGACGGTCACGCCGGGATAGTTGGCGACCTTCTGTCGGCTGCCGGTGAGGGCATTGAACAGCGAGGTCTTGCCGCTGTTGGGGGCGCCGACCAGCGCGAGATGGATCGATCCGGCGTTCATTGAGTCCACGCCCATCAGATGACGACGACGGCCATCGCTTCGCGCCGTCGCAGGGCAATCGTGATGTTATCGACGCGAACCGCGATCGGATCGCGCCGGATTGCGCCTTCGTGCAGGATTTCGACCCTGGCGCCTTCGACAAAACCCATTTCGATCAGCTGGCTCTCAAGCTCGATCGCCGACAACGAGGATCCGCCGGCCTGCACGTGCAGCCCTTGAATCGTCCCCGAAAAGCCGCGAGGGGCATTGCCGAGAAGAAATGTCGTGGCATTGGCGGCTGCGATGTCCATGGCACGCTTCTTCCAAGCGCGGCCCATGTGGTCAAGCGCGAAGCGGCAGCTTAGAACGATTATAAGGACACGATATCGGCAGCTCCGGCCCTGATCGACATCGCCCACGACCCAAGCGATAAAGCCACAACGCCAGCGGAGACCCTATGATAGCAAGCCTGAGTTTGATCCTGCTGTGCCAGCTGGCCGGCGAGATCGTTGTGCGCGGTCTGGCGCTGCCGATGCCCGGCCCGGTGATCGGGATGCTGCTGTTGCTGATCCTGCTGCTGTTGCGCGACCGATTTGGGTGGTTGGCGCGGGGGCCGCTGCAGAGTAATGGCGTCGAGAATGGCGCCAGGGGACTTCTCGCGCATCTGTCGCTGCTGTTCGTGCCGGCCGGCGTCGGCGTGGTGCAAAAACTCGATCTGCTCGCCGAACACGGCCTCGCCATCGCCGCGATCCTGGCGATTTCCGTGGTGATCACGCTGCTGGTGACGGTGGCAACGTTCCTGGTCGCGAATCGCCTGATGACGCGCGGAAAGAGCGCGTCATGACCCCGAACCCGTTTTCGCTGTGGGTGTACCTGTCGCAGACACCGCTGCTGTGGCTGACGGTGACGCTGCTGGTCTATGCCATCGCCGACGCCGTCTCGCTGGCGACCGGCCGGCATCCGTTCGCCAATCCGGTGTTTCATTCGATGTGGATCATCGCGGTATTCCTGCTGCTCACTGGCACGTCCTACACGGCATATTTTGGCGGCGCACAGTTCGTGCACTTTTTGCTCGGCCCGGCGACGGTGGCGCTGGCGGTGCCGCTCTATGAGAATCGAAAGGTGGTGGCCGCGGCGATCCTGCCGATGCTGGCGGCATTGGTGGTCGGTTGCGCCACCGCGATCGTCTCGGTGGTCGTGCTGGCGCAGGCCTTTGGTCTGCCGCACAACATCGTGCTGTCGCTGGCGCCGAAATCGGTCACCGCCGGCGTCGCCATGGGCATCAGCGAGTCGCTCGGCGCCGATGCATCGCTCACCGCGGTCGCCGTGGTGCTGACCGGGATCATGGGCGCCATCATCGTCACGCCGCTGATGAACCGGATGGGCATCACCGATTTTCGCGCCCGCGGTTTTGCCGTGGGTCTGGCGTCGCACGGCATCGGCACCGCCCGCGCATTTCAGGTCGATGCCGTCGCCGGCGTGTTCGCCGGCATCGCCATGAGCCTCAACGCGCTGGTGACATCGCTGCTGGTGCCGCTCGCCGTTACGCTGCTGGTGCGCTGATGATCACGAATCACATCGCAAAAACCAGCGCACTTGTGATGCAGCCACCATGGAGCCGCGCAAGGAAGGCCATTAAGGTTGCGCTGTCGCAACCGGGAACCGGCCATTCATGATCACCGTGATGCAAGGCGCGCTGGGGCTGGCATCGGGTGTGCTCGTTGGCTTCTCGCTCGGGCTGGTCGGTGGCGGCGGTTCGATCCTCGCGGTGCCGCTGATGGTCTATCTCGTTGGCGTGCCCGATGCCCATGTGGCGATCGGCACCAGCGCCATCGCGGTGGCGGCGAATGCTGCGGTCAATCTCGGCAATCATGCGCGCGGCGGCCACGTGCACTGGTCCTGCGCGCTGGTGTTCGCAGCGGCCGGCATAGCCGGCGCGCTCGGCGGCTCGATCCTCGGCAAGATGATGGACGGGCAAAACCTGCTGGCGCTGTTCGCGCTGCTGATGCTGATGATTGCGCTGTTGATGCTGAAGACGCGATCGCGGGACGGTCTGCCCAAGGTCGAAATCAGCTGGAGCAACACGCCGGCGCTGCTGGCGCTGGGTCTCGTCACCGGCACGCTGTCCGGCTTCTTCGGCATCGGCGGCGGCTTTCTGATCGTGCCGGCGCTGATGCTGGCGACGGGGATGTCGATCATCAGTGCGATCTCGTCGTCGCTGGTCGCCGTCACCGCCTTCGGCCTCACCACCGCGACGAGCTATGCGTGGTCCGGCCTGATCTCGTGGAAGCTCGCCGCGGTTTTCGTCCTCGGCGGTCTGGTCGGCGGGCTGGCCGGCACCGGTTCCGCGCGGCAGCTGTCGCTGCGCCGCGGCGCGCTCAACATCGTGTTTGCGGCTATCATTATCATGGTGGCGCTCTATATGTTGGCCCGCAATATCTACATCACATGAGCGTTGGCGCGCGAGGCGTCGTCGGGAGACCACCTATGGGCGCCATCATCGATCCATCCCGGCCGTCGCCGCGTGCCACCACGCGCCGTGGCGCGCTCGCCCTGCTCGGCGGCGCGATGTTGTTGGGCGTCCATGGCACGGCCCGGGCGGCGCCCGGCAACAACAAGGACGAAGACGTCCTCAGTGAAGCCGCGGTGTTGCGCGATCCGGATATCCCGGTCGCCGGCAATGCCAGGGGCGACATCACCATCGTCGAATATTTCGACTACCAGTGCCCGTATTGCCGCAAACTGGCGCCCGAACTGCACGCCGCGGTGAAAGACGACGGCAAGGTCCGGCTGGTGCTCAAGGACTGGCCGATCCTGGGGCCGGTGTCGGTCTATGCCTCGCGGCTGGCGATGGCGACCAAGTTTCAAGGCAAGTTCGTCGAGGCGCATGACGCGCTGATCGGCCTCGACGCCAAGCTGACCGAATCCGGCGCTCGCGAGCGTCTGGCCAAGGCCGGCATCGATGTCGATCGCGCCATCGCCGATCTGCAGACCAATCAGGACGCCATCGCCGCGACTTTGAAGCGCACCGACGAGCAGGCCACCGCATTCGGTTTCAAGGGCACGCCGGCCTTCATCATTGGCAAATTCCGCGTGCCCGGCCCATTGACCAAAGAACAGTTCGGCCAGGCCATCGCCGACGCCCGCAAGGCGAACGCGAAGAAGTAACGCTTGAAGAAACAACGCCTGGAGCGATCATCGATCTGCCCAAGCAAAAGCGCCCTCGTGATCATCTGACGAGGGCGCTTTGTATCCGACGATCAGCCTGTCGCGCCTACTTCTGCGACAGCTTAGTCCAGTCCTGCTGGGTGCGCGTCTTCAGCGCCTGCCAGTCGGTGGCGGCGACATCCCAGTTCACGATGGTGCGGCGCTCCTGCGCGACCTGTCCGTTCGCTACCGTCGACGTCGACATCGAATCGTAGATGTAGACACCCGCCGTGAGCATCAGCGCGCCCAGGATCATTCCAACAAACATCCGCATGGCAAATTCTCCAATGAGCGCGAACAACGCGGGATGCCGGGGAATGGTTCCGTTTTCAGGAACGCGTCTTTGTCGCAGGGCGCATCAAGCTGATGCTATCGGCGGCCATGGCCGATCCGGCCGATAGAACAGTGCGAGCTTCAGGCTTTCCGCGATGCGTTCGGCCTTGTTGAGGAACACGTCACCCATGGCGTCGTCATAAAGCTCGCGGCAGGTGGCGTCGAACAATTGCAGCCAGCGGCCGAACAGCTCCGGCGTCATGCCGGCAATCGCAAAGTGTTTGGCGACGGGGTTGCCCTTGTAGCGGCCTGACGTCAGCATCACCGACGACCAGAATGCGTACATCTTTTCCAGATGCGGCTGCCAGTCGCCGGTAATCGCAGCGGCGAAGATCGGTCCCAACTCGGAATCGCGGCGCACCTTTGCATAGAACGCATCGACCAGCTGGCGAATGCCGTCTTCGGTGACATGGCCGAATTTCTCAGCGGGAACGATCATGATGCGTATGCCACCACGATCACGCCGAGCACGGTCCAGACCAGCGAATTGACCAGCATGCGGACCAGGTTGCTGTACTCGTCGACGCCGCGCTTGTTCAGTCCGAGCGCGTTGCAGGCCAGCGTGCCGGGCAGCAGGAACGGCCAGGCAATGGTGTCGCTGAGCGAAAGGGTCTTGTTCATCGGAATGTTCCTCTCAAGCACCACCATCATATAGATCCGTGCTTGCCTTAAAGCAATATTTAAAATACATCTTTATGTGTCACATCGAAGTGAGGGACATGTCATGCGCCTGACCGTTTATTCCGACTATGCGCTGCGCATGCTGATGTATCTTGCGCTGAAGAAGGACGGGCTGGCGACGATCGCGGAGATTGCCGAAAGCTATGACATTTCCGCGAACCATCTGATGAAGGTGGCGCACCAGCTCGGCGTCGGCGGCTATGTGGAAACCGTGCGCGGCAGGGGCGGCGGGTTGCGTCTGGCGAAGCCGGTCGAAGCGATCGGGCTGGCCGAGGTGGTGCGCTACACCGAGCCGGACATGGCGATCGTGTCGTGTTTCAAGCCGATTGATGCGCCGTGCGCGATCCGGCCGAGCTGTGTGCTGCGGCGTGCGCTGGAGAAGGCCCGCGAGGCCTTCATGGCCGTGCTGGAAGAATACACACTGGGTGATCTGGTGCAGCCGCGGACGCGGCTCGCCGGTCTGCTCGGCATTCCGCAGACGGCCGCGTCGCGCTAGGTCTTTTCGCCGAATGCCCGCACCAGCCAGTCGATGAACACGCGTACCCGCGGCGACAGTTGCCGGTTGCGCGGATACAGCAGCGACACCGGCACCGGCGGCGGCGGGAACGCGTCGAGTACCTGCACCAGCGTGCCATCAGCGACGTCGGCTTCGGCGTGGAAGCGCGGCACCTGGACGAGACCGAGCCCCAGCCGCGCAGTGGCGAGATAGCTCTCCGGCCCGGTCACCGACATGATCACCGGCAGCGGCACGCTGCGCAGCTTCTCGTCGATCAGAAATTCCATCGGCCGCAGCCGGCCGGTAGTGAGCGAGCGCAGCCCGACCATGCGGTGGCCGTCGAGCGCATCGGGATTTTTGGGCGTGCCGTAGCGTTCGAGATAGTTCGGCGCGGCGACATTCAGGCGCTCCAGTATGGTCACGCGCCTGGCGATCAGGTCGCTGTCCGGCAATTGCCCGAACCGCAGCGCGCAATCGACGCCTTCGCGGACCAGGTCGACCCAGCGGTCGCTCTCGCTCATGTTGATTTCGATGTCGGGATACTCCGAAAAGAATTCCGGCAGGCCCGGCAGCAGAAAGTGCCGCGCCAGCGTGCCCTGCACCTCGATGCGCAGCAGCCCTTTCGGTTTGGCGCCGCCGAACGCGCCTTCGGCATCTTCGAGATCGGCAATCAAGGACAGGCAGCGCTTGTGAAACGCTTCGCCATCCAGCGTCGGGGCGACATGCCGGGTGGTTCGCTCCAGCAGCCGTACCCCGAGCCGGGCCTCGATCTGCTTCACCGCGTCGGTGACGGTGGAGCGCGGCAGGCCGAGATCGTCGGCCGCCAGCGTAAAGCTGCGCCGCTCCACCACCCGGGTGAACACCCGCATCGTCTCGAATCGGTCCATTGGAATTGTTCGCTATTGCCGGATTGTGATGCGGGATAATGCAGGATTATCCGGAAAATGGAAGGGCCTAGATTTCTCCCATCAGAGCGGGGCTGCCGCTCGCAACCTGAGGAGAACGAAAATGACCAATCAATCCAGCAAGGTAGCCATTGTCACCGGCGCTTCCCGCGGCATTGGCGCTGCCGTCGCCGAACGGCTTGGTCGCGACGGTTTCACGGTCATCGTCAACTATTCCGGCAACGCAGCGCCTGCCGAGGCGCTGGCCCGCAAGATCGAGGCCGCTGGCGGCCGGGCGCTGTCGGCGAAGGCCGATGTCAGCGATGTCCAGGCGGTGCGCGGCATGTTCGACGCTGCGGAAGCTGCCTTCGGCGGCGTCGACGTGCTGGTCAACAATGCCGGCATCATGAAGCTTTCGAAGATCGCCGACGCCGACGATGCCTCGTTCGATCAGCAGATCGCCGTCAACCTGAAGGGCACCTTCAACACCCTGCGCGAAGCCGCCAAGCGACTGCGCGCCGGCGGGCGGATCGTGAACTTTTCCACCAGCGTCGTCGGCACCAAGCTGGAAACCTACGGCATCTATGTGGCGACAAAGGCGGCGGTGGAAGCGCTGACCCCGATCCTGGCCAAGGAATTGCGCGGCCGCTCCATCAGCGTCAACGCCGTCGCACCGGGCCCGACCGCGACCGATCTGTTCACCACCGGCAAGTCACCGGAGTTGATGGAGCGTTTTGCGAAGATGGCGCCGCTGGAACGACTCGGCCAGCCCGAGGACATCGCCTCCGCGGTGGCCTTCCTCGTCGGCCCCGACGGCGGCTGGATCAACGGCCAGGTGCTGCGCGCCAATGGCGGTCTCGTCTGAGTCGCCAGCATCAAGCAATCCAATTCAACTCACACTTCAAGGATACGTGTCATGAAACAGGTTATCGTCATCACCGGTGCATCCAGCGGCTTCGGCGCGCTGGCCGCCCGCGCGCTCGCGCATGCCGGCCACACCGTTTACGCCAGCATGCGTGAGACCACCGGCCGCAACGCGCCGGCCGTCGCCGAGGTCGCGAAATACGCCGCCGACAACAAGGTCGATTTGCGCAGCGTCGAACTCGACGTCGCTTCGGATGCCTCTGCGGAAGCGGGCATCGCAAAAATCATCGCCGACAACGGCCGCCTCGACGTCGTGATCCACAATGCCGGCCACATGTCGTTCGGCCCGGCAGAATCCTTCACGCCGGAACAGTTCGCACAGCTTTACGACATCAACGTGCTCAGCACCCAGCGCGTCAACCGCGCGGCGTTGCCGCAGCTGCGCAAGCAGGGCAAGGGCCTGGTGGTCTGGGTGTCGTCGTCGAGCGCCCGCGGCGGCACGCCGCCTTATCTGTCACCGTATTTCGCCGCCAAGGCCGCGATGGATTCGCTCGCGGTGAGCTACGCCGGCGAACTCGCGCGCTGGGGCATCGAGACCTCGATCATCGTGCCCGGTGCCTTCACTAAGGGCACCAATCACTTCGCGCATTCCGGTAAACCCGCCGACACCGCGCGCGCCGCCGAATACGACAACGGCCCTTATGCCGGATTGCCGGACATGGCGCTGAAGGGCCTGGCCTCGCTGGAGCCCGCCGACGCCGATGCGTCCACCGTTGCGGACGCGATCGTGAAAGTGGTCGATACGCCGTTCGGCAAGCGCCCGTTCCGCGTCCACATGGATCCCTCGCAGGACGGCGCCGAAATCGTCAATGGCGTTGCCGACCGCGTTCGCGCCGAGATGTTCCGCCGCATCGGCATCGAGGACCTGCTGTCGCCGCGGGTGAATGGCTGAACCACAACAGGGTTGCGAGACAACGGGAGTTGGTGCGTCGGGCGCCAACTCCTGTTGTTTGCAAGCGGCTGCGTCATTGATCGTCGTTTAGTCTTGAGGCACGAACGCGAAGAACTCGTCCTTCTGGAATGCGAAGCAATTGCAAGTGGCGTCGTCGCGCTTGCATCGCTGCGGCGGGCATATTAGAGCACACAGCCGCGCGTGGCCCCGCGACATCCAACGAGAATTTCAGATGAGAAGCGTTCGCAGTCTGGCGCAAGGCAGCATTGTCGTTGGCGTGGCCGTCCTCGGCCTGAAATACGTCGCTTACTATTTGACGGGCAGCGTCGCGCTGCTGTCCGACGCCATCGAGAGCGTCGTCAACGTGCTGACGGCCATCGTGGCGCTGCTGGCGATCAGACTGAGCGCCAAGCCGGCCGACGAAGAGCATCCTTACGGGCATCAAAAGGCGGAATATTTTTCCGCGGTGGTGGAAGGCGTGCTGATCGTGCTGGCCGCGGTCCTGATTCTGCGTGAGGCGTGGTTCAGCTATCTCGCGCCGCGCGTACTGGATGCGCCATGGCTCGGGTTGGCCGTCAACGCGCTTGCGACGGCGCTCAACGCCGTCTGGGCATGGGTGCTGATCAATTGGGGGCGGCGGCTGCGATCGCCGGCTTTGGCGGCGGATGGCCGGCACCTGTTCACCGACGTGGTGTCCTCGATCGGTGTGCTCGGCGGCGTCGGTGTCGCCGCGCTGTCGGGCATCGCGATCCTCGATCCGATTCTCGCGGCTTTGGTGGCGCTGAACATTCTGTGGGCGGGCTGGGGCCTGATGAAGGAATCGCTGAGCGGCCTGATGGACGAGGCGATACCGCCGGCGACGCTGGCGAGTATCAAGAAGATCATCGCGACGCAGTCGCACGGCGCCATCGAGGCGCATGATCTGCGCACCAGGCGCGCCGGCAGCATGACCTTTATCGATTTCCATCTCGTGGTAGCAGGAACGACCACGGTGAGCGCCGCGCATAAAATTTGCGACAATCTCGAAGGCGCCATTCGCAAGGAAATCGGCGAAGCGCTGATCACCATCCATGTCGAGCCCGACGACAAGGCCAAGCATTCCGGGATCGTGGTTCTCTAGATTTTCCGCGCCGCCGCATCACGAACGGCTTTGACAGGTTCCGCCGCCGTGTTAATCGGGAGGCGAGGAACGATCCTTTGAAACATTTGTCGCGCAAACGCTGGTTTGGAGCTGTGGCATCACTCGCCGCGGCCTACGCGCTTGTGCTCAATGTCGTGTTCTCCAGCATGCTGCTGGCGTCGGTGTCACCGGCGGCCGCTGCCGCTGGCTTCGAGATCTGCGCCAACAACCCGGACCTCGCCGCCCATGGCGATGCCGGTAAGACTACCGGCAAGATAGCGGTGCACTGCCCGATCTGCGTCGGCAATCACGCCCCCGGCGCGCCGCCGTCGCATGAGCCGCATTTTGCGTCGCGTTTCGCCGTCGCGATTGCACCCGTCCTGGCGCCTGACGTCGTTTCCATCGCGCGTCCTGCCCATGCCGACCACCAGGCCCGCGCGCCACCGCGCCTGAGCTGACGACCCCGCGCGACCTGTCGCGCTCACAGTCCTCGTCTCTCAGTCTGGTGGAGTCCACCCATGTTACCCGCTTCAATGCGGTTGCGCAGCGTCCTGCTGGCATCCGCTGCCGTACTCGTTTCCATTCCCGCTGTCGCCCAGACAGGTCCGCAAGACCCGCTGCCGCCCGTCGTCGTCGACGCCCCGCAGCAGAAGCGCGCCGTTACCGCCCGCGCGCCGCGCAGCAGCGCACCATCGACGCGCGCATCGCGCCGGCCTGTGGCGGCAACGCCGCAAACCGCGCAAGCCCCCAGCGTGCCGGGTTCGCTCACCGTGGCCACCGCGCAGCAGGCGCTGCGCGAGATCCAGCAGACCCCCGGCGGCGTCGCGCTGGTCACCGCCGACGCCTGGAAGTACTCGACGGTCGGCAATACCATCAAGGACATCCTCGATTACGTGCCCGGCGTGTTCGCGCAGCCGAAATGGGGCGACGACACAAGGCTGTCGATCCGCGGCTCCAGCCTGTCGCGCAATTTCCATCTGCGCGGCATCCAGCTCTATATGGACGGCATTCCGATCAACACCGCCGACGGCTATGGCGATTTCCAGGAGATCGATCCGACCGCCTACAAATATGTCGAGGTCTACAAGGGCGGCAACGCGCTGCGCTTCGGTGCCAATTCGCTGGGCGGCGCGATCAATTTCGTGACGCCCACCGGCCGCGATCCCTTCGTCAACGGCGTCAGCCTCGATGCCGGTGCGTTCGGTTATCGCCGGCTGCAGGCCAATGCCGGCGGCGTCAACGGGCCGTGGGATGGTTTCCTCACCGCGTCGACCCAGGCGGCCGAGGGGTTTCGCGATCACAGCGACGGCCATTCGGCGCGCGCCAGCGGCAATGTCGGCTATCAGTTCTCACCGGATTTCGAGACGCGGTTCTACCTCGATGCCAATAACGTCCGGCAGCGCATTCCCGGCTCGGTGACGAAGGACTCCGCGCTGAATACGCCGACGCTAGCTGCGACAGGCAATCTCACCGGCGATCAGCAGCGCAACATCGATACGGTCCGCCTCGCCAACAAGACCACCATCCGCTTCGACAACACCACGGTGGATTTCGGCGTGTTCGGCGTCGACCGCCATCTGATGCATCCGATCTTCCAGTATCTGGATTATCGCTACAACGACTATGGCGGTTTCACCAAGGTCACCGACGACCGCAACATCGGCGGCTTCCGCAACGTGTTCGTCGCCGGCGTCAATGTGATCAACGGCCGGATCGACAACAACCAATACGTCAATATTGCCGGCCAGAAGGGCGCGCTGCTGTCGTCGTCGGTGGACAGTTCGAAGAACACCTCGGTCTATGCGGAGGATTCGTTCTACTTCCTGCCCACGGTGGCTGCCGTCGCCGGCACGCAGTTCCTCTACGCGACGCGCGATCGCAGGGACCGTTATCTCAGCGACGGCGACCAGTCCGGCTCGACGTCGTTCAGCCTGTGGAGCCCGAAGGGCGGCTTGCTATGGAACATCGATCCGACCTGGCAGGCCTATGCCAACGTCTCGCGCAGCGCCGAGGTGCCGAGTTTTGGCGAGAGTTCGTCCGGCCCCGGAATCCCCTCGATTCCCTTCACCAGCATTCAGCCGCAGCGCGCCACCACCTATGAGATCGGCACCCGCGGCAAGCGGCCCGACCTGACCTGGGAACTGACCGGCTACCGCGCCGAGATCAAGGATGAGTTGCTCTGCCTCTACAGCGCGTTCGGCAATTGCAACGTCACCAATGCCGACCGCACGATTCATCAGGGCATCGAGGCCGGGCTGGGTGTCGCAGTGCTCAAAAACCTGTTCGTGCAAGGCGACGGCCCCGACAAGCTCTGGCTGAACCTTGCTTACACGCTGAACGACTTCCGCTTCGACAACGACGCGATCTACGGCAACAACATCCTGCCCGGTGCGCCCCGGCACTACCTCCGCACCGAGCTGCTCTACAAGCATCCCAACGGATTCTACATCGGTCCCAATCTCGAATGGGTGCCGGAATCCTATTACGTCGACAGCGCCAACACCCTGAAGACCGAACCCTATGCGATCTGGGGCCTGAAGGCCGGCGTCGATAACGGCGGGACCTATTCGGGCTACATCGAGGCCCGCAACATCGCCAATAAAACCTATATCGCCTCCGCCAGTATCATCGACCGGGCGACGCCGACATCGCCGCTGTTCGAGCCCGGCAGCGGCCGCGCTGTCTATGCCGGCATCAAGGCGCGGTGGTGATAACAATGACATTTCAATCGAGACAGACCACACTGCCACCTTCGAAAGGACGATCCATGACACACCGCTCCATGCTCACTCTCGCCGCAGCGCTGGCCGCGTTGAGCGCACCGGCCAGCGCCCACGTCTTCTTGCAGAGTGGTGCTGCCACTATCGGCGGCTCATACCGCGCCGTGCTGGCAGTGCCGCATGGCTGCGGCCCTTCGGCAACGACGAAGGTCACCGTGACAATTCCGGAGGGTATGATCGCGGTGAAGCCGATGCCGAAGCCGGGCTGGACGATCGCGACCAAAAAAGGCGCTTACGCAAAATCGTATGACTTCATGCATGGGATGAAGGCATCGGAAGGCGTGCAGGAAATTTCCTGGACCGGCAAGCTCGACAACGATTTCTACGATGAGTTTGTGTTTTCGAGCTATCTGCCCGCTGCGCTGAAGGCAGACGTCCCGCTGTATTTACCGACGTTGCAGACATGCGAGAGCGGCTCCGAGAACTGGGCAGAGATCCCCGCAGCGGGACAAGATTCGCACAGCCTGAAATCACCGGCGCCGGAGCTGCGGCTGGCTGCATCGAATGTCGATGCGATGGCGCAGATGGCCGGCATGGTCCATGCCGGCGACCTGATGATCATGGCGCCGTGGACAAGGGCGACCCCGCCCGGCGCCAAGATTGCTGGCGGCTATCTGACGGTGACGAACAGCGGCAAACAGAGCGACCGCCTGCTCGGCGGCAGTTTTGCCGGCGGCAGCCGCATCGAAGTGCATGAGATGAGCATGACCGACGGCGTGATGAAGATGCGCCAGCTCAATGACGGCCTCGAGATCAAGCCCGGCGCAACGGTGAAGCTCGAGCCGGGCGGCTTTCACCTGATGCTGCTGGATCTGAAAAAATCCTTCGCGCAAGGCGAGAAGGTGAAGGTCCAGCTGCAGTTCGAAAAGGCCGGCAAGGTCGATGTCGAACTCGACGTCAACGCGATCGGCGCCGCGGGCCCCGCCGCTGGCGGGCATGCGCACTAAGCCAATGTAAGAAAGTGCGGCGGGTACCTCATGCGCGGTGCCCGCCGTCAATGCATCCGCGGCGCCTTCAATAACTTGGCGCGATCGGTCGAGACCAGCTCGACGTCAAAGGTGTCGCCGCCGCGGTAGAGCGTCAGCGGCACATCGACGCCGGCCGGCCCCAGCGCCCACAGCGCGCGATAGAATTCCGCGGAGTCCGAAATTTCCTCGCCGTTGACGGCCAGGATGACGTCGCCGGTCTTCAGTTCGGCGCGGGCCGCCGGTCCCTTCGGCGCGATGCCGACCACCACAACCTTGTCCTCGACCTCGGCGGCATAGAGCCCGAGCCATGGCCGCGGTGGTTTGTTGACGCGGCCGAATTTCTGGAGATCGTCGAGCACCGGCTTCAGCAGATCGATCGGCACGACCATGTTGAGATGTTCATTCTTGCCGCCGTGCTCGCGCTCGATCTGCAGCGAGCCGATGCCGATCAACTCGCCTTTGGCCGAGATCAACGCGGTGCCGCCCCAGTTCGGATGCGCGGGATGGGTGAAGATCGCCTCGTCCAGCAGATATTCCCAATAGCCGGCGAATTCCTGGGTGGCGGCGATCTTGCCGGCGACCGAACGGGTGCGCCCGCCAACGCCGCCGATCACCACGCCGTCGCCGATTCTGGCGGCGCTGGAATCGCCGAGCGGCAACGGCGCGATGTCGATCTCGCCGAGCACCTGCACCAGGCCGAAGCCGGTTTCCTGATCGACGCCGAGCGCGTGGCCCGGCACCACGCGGCCGTCGCCGAGATGCAGCCAGATCGTCTCGGCCTCGGTGATCAGATAGCCGATGGTCAGCACCAGCCCGTCGCCGATCAGCACGCCATTGCCGGCGCGTTCGGTGCCCAGCGTCTGTGCGGTGAAGGCGTCTTCCGGAACAATGCAATGCAGCCCGACCACCGCCTCCAGCGCACGCTCGAGGTCGAAGCCATAATCCTCCGCGCGCGGCTGCGCCGACGCGGGCACCTTCCATTCGGTCAGTGAAGGCATGCAGGGGTCTCCTGTTTGACGAGCATCAAGGTCGGGTCCCCTAAGATATGGCTGCCCCGGCGGCTGGCAAGATCAGGCGGCCGCGGCGGTGCAATTCGTGGTGGCTTTGCTCTGTTCGCGGCGTTACGCGTGATGCCGGACGGCATCACTTTTGCCACGATGTGAAGTCGCGTTGAACGGCCTGCTCGACAGTTTTCGCGGCGGCGTGGAGCCAGCCGCGCGGCCACTTCTTGATAGCGGTTTGCAGGGCGCCGAGTTCGATCTTGCGGGAGTCGGGTGCGATCCACCGGATCACGAATCGCGCGCGCAGATCGAGAAACGGGTCAAGCGCGCCGAATTTGCCGTTCGCCGACGCGAAGGTGCGAGATCCTGAACGTCCGGTCATGGGCCCAGATCCTGGCCGGCTCTTGGTCGGCTCTTGGCCGACGGCACGGACGTGGCGCGGTACGGTTGCCAGAACACGGCCGTCCTACGGATCCAGTTCCGTATCCCAATACAGATAATCGAGCCAGCTATCGTGCAGGTAGTTCGGCGGAAACAGCCGGCCGTTGCGGTGCAGCTGGTGCACCGTCGGCGCGAACGCGTTCTGGCGCGGGAACATCCGGGCCTGCTGAGTCGTCATGTTGCCCTTGCGCAGGTTGCAAGGCGAGCACGCCGCGACGACGTTCTCCCAGGTGGTCTGGCCGCCCTTGGAGCGCGGCACGATGTGATCGAAGGTGAGGTCGTCGTGGGCGCCGCAATACTGGCAGGAGAAGCGGTCGCGCAGGAACACGTTGAATCGGGTGAAGGCGGGGTGCGTCGTCGGCCGCACAAAGGATTTCAGCGACACCACACTGGGCAGCTGGATTTCGAACGACGGGCTGTGCACCGCGTGGTCGTAGTGCTCAACGATATTGACGCGATCGAGGAACACCGCCTTGATCGCATCCTGCCACGACCACAGTGACAGTGGGTAATAACTCAGTGGCCGGAAGTCCGCGTTGAGGACCAGTACCGGCCAACCGCCTTGCGAGACATGTGCGTTCAAGTAACGCTCCTGACCCCCACCTAAGGCTGCGACGCAGCCTGCGTCCACATACTACAGGCAGCGTGACGGCATTGTGAAGGGGGGCTGGCCTGCCGGTGGGGGCGGGAACGGTATGGGCGCCCGCCGGAAATGGTGGAGTTCATTCTGTCAGTGACAGAATATGGCCCTGATTCGGCGGGATCCGGCCGCCCAGCGTGTTGCGGTAAATCTGTTCGACGGTATCAGGACCGCGACCGTCGACCACCTTGATCCATCGCTCCAGCTTCGGAGCAAAGCCCGCCCACGCCGCGCCAAACCGCTTGTCGATGCCGCCCGGGCCCCATTCTTTCGCGCGTTTGCGAATCTGGTCGGGGGCAAAGAACCAGGTCGGCGCGGCGCCGGGCAGGTCGGCATCTTCGCCCGCGGCGTCCTGATGGGTCAGCCCGACGCGCCCGCTATAGACGAGTCGGTCGCCGAAGTGATGATGCAGGCGGGAACGCAGCTCGCCATTGCCGGCCATATCGACAAGCGCTGCCGGCCGATCGGTCGCCAGCGACTCCAGGCCGTCATAGGGCACGACCTCATCGTAGCAGCCGAGCGATGCGACAAAGTCCGCATTGGCCGCGGAAGTGAGTCCAATCACCCGGAGCGGCTGCCGCTGGGTGTGCAGCAGATGCGCGAGGCCGAACGCGGTCTTGCTGGAAGCGCTGGAGAGCATCACGCTGCGGGCGCCGAAAAAGTCCGCTTCGGCGAGCGCGTCGTCGACCAGGAACGACAGCATGAACAGCGGCCGCAGCAGCGCCTGATAGTCGCCCTGCCGCCCGGCAAACGCCGCGTCGCCACCCACCCGCGCATAGGCATTGTAAACCGGCGCGACGCCCTGGCGATGTGCGGCGGCGTCGCGCAGGCCGCGCTTGCTGACATCGGCGGCTTCGATCACCAGATGTGTCGCCATCGGAAAATAGCCGAACAGCATTTCGCCTTCGCCGACCTGCGGATGCCGCGATGCGATGACTTCGCCAAAACCCCACACCGGAATATTGCCGAAACCATCCGGCGCCGGAAACAGCTGCCAGTATTTCATGGCATCGCCCAGCATCGCGTAGGTGATGTTGTTGGCGGTGAAGGCAAAGCGATCGACTTTGACGAGCAGCCCTTCTTCGGGCAGTTCGTCGCGTGCGGGCAGAGGCGTCTCGATGAACTTGCCTTGTTGAAAGTCGCTTCGTGCAACGATGAATTGCGTGGATACGGTCATGTGCGGATCCTTGCTTGTTGGACGCCGCAATTTTTGCCGATGTCGATGTCTGTTTTGCGACAGATCGTGTTTTAAACAGTGTTCGGTTTTGCTACTTGGCGATCACGCCTTCGCGTTTCTTCAGCGCATGATAGTAGCTCCACCACAGATGCGCCGCGGCGCCGCGCAGCGGCCGCCATGGTTCGGCCAGCGGCGCCATCTGCTTCACGGTCGGCCGCGCCTTGAGGCCGAGGCCGACCTTCATCGCCTCCTGGATGGCAATATCGCCGGCCGGCCAGGCATCGCCATGGCCCAGACAAAACAGCAGATAGATGTCGGCGGTCCATGGCCCGATGCCGTGCAGTGCGGTCAGCGTGTTGTGCGCGGCGTCGGCGTCTTCTTCCGCCAGCACATCGAGATTCAGCCGCTCGGAGGATAGTTCGCGTGCGATCCCCTTCAGCGTCTTGATCTTCGCCGCCGATAGGCCGAGGCGGCCGAGTCGGTCGGCGCGGGCGTGGCGCAGCGCGTCGTGATGGAACGGATCGAACGCGGCGGAGACCCGGCCCCAGATCGCCGAAGCCGAGGCCACGGACACCTGCTGGCCGCAGACGATCGCCGCGAGGCCGGCAAAGCCGGGTTCGCGCTGCCGCAGCGCCGGCATGCCCGCCATCTCCAGGATCGGGGTCAGCCGCGGGTCGAGCTTGACCAGCGCCATGACGGCGTCGTCGAGATCGGCCTGGCTGTTGAGGTGAACGGTCATCGCGACTTAGGATCACCATGTCCTGCGGAAGAGATCAATGCCACCGGTTTTTCGTTTTGCGCCAAGCCCCAACGGCTATCTGCACCTCGGCCACGCTTATTCGGCGCTGCTGAATTTCGACCTGGCGCGTCAGTTCGGCGGACGGTTGCTGCTGCGGATGGAAGATATCGATCTCTCACGTTGCAGGCCGGAATTCGAAGCGGCGATCTATGAGGATCTTGCCTGGCTCGGCATTGCCTGGGAAACGCCGGTGCGGCGACAGTCCGAACATTTTTCGGATTACCGCAAAGCAACGGACAGCCTCGCCGCGCAGGGCCTGCTGTATCCGAGTTTTGAAAGCCGCGGCGAAATCGCGCGGCTGGTTGCGGAGGAAGAGGCCAGGGGGGCATGGCCGCACGATCCCGACGGGGTGCCGCTCTATCCGGGTGCGGCCAGATCGCTGTCGCCGGAGGCGGTCGCAAGGCTCAAGCTGGCCGGCGCACCCACTGCGCTGCGGCTCGACATGGACGCCGCCTGCCGCCGCTGCGGCGAACTTTCCTGGACCGAGCGGGGCGCCGGCCCCTCCGGCGAGACCGGCACGGTTGCCGCCAGGCCGGAAGCCTGGGGCGACGTCATCCTCGCCCGCAAGGAGACCCCGACCAGCTATCACCTCGCGGTGGTGATCGACGACGCGCTGCAGGGGGTGACCGATGTGGTCCGCGGCCAGGACCTGTTCTGGTCCACCAGCGTCCACCGGCTGCTGCAAAACCTCCTCGATCTGCCGCAGCCAGCCTACCGGCACCATCCGCTGGTGCGGGACGCGGCCGACGCCAAGCTGGCCAAGTCGACCGGAGCCACCAGTCTGCGCGAACTCCGCGCCCAAGGTGTCACCGCGGCCGACATCCGTGGCATGGCTGGCCTGCCACAATTCGCCTGAACTTCGCCGCAACAGTTTCGCAGGGTCCAACTGCCCTCGGCGTGACTCCACAAGCCGCTCCGTGGCATGATGGTGCCGGGACGGGTGGGCCACAATGGCGATGACATCGCGCTCGCCGCAAAAGCTGCGGAAGCGCATCAAGCGGACGCTGAAAAAGCGCGTCGTGAAAACGGTCGCCGCGAAGCCGCGCGCCAAACGCAGCGTCGTGCGTTCCTCAGGGGCGATGGTCGAAGCCGCACTGGCTGCCTTCGCGCATGAAGTGCGCACGCCGCTCACCGGCATTCTCGCGGTCAGCGATCTCCTGGCGACTTCCGATCTCGACGAGCGCGAGCGGCGCTGGGTCGATACCATCAAGGCCGGTGCCGAGCATCTTGCCGGGCTCGCGACATTGTTCGTCGATGCCGCCCGCAGCAGCAATTCAAAACTCGAAATACGGCAGGATTTTTTCGATCTGCGTGCGCTGGCCCGCAACTCCGGGGACTCGCTGGCGGGCCGCGCTGCTGCCAAAGGCCTGCAGTCCTCCGTCGAGATCTCCGGCAAGCTGCCGGTGTTCGTGACCGGTGATCCCGTGCGGCTGCGCGCGGCGCTGGAAAACCTGATCGATAATGCGGTGAAGTTCACCGAGCACGGCAACGTGACGCTGAAAGTGAGTCCGGTGCGCGTGCCCGGCAAGGTTGGTGTTGCCTTTGCGATTTCCGACAGCGGCATCGGCCTGTCGCTCGCCGAGATCAAGCGACTGTTCCGGCCGTTCTCGCAGGCCAATGTCACCATCGCCTCGCGCTTCGGTGGCGCGGGTCTGGGACTATCGTCGGTGAAGCAATTGGCGCGCGCGATGGGCGGCGACATCGTCGTGGCGCAGCGCCGCGGCGGCGGCACGACGTTTACGCTGACGGTCACGCTGGCGCGGGCAAAGGGCCCGGTCTCCATCATGTCCGGCCTCGACGACGAGGCCTCGATGGAATCGCGCGAAACCCTGCGCGTGCTCAGCGTCGAGGACAATCCGTTCGGCCGCGTCGTGTTGAATACGATTCTCACCGAACTCGGCCATCAGGCCGAATTCATCGGCCGCGGCGAAGCGGCCGCGGAGCGCGTGGCACAGGGCACGTTCGATGCGGTGCTGATGGACATGGTGCTGCCGGGGATCAACGGCATCGAAGCCATCCGGCAGATCCGCGCGCTGACGAAGCCGCATGGCCGCGTTGCGATCATCGGCGTGTCCGGTCGTGGCGAGGACGAGGCGGCGTCGCGCGCCGCCGGCGCCGATGCCTTCCTGACTAAACCGGTGTCTCCACGGGCGCTAGCGACTGCGCTGCTTGAAGCGAGACGCCGTGGGGCAGCCGCGATTTGATGATGGCGGCGTTGAGTTCGCCGCCATACACGAAGATCGCCGCGATGAAGTACAGAAACACCAGCGCGATGATCACCGACGCCAGCCCCGCATACATCGTCACATAGTTGTTGGCGAAGCGCGCCAGATACAGGCCGAAGCCAATGCCGGACACCAGCGACGCCAGCATGGTGAAGACGATGCCGGGCAGGATCTGGAAGAAGGTGCGGCGTCCCGCCGGCAGCCAGGCGTGCAGGATGAACAGCGCGACGATCATGGCGACGCTGGTGATGCCGTAGCGCGCGATGCTGAGCAGGTTCTCGTTGCTCTCGACGATCAGCGGAATGTAGCGCCGCGCGGTGGCGATGATCAGCGGCCCGAGCACGATCAGGAACGCCATCGCCAGCGAGGTCACGGCTGCCACCAGCGTATAGCCGATCGACTCCAGCCGCAGCCAGTACCAGCGCCGCGGCTCGATCACCGCATAGGCACGGTTCAGCGCCACGCGCAGGCTTTCGACGCCGTTGGAGGCGAAATACACCGCCAGCACGAGGCCGATGGTCAGCGCGTCGCCGCGGGTGGTGGTGAGAACGTCATGGATCTGGCCCGACAGTGTACTGGCGACCTGCTCCGGCCACACCTGCAGCATCAGTTCGGCGGCCTGATCGGCGAGATTTTTCGAGCCGAAGAAGCCGGCCAGCGAGGTCAGCACGATCAGGAACGGGAACAGCGCCATCAGTATCGACAGCGCGATATGGCTGGCGATCGCCCAGCCGTCATCAGCGAGAAACGTGTAGAAGGCGTCCAGCCCGACGTGAAAGACGTAGCGAATCTGCCGCACATGCCACCTTGTTCGGGCCGACGAACCACTCTGCCGTCCAGCACTTTACCATCTGATATCCTTCGCTAAAAAGCCAGATCGTCGCATCACAGGGACGAATTTCGCGGCAGTGATGGCGAAGCCGCCGATGCGGTGTTATGTAGCGGCCATGACAACGTTCCTGAGCAATATTCTCCTCCCCGTCGCGGCCGGCGCAGTCTTGCTGGTTCTGCTGCTGGGCCTGGTCAACATGATGCGCGGCGGCTCGCCGAACCGTTCGCAGAAGCTGATGCGGCTGCGGGTGCTGCTGCAGTTCGTCGCCATCGTCATCACCATGGCGACGGTCTGGGCGATGGGCCGCTGAGTCCAACCACGATTTCACTGCGGGAATTTGGCGATGGTCATTCTCAATCGGATCTACACCCGCACCGGCGACGACGGCACCACCGCGCTGGGGTCAGGCGAGCGCCGGCCGAAATACGATCTCCGCGTCGGCGCCTATGGAACCGTCGATGAGACCAACGCCGCGATCGGCGTGGTCCGGCTGCACCTCGCCGCGGCCCCGGCGCTGGATGCGATGCTGAACCTCATCCAGAACGATCTGTTCGATCTCGGCGCCGATCTGGCGGTGCCGCAGCGCGAGGGCAAGGCTGAGCGGCTGCGGGTGCTGGCGACGCAGGTCGAGCGGCTGGAACGCGACATCGACACCCTGAATGAACCCCTGGCGGATCTGACCTCGTTCGTACTGCCCGGTGGCACCCCGGCCGCGGCCTATCTGCATGTGGCGCGGACGATTTGCCGCCGTGCGGAACGGATGATGGTGGAACTCGCGGCCCAGCCCAACGAGCCGGTCAGCGATGCCGCAATCCAGTATATGAACCGGCTGTCGGACTTCCTGTTTGTCGCCAGCCGGTCGGTGAACGACAATGGCGCAGGCGACGTGCTCTGGGTACCCGGGCAGAACCGCTAGGCGCCAGCGGTCAGAGACCCTCGATTTTCGGCTTTCGCGCGTTGACCCCGGTTGGCGGGGGCTTTAGGTTCCGCGCCCAAGCGAACAGCCAAGTGAAAAGCTACGTCAAAACGAAGAAACTCATACGAAAGAGGATCGATGAAGGTTCTGGTGCCGGTGAAGCGGGTGGTCGATTACAACGTCAAGGTTCGCGTCAAGAGCGACGGAACCGGGGTCGAACTCTCCAACGTCAAGATGTCGATGAATCCGTTCGACGAAATCGCCGTCGAGGAAGCCCTGCGCCTGAAAGAGGCCGGCAAGGCGACCGAGGTGGTGGTGGTGTCGATCGGTCCCGCGCAGGCTGCGGAAACCATCCGCACCGGCCTCGCCATGGGCGCCGATCGCGGTATCCTGGTGAAGGCCGACGGCATCGTCGAGCCGCTCGCGGTGGCGAAGATCCTCAAGGCCATCGTCGATGAGGAGAAGCCCGGCCTGGTCATCCTCGGCAAGCAGGCGATCGACGACGACTCTAACCAGACCGGCCAGATGCTGGCAGCCTTGCTTGGCTGGTCGCAGGCGACGTTTGCGTCCAAGCTCGAAGTCGATGGTTCGGATTTCCAGGTCACGCGCGAAGTCGATGGCGGCTTGCAGACCCTGAAACTTAAGGGTCCCGCGATCGTAACGACCGACTTGCGGCTGAACGAGCCGCGCTACGCCAGCCTGCCCAACATCATGAAGGCGAAGAAGAAGCCGATCGACGAGAAGACCGCCGACGGTTATGGCGTCGATCTCACCCCGCATCTTGAAATCATCAAGACCACGGAACCCGGAGGCCGCAAGGCCGGCGTCAAGGTCAAGGACGTCGCCGAGCTGATCTCGAAACTCAAGACCGAAGCTGGGGTGCTCTGATGACCACGCTGCTGATTGCCGAACACGAACACGAAGTCCTCAAGGACTCCACCAACAAGGCGCTGACCGCGGCGACCGCGCTGGGCGCCGAGGTTCATATCCTCGTCGCCGGTGGCGGCGAAGGCACCAAGGCTGCGGCCGCAGCCGCCGCCAAACTGGCCGGCGTCACCAAGGTGCTGCTGGCCGAGAACGCCGCCTATGCCCACGATCTCGCCGAGCCCCTGGCCGCGCTGATCGTGTCGCTGGCGCCGGGCTATGACGCCTTCGTGGCGCCCGCCACCTCGCGCTTCAAGAACGTGATGCCGCGCGTCGCCGCCTTGCTCGACGTAATGCAGGTCTCGGAAATCACCAAGGTGATTGCGCCGGACACCTTCGAGCGGCCGATCTATGCCGGCAACGCGATCCAGACCGTGAAGTCGAAGGACGCCAAGAAGGTCATTACCGTCCGTACCTCGACCTTCGCCGCCGCCGGTGACGGCGGCAGCGCCTCGGTGGAGAACGTCGCGGCGGCGGCCGATCCCGGCCTGTCGACCTTTGTCGGCGAGGAAGTCGCCAAGAGCAACCGTCCGGAACTGACCTCGGCGAAGATCATCGTCTCCGGTGGTCGCGCCATGCAGAGCCGCGAGAACTTCACCAAATACATCGAGCCGCTGGCCGACAAGCTCGGCGCCGGCGTCGGCGCGTCGCGCGCCGCGGTGGATGCCGGCTACGCGCCGAACGACTGGCAGGTCGGCCAGACCGGCAAGGTGGTGGCGCCGGAATTGTACATCGCGATCGGCATTTCCGGTGCGATCCAGCATCTCGCTGGTATGAAGGATTCCAAGGTGATCGTCGCCATCAACAAGGATGAAGACGCACCGATCTTCCAGGTCGCCGATTACGGCCTGGTCGCGGATCTCTACCAGGCGGTGCCGGAATTGACCGAAGCGCTCGGAAAGTAACGACGCTAAGGTTGATTTGAAACATCGGCCGGGAGCAACGGACTCCGGCCGATGTTTGTGCCAGAATAGGGTGCGGCCATCAGATGCGGCCGGTCACCCCCGATGAGATGACAAGATGGCGGACATGATCAAGAAAGTCGGCGTGATCGGCTCGGGCCAGATGGGCAACGGCATCGCGCATGTTGCGGCGCTGGGCGGCTTCGACGTGGTGCTGAACGATGTCTCGGCCGAGCGCCTGAAGTCGGCGATGGCCACCATCAATGGCAACCTGTCGCGGCAGGTCGCCAAGAAGATCATCACCGACGACGCCCGCAAGGCGGCGCTCGACAGGATCGTGCCGTCGGATTCCATGGACGGTCTCGCCGACTGCGACCTCGTCATCGAGACCGCGGTCGAGAAGGAAGAGGTCAAGCGCAAGATCTTCCAGGATCTCTGCACCGTCTTGAAGCCGGAGGCGATCGTCGCCTCCAACACCTCGTCGATTTCCATCACCCGGCTGGCAGCCTCCACCGACCGCCCGGAGAAATTCATCGGCATTCATTTCATGAATCCGGTGCCGCTGATGGAGCTGGTCGAACTGATCCGCGGCATCGCCACCGACGACGCCACCTTCGACGCCTCCAAGGCGTTCGTCAGCAAGCTCGGCAAGCAGATCGCCGTCTCCGAGGACTTCCCGGCCTTCATCGTCAACCGCATCCTGCTGCCGATGATCAACGAGGCGATCTACACGCTGTATGAAGGCGTCGGGAACGTCGAGGCGATCGACGCCGCCATGAAGCTCGGCGCGCACCACCCGATGGGCCCGCTCGAACTCGCCGATTTCATCGGCCTCGACACCTGCCTCTCCATCATGCAGGTGCTGCACGAGGGCCTCGCCGATTCCAAGTACCGGCCGTGTCCGCTGCTGGTGAAATACGTCGAAGCCGGCTGGCTCGGCCGCAAGACCCAGCGCGGCTTCTACGATTACCGCGGCGAAAAGCCGGTCCCGACGCGCTGATCGCGCTTCGTAGGATGGGCAAAGGCGCCTTTGCGCCGTGCCCACCAACTATCTCACACTCACAATTTTACACGACCGCTTTGGTGGACACGCGGAGTTTACCATCGGGCGCGCATTCGCGCGATCCGGTGGCTTTGCCCACCCTGCGGACCGTCACGTTTCGCTAAACAAACATCCGCATCAGCTTCGTGACGGCTGGCACGAGGCTGACGATCGTCGCGACGCCCGTGCCCAGGCCGAGCAAATGCGCCGCCAGAGTGATGCGTACGGTCATCATCGCACGTACTGCGCCTCGCCAAGTCCGAACGACCAGTTCTCCGGAAGCACCTCGACGAGATTGATGAAGACATCCTCAGGCCGCAGGCCGGGGCTTTCGGTCAGCCGTTCGACGATCCGGCGATACAGCTTCTGCTTCTGCGCGACCGGTCGGGTGTTGCTGACGGTGAGCTGGATCATCACCAGATCGTCGTTGCGCTGGATGCCGAGATAGTCCGCGCCATAGACGAAATCGTCGGCGTCATGTTCGGACACCGTCATGAAGCGGTCGCCCTCCGGAACGTCGAAGGTCTCGCGCATCGCCAGATACAGGCTCTCAAGAATGGCCTTGCGATAGGCCGGCGGCTTGCCCTTTCGCAGTGAAACCCGTGTCAGCGGCATCTGTGCCTCCTGTCTCATTCGATTTTGAAGATATAGCGGCGGGTTAATCATTGGAAAACAGTATGGAATAGTATTTCAATGATGCTCATTTTAAATGGTGGGCCATGAAGACCCTCGACGTGGAAGCGGTGCAGGCCTTCGTGCTGGTGGCCGATCTCACCAGTTTCACCCGCGCGGCCGAGGCGATGGGCAGCACGCAGTCGGCGGTGAGCCTGAAGATCAAGCGGCTGGAAAGCGGGCTGGGCCGGCGGCTGTTCGAGCGTACGCCGCGACTGGTGCGCCTGTCCGCGGAGGGCACCGCCTTTCTCGCCTCCGCCCGTAATCTCGTCGCCGCGCATCAGTCCGCGATCGGCTCGTTTGCCATCGAACGGCGTCGTCTTGTGGTCGGCATCAGCCACCACATCGTCGGGGCCGATCTGGCGCAGGTGCTGAAACGCATGAATGCCACCGACCCCGGCCTGGTGATGGAGCTGCGCATCGACACCTCGCGGGCGATGCTGGAAGCGTATGATGGCGGCGCTCTCGATGCCGCGATCGTGCTGCGGCACGACTCCCGCCGCCGCGATGGCGAGATGCTGCTCGAAGAAGATTTCGGCTGGATGGCGGCGCCGGATTTCAACCACCAGCCGGGCGAACCGCTGCGGCTGGCGACTCAGGCCGATCCCTGCAGTGTGCGCGCGATGGCGATCGGCGCTCTCGATGCAGCCGGCATTCCGTGGACCGAAGTGTTCGTCGGCGGCGGTGTGGCGACAATTGGCGCCGCCATCTCGGCGGGTCTGGCGATCGCGGCCCTGGTGCGCCGCGTGGCGCCGGTGGGAAGTGTCGATCTGGGACCGCGGCTCGGGCTGCCGAAACTCCCCGCCGGTCAGGTCATGCTCTATTCAAGCCTGACCGACGCGCGTGCCCGCGGCGCATTGCGCACCCTGGGTGCGGCATTCAGGGCCACCGCGGCCTGACCGGAGCGCGGGGAAATATTCGTTAACCGGTTACCGCTATACCACGCGCGTTACGGAGTATTACGCATATGGATATGGCCTTGGTCGCTAGTGCTCTCGCCATGAAGGCGGCGGGAACACAGTCGCAGATCGCCACCACGATCATGAAGTCGAACGCCGATACCGAGAAATCTACGGTGCTGACGCTGCTCGGCGGCGCCCAGCAGTCGTCGCAGGCCAATCTGGCCGCCGGCGTCGGTGGCAACCTCGACATCGCCGCTTAAGGCGCTGTTGAACCTGGCTGCTCGCCGTTGAAAGCAGCAGTCAGTGTCGCACGAAAATGGCTTGGCGGCGCGCCGATGATGCGCTTGAAGGCGCGGCTGAACGCTGCTTCCGATTCATAACCAAGCCGGCGTGCGACGACCGCGATCTTCAAGCGGTCGCGAACGAGCCACTGCTTTGCTTCCTGCATCCGCAATTGCGCGACGTAACGGGCTGGTGTTTGGCCGACGACATTGGCGAAGCGCAACGCAAATGCCGAGCGTGACGCATGCATGACGTCAGCCAGCGCCTCGACGGTCCAGTCCTTGGCGGGGTCGCGATGGATCGCGGCAAGAACCCGGCCGATACCGGGGTCGCGCGCTGCTGCGACCCAGCCGTCAGAGCCGCAACCTTTCTCCACCCAATTCCGGATCAGTGCAGCGGCGACAACATCGGCCAGCCGCGTCAGCATTCCGCCGGCACCGACGCGATCCAGCGCCAGTTCGTGCGTCATGGCCTCGAGCAGGTGCGGGATAGCTGGCTCGTCGGTGGCGAGCTCGTGCATCTGCATCAGCTCGGGCATCATCAGAAGTAACGGATGCTGGCTGTCGAGGTTGAACGTCATGCCGGCACCGAACAGCACGGTTTCTGCGCCATTGCTGTTACCGCCGCTGCATGTGTCGAGGATGCCGCAGCAAACCGGCTCGAACTGGCAATTCTCGACCGGTGCGGGGAGGGCGTCGGGTGAACTCGCCAGAGCGTGCTCCGCGCCGCGCGGCAGCAAGACCGCATCACCTTCTTCAAGGCGGACCCACTCGTTATCTAAAGTTCGCAGCCAGCAGCCGCGCTCGGCGACGAAGTGAAATTGCGCCTTTGGCCGTGCCGGGAATATCAGTCCCCACGGTTCGGTCATCCGGCAGCGGACGTAATCCACGCCCTCAAGCCTGAGGCCCCGGAGCATTTCGGTCAGGGGATGAGCGGCGACAGTTCTGGACGAATGATCAAGCATTGCGGGTTTCCTAGCATGGAAACTCCAAGAGGTCACGCCCAAGTACGGGGTCCCTTCTGGAGGCCACCATGACTGATTCCGCTAGTGCCGCACTTGATTCCGATGTTTCTCCACTAACCACTGAGCGGACGGACTCGGCCTGGGCGGCTGTTGTCTCTTTGATGCTTGGCGCCTTCAGCCAGGTCACCGCTGAATTCCTGCCCGCCAGCCTGCTTACGCCGATCGCCACCGATCTCGGTGTCTCGGTTGGCGCTGCCGGGCAGGTGGTGACGGCGACCTCCCTTGTCGGGATCATCGCCGGGCTCGCGACAGCCATTGTGACTCGCACCATGGATCGCCGCGTCGTCCTGTGGTCACTGACGGTGCTGCTGATCGTGTCCAATCTGCTGTCAGCCACCGCAAGCAACCTGACGATATTGTTGTTTGCCCGCGTGTTGCTCGGCATCAGCCTCAGCGGTTTTTGGGCGATGGCAACCGCCACCGCGATGCGGCTTGTTCCGGCGGACGCGTTGCCGCGCGCGATCTCCCTGATTTTCAGCGGAGTTTCGATCGCCACCGTCAGCGCTGCGCCTATCGGTGCATATCTTGGCGATCTCTGGGGTTGGCGGAACGTGTTTTTGCTGGCGGCCGTTGTCGGCGCCGTCGTGCTCGTCTTTCAGGTCCTGACGCTGCCGCGCTTGCCGCCGCTCACATCACCGGATGTGCGCACGCTGTTTGTCCTGATGCGTCGGCCCAGTGTCCGGCTCGTTATGATCGCAATAGCCGTCAGTATCTCGGGCCATTTCGCCGGCTTCACTTACGTCCGGCATTTCCTCGAGCAGGTGCCGAAGCTTCCGGTCACTGCGATTTCACTCGTCCTGCTTGCTTATGGGATTGGCGGCTTCTTCGGCAATTTCGCGGGTGGGGTACTTGTTGCCCGCAGTGCGAAGGTTGCGATCATCGCGGGATCTGCGGCCATCGCCGTGCTCGCGCTGGTGCTGTTTGTTTTTGGCAGTTCGGGCCTTGTCGCAGGCATCGCGGTCGGCTTCTGGGGTTTTGCTTTCGGCGTGCTGCCGGTTGGCTTCCAGACATGGATGGTGCGGGTCGCATCAGACGAAGCCGAATCTGCGGGCGGCCTGCTTGTATCGGCTTTCCAGGTCGCGATCACGGTCGGCGCAGTCGTCGGCGGCATTCTGGTCGATGGTTTCGGCCCGTTCGGTGCCGTTGGTTATCTCGCAGCGGCGACGCTGGCCGGCGCGCTGCTTGTGTTGCTGTCGCGCAGCGGCGAGGTGCCGGCCTGAAGCGCGAAGGGAGGCCGGAGCTTACTGACTAACGGCCTCTCTTACATAAATGGCGTGATCCAGCCGACACCGGCGCCGCCGGGCTGCATCAGGAGCGCCAGCCGGCCGACCTCGGGAATGTCGAAGATCGGCCGCATCAGTGTCGCGCCGGCGGCGGTCGCCTTTTTGACGCGCGCATCGACATCATCGACCGCCAGATACGGCATCCAGCCATCAGGTACGGCTTCATAGCCGGGGCCGGACGCAGGAAAAATGCCGCCCACAGGTGCGCCGTCCATGATCGCAATCCAGTAGGTTCCACCACCCGGCATGGGACGAGGCTCATAGGTCCAGCCGATGGTCTCCTGATAGAATCGCTTGGCGCGTTCGGCGTCGCGCGTCACGAATTCATTCCAGTTGAAATGGCCGTGCGGAGTCATGCCCGTACCTCCTGCTTTCAATTACCCCTCGACGAGAGCCTTGAAGCCACCAAAGATCATCCGCTTGCCGTCGAACGGCATCGCCTTCGGGTCCATCATCTCAGCCAGTCGCGGGTCTTTCATCACCTTGGCGTTGACGCGGTCGCGGTCCTTGCGCGATTTGAAAACGATATAGGCGAACACCACGGTTTCGGCGGGCTTCAGCTTCACGCTGCGCGGAAACGAGGTGAGTTTGCCGACGCTGACGTCGTCGGCGACCGATTCACGGTATTCCAGCGCGCCGTGCTCGCGCCAGACCTTGCCGGCCTTGCGCGCCATGCTGCGGTAGGCTGTGAGCTGTTTCTTCGGCACCGGCACGATAAACCCGTCCACATAGGCCATGAGCGTTTCTCTCCCTGCTGTCATGCGTGATCGCGCGGGCGTAGGGGTGCCCGTTGCATTCAAGACGAACGCGGATGCGTTCATCCGACAGGATGGCGAGAAATTTGGGGGCGGGCGCCGGCGGCAGGGTGTCGCAGGCCTAGAAACCTGCGGCCGTCGGCTTCACCGCCGCCTTGATCAGCTTCACCGCGTCTTCGCTGTCCCATTCCGCGGGACCGGCGATGGTGGCGATTTCGCAGCCCGCGCCGTCCACCAGCACCGAGGTCGGCATGCCCAGCGCGCGGCCGATGCCCTTCAGGTCCTGAAACACCTTTGCGCCGGTGTCGGTGAAATAATCCAGTTTGGTGAGGTTGGCGTCCTTCAGGAACGCCTTCGGCTTGTCGGCATCGCGGGTGTCGATGTTGATTGCCACCACCTGGAAATCCGGGCCACCCAGCTTGCCCTGCAGGGCGTCCAGCGCCGGCATTTCCTTGCGGCAGGGCACGCACCAGGTCGCCCACAGGTTCACCAGCACCGTCCGCCCGCGCCAGTCCGACAGTTTCTTCTGATTTCCGTCGGCATCGAGGAACGCCAGGTCCGGCAGTTTCAGCGGCGCTGACGCCATGGTCAGCGCCGCGACCTCGCCATGGGCCAGCGGCGCCAGCCTCTTCGACAGCACCACCGCGGGCTTGCAGTCGGGATCGCCCGGTACCGCGCGCTGATACCCGCTGAAGTTGGATACCGCGACAAAGCCAATCACGGCGCCGACCAGCACCGAGCCCAGCACGATGAGCTTGCGGCGCATGGGTCGGGGAGCGGGCAGGTCGGGCATATCGTTTGTCATCCTGTATCAGATACGGCTATGCAGAGTTTATGCGGAGAGTCCGCATATGGACCCGACGGCCCGTTAGAGCATTTGAAGATGAGCAGCAAGTCATGAGCAGTAACAAGATGTGGGGCGGGCTGTTCGGCGAGAGCCCCGACGCGATCATGGAGGAAATAAATGTCTCCATCGACGTCGATCGCCACCTCTATGCCCAGGACATCGCCGCGTCCAAGGCCCATGCCGCCATGCTCGCCACGCAAGGCATCATCACGGCGAAGGATGCGAAAAATATCGCGGGCGGTCTAGACACGATCCTGTCAGAAATCACCAAGGGTTCGTTCACATTCAAGCGCGCGCTCGAGGACATTCACATGAATGTCGAGAGCCGGCTCGGCGAGTTGATCGGTCCTGCTTCGGGCCGGCTGCATACCGCGCGCTCGCGCAACGACCAGGTCGCGACCGATTTCCGTTTGTTTGTCCGCGATACCATCGACGACATCGACGCCGCCTTCGCATCCCTGCAGCACGCGCTGGTTGATCGCGCTTTGGAGCATGCCGACACGGTGATGCCCGGCTTCACTCATCTGCAGACCGCGCAGCCTGTCACTTTCGGCCATCATCTCATGGCCTATGTGGAAATGGCGGCGCGCGACCGCGGCCGTTTTGCCGATGCCCGCAAGCGGCTCAATGAAAGCCCGCTCGGTGCCGCGGCGCTGGCCGGCACCTCGTTCCCGATCGATCGCCACGCCACCGCCAAGGCGCTCGGCTTCGACCGGCCGATGGCCAACTCGCTGGATGCGGTGTCGGATCGCGACTTCGTGCTGGAGACATTGTCGGCGGCGTCGATCGCGGCGGTGCATCTGTCGCGCTTCGCCGAGGAGATCGTGATCTGGACCTCGCCGCTGGTCGGACTGGTGCGATTGAGCGACAAATTCACCACCGGCTCCTCGATCATGCCGCAGAAGCGCAACCCCGACGCCGCCGAACTGGTGCGCGCCAAGACCGGCCGCGTCATCGGCGCGCTCACCGGGCTGCTGATCGTGATGAAAGGCCTGCCGCTCGCCTATCAAAAGGACATGCAGGAGGACAAGCAGGGCGCGATGGAAGCGTTTTCCGCGCTGTCGCTGGCGGTTCGCGCCATGAGCGGCATGGTCCGCGATCTCGTGCCGGACGAGGCGCGGATGCACGCTGCGGCCGGCGAGGGCTATGCCACCGCCACCGATCTCGCCGACTGGCTGGTGCGGACGCTGAAAATGCCGTTCCGCGATGCCCATCACGTCACCGGCCGGATCGTCGGCCTCGCCACCAAAAAGGGCGTGGCGCTGCACGAGCTGCCGCTGAAGGAGATGCAGGCGGTCGAGCCGAAGATCACCGCCGCCGTGATGGCCGTGTTGTCGGTGGAATCCTCGGTGAAAAGCCGCGTCAGCTATGGCGGCACCGCGCCGAAGAACGTCCGGGCGCAGGCCAAGGCCTGGCTCAAGCGACTGGAAAAAGAGCGGAAATTGGGCTGAGCGCGCCCGGGCGGGCAAAATTCAATCCGACCCGGGGTCTCGCCACAGCGCGGCAATCTTTGTATGGTGCCGGCGCATTTGGGGATTTCGCCGTGAATCGTTCGACCCGCCCTGCGTCTTCGCGATGGGCTTTTGTTGTTTTGACTGCCGCCGCGCTGGCGCTCGCCGGCTGCGGCCGCAAGGGCGGTCTCGACCTGCCGCCGCAACCGTCGGCGCAGCCATTGGCCAGCACCACGGCGCCGGCAGTGGATCCCGATTCGCAATCGGCGGCCAGCAAAGGCGCTTCGATCTTCGCGCCGTCGTCCGGCGTCGATGACGGGCCGCCGACCGCGACCAAGGGTCGCAAGAAACCGTTCCTTCTCGATCCGCTGCTGGACTGAGCCGCCCATGCGCCATTTCGAATACCGCAACGGCGTGCTCCACGCCGAGGGTGTGAATATTGCCGACATGGCCGAGGCCGTCGGCACGCCGTTCTATTGCTATTCGACCGCGACGCTGGAGCGCCATTACCGCGTCTTCAGCGAGGCCTTTGCCGATGCGAAGTCGCTGGTCTGCTACGCCATGAAGGCGAATTCCAACCAGTCCGTGCTGCGCACGCTGGCAAAACTCGGTGCCGGTGCCGACGTGGTGTCGGGCGGTGAGTTGAAGCGCGCACTGGCCGCCGGCATTCCGCCCAACAAGATCGTGTTTTCCGGCGTCGGCAAGACCGCGGACGAACTGCGCATGGCACTCGATGAGGATATCCTGTGCCTCAATATCGAGTCGGAGCCCGAGCTCGAATTACTGTCGGCGATCGCCAGCGAGACGGGCCGCACTGCGCGCATCTCGATCCGCGTGAATCCGGATGTGGACTCCGGCGGTCATGCCAAGATCACCACCGGCAAGTCGGAGAACAAGTTCGGCATTCCCTTGAGCGGCGCCCGGGCGGTCTATGCCCGCGCCGCCAAGCTGCCGGGCATTCAGGTGACCGGCGTCGACATGCATATCGGCAGCCAGATCATCGATCTCGGGCCGATGGAAGCGGCGTTCCGGCTGCTCGCCGATTTCGTCACCGTGCTGCGCACCGACGGCCACACCATCTCACATGTCGATTTCGGCGGTGGGCTCGGCATCCCCTATTACGAGGACCGCGCGGTGCCGCCGGAACCTGCGGCCTATGCCGCGATGGTCAAGCGCGTGACGCACAATCTCGGCTGCACGCTGATGTTCGAGCCCGGCCGGATGATCGTCGGCAATGCCGGCATCCTGGTCAGCCGCGTGATCTATGTGAAGCACGGCGATGGCAAGACTTTCGTCATCATCGACGCCGCCATGAACGACCTGATCCGGCCGACGCTGTACGAGGCCTATCACGAGATCCTGCCGGTGCAGGCGCCGGTATCGGGCGCGCCGATGATCGTCGCCGACGTGGTCGGCCCGGTCTGCGAAACCGGCGATTACCTCGCGCTCGACCGCACGTTGCCGCTGCCGAAGCCGGGCGACCTGATCGCGGTCATGACCGCAGGCGCCTATGGCGCGGTGCAGGCGGGTACCTACAACACCCGCGCACTGGTGCCGGAAGTGCTGGTCAACGGCGATCGGTATGCGGTGGTGCGCCCGCGCATCGAGGTCGAGGACCTGATCGCGATGGACAAGCCGGCGCCGTGGCTGTGAACGCCTGAGTCACGCTTTCGTGACTCTCCGCCCCATCGATGGGCCTATGCTTTGCATGTGAGTTGCAGCCGTTGTGAGTTCATCACCCCAGCCGTGCCTCAATGCCGCCGCTGTGCTAGGGTGCTGTTCGGCAACCTGGAGAGTTTGTTGACCGGTTCAACGCCCGACCCAACCTCGCCCGCGCGCGGCCCCGAGCCGGCGGCGGAGCTTCAGCTGACGCAGGCGCTGCAGCGTGCCCGGCTCGCGATCGCATGGGAGCGGTCCTGGCCTCATCTCGGTCGCTTCCTCAGCGTGCTCGGTCTGTTTCTGGTGGCGTCCTGGGTGGGGCTCTGGCTGGCGCTGCCCTTCATCGCCCGCGCCATCGGCCTCGCATTGTTCGCCATCGCCGCGCTGGCGACGCTCTTTCCTTTAATCAGATTCCGCTGGCCGTCGCGGGAAGATGGTCTTGCGCGGCTCGACCGCGGCACCGGTATCCGCCATCGTCCGGCGACGGCGCTGACCGATACGCTGGCAACACAGGATCCCGTCGCCCGCGCACTGTGGCTGGTGCAGCGTGAGCGCACACTCTCATCGCTCAAGAAGATTCGCGCCGGCCTGCCGTCGCCGCGCCTGGCAATCCACGATCCCTGGGCGCTGCGCGCGCTGGTGCTGGTGCTGCTGGTCGCGACCTGGATCGCCGCCGGCGGCGAGCGCGGCGCGCGGATCGCTGCGGCGTTCGACTGGAACGGCGTGCTCGCGCCCGCCAATGTCCGCGTCGATGCCTGGATCACGCCGCCGCTCTATACCGGCAGACCGCCGATCATCCTCTCCGCCGCCAACAAGGATGCCACCACCACCGATGCCGCCGTATTGCCGGTGCCGGCCGGCAGCACGCTGATCGTGCGCTCCAGCGGCGGCGCGCTCGATGTCGTTTTGTCCGGCGGCGTTACCGAAGCAGCGCCCGCGGCGGAAGCGCCGAAGGGCACCAACGAAAGGCATTTCACCGTCACAGCCGACGGCACCGCGCATGTCCGCGCGCCCTCCGGCCAGCCGCTGTGGAAGTTCACCGCGACGGCGGATCGCGCGCCGACCATTGCGCTGGCGAAGGATCCGGAGCGGCAGGCCCGCGGCTCGCTGCAGATGTCCTACAAGCTCGAGGACGATTACGGCGTCACCGAAGCCCACGCGCAATTTGCTGCGCGCAACTCTGATACCAAAGGCGCCAAGCCGCGGCCGCTGTTCGACCCGCCGGAATTCGCGCTGGTGCTGCCCAATGCGCGCACCCGCAACGGCGTCGGCCAGACCGTCAAGGATCTCAGCGAAGATCCCTATGCCGGCGCCGATGTCACGCTGACACTGACCGCGAAGGACGAGGCCGGCAACGAGGGCAAGAGCGAACCGTTCAACACCCGGCTGCCGGAGCGGCTGTTCACAAAGCCGCTGCCGCGCGCGCTGATCGAGCAGCGCCGCATCCTGGCGCTCGATGCCAACCAGAACGGCCAGGTGGCGCTGGCGCTGGAAGCGCTGATGATCGCGCCGGAAGCGTTCACCCCGGAAGCCGGTCAGTATCTCGGCCTGCGCAGCGTCGCGACCCAGCTCGACCGCGCCCGCACCGACGCCGCGCTGCGCGAGGTGGTCGCCAGCCTGTGGTCGCTCGCCGTCACCATCGAGGACGGCGACATCACTGACGTCGACAAGGCGCTGAAGGCGGCGCAGGACGCGCTGAAGCAGGCGCTGGAACGTGGCGCCAGCGACGAGGAAATCAAGAAGCTCACCGAGAATCTGCGCGCCGCGCTGGACAATTTCCTGAAGCAGTTCGCCGAGAAGATGCGCGACAACCCGCAGCAGCTGGCCCGTCCGCTCGACAAGAACACCAAGGTGATGCGGCAGCAGGACCTCAACAACATGATCGAGCGCATGGAGCGGCTGTCGCGCTCCGGCGACAAGGACGCGGCCAAGCAACTGCTCGAACAGATGCAGCAGATGCTGGAAAACCTGCAGATGGCGCAGCCCGGCCAGCAAGGCGACGGCGAGATGGAGCAGGCGCTGAACGAACTCGGCGACATGATCCGCAAGCAGCAGCAGCTCCGCGACAAGACCTTCAAGCAGGGCCAGGAATCCCGCCGCGACCGCTCGCGCGGCAAGCCGGACGATCAGAGCATGAGCGATCTGCAGCAGGATCAGCAGGGCCTGCGCGATCGCCTGAAGAAGTTGCAGGACCAGCTCGCCAAGCAGGGCATGGGCCAGGGTCAAAAAGGCCAGAAGGGCCAAAAAGGCCAGGGCGGCGAGCAAGGCCAGCAGGGTCAGCAAGGCGATCAGGGTGACGGCGACGGCGATGATGGCCTCGACGACGCCGATTCGGCGATGGGCGATGCCGGCGGCCGGCTCGGCGAAGGCAATGCCGATGGCGCGGTGGATTCCCAGGGCAAGGCGCTCGATGCGCTGCGCAAGGGGGCGCAGAACCTCGCGCAGGCGATGCAGCAGGGTGACGGCGAAGGTCAGGGCGATGGTCCTGGCAACACGCCCGGCCGTCAACAGAGCGGTGGCAGGGAGAGCGATCCGTTGGGACGGCCGCTGCACGGTCGCGAACTCGGCGACGACCTCACGGTGAAAATCCCCGGCGAGATCGACGTCCAGCGCGTCCGAAGGATTTTGGAAGAACTCCGCCGCCGCCTCGGCGACACCACCCGTCCGCAGCTCGAACTCGACTACATCGAACGGCTGCTGAAGGATTATTGAGGTCCGTAGCCTGGATGAAGTCGACGGTCGCGCGCATGCGCGATCGTTGGCGCAATCCGGGATTCACGTAACGACACTCTCTCCTTCGTCATTCCGGGACGCGCCTTGGTCGGCGATAGCCGACGAAGGCGCGGGCCCGGAATCCATAACCACCATCGAGCATATGGATTCCGGGCTCGCTCGCAGCTGGCGCTGCTCGCGCCCCGGAATGACGAGCTTCGTAGGGTAGGCAAAGCCGCGGGTCGCGCGAAGCGTGGCCGGCTGCGTGCCCACCATCGCAGGCACGGCGCGCGATGGTGCCTCCGTCCCATCGACTATGCGCTGTAGCAGCCGCCGTGTTTAGGCCACGAACTCGGAAGGTATGGGTCCTCCGGGATTCAGACCGAGTGCATGGGTCATGCACTCGGTCTGAATCCCTTGGGATCAGCGTTCGCGGAGCCTGTCATCGGGCCGGCCAGAGGCCGGACCCGTTGGCTCACTTGTCCGGGACGACAACAGAGCTAATCCCTTGTCCGCGATGCCAGCGCGTCCGCCACGGCGGTGCGGATGTCCGCCACCGAGAACGGCTTCGTCACCACGTCGTGCACAATCGCATTGAGGCCCGACGCGCGTTCGCGCTGGTCGGCGAAGCCGGTCATCAGCAGAATCGTGAGATCGGGAAAATCGCGCGCGGCGGCCAGCGCCAGCGCGATGCCGTCCATCACAGGCATCTTGATATCGGTGAGCAGCAGGTCGAACGCGGTCTGGTCGCTGTTCAGGATCTCCAGCGCCTCGGCGCCGTCCTGCGCGGTGACGATCTCGTGGCCGTCCATGGCGATGGCGCGGGCCACCAGCAACCGCATCGATTCCTCGTCATCGGCAATCAGGATCCGCGGCATGGCAACTCCTTCGGACTAGGCGCCGTTGCCGGCAATGTCGTGCCTGTTGAAGAACCGGACATCGAGGCTGCGGCCTTCCACCGGCGGCGACGCCAGCCGCGAGCGGAACCAGGCCTTGTCGCCGGGGTTGAGCCCTTGCTGTTCCAGTACCGCATTCCAGGCGTAGATCTCGGTGCCCTGGGCGTCGCGGACGACAAAACGCAGCCGCGGCAGGGCGACCGGGATGCTGCGGCTTTCGCCAACGATGTTGCCTTCGATCACCAGTACCGGCTTGCCGTCAACCGTCTCGGTGGTGACCTTGACGTCCTTGAAGACCAATCCCCGCAAATTCACGTGCAGGCCGACCATCTGGTAAAATGAGGCCGTCTGCGGCAGCAAGCGGACCACATCGACGCGCCAGATCATCAGCGCCAGCACCAGGGCGGCCATGCCGGCGCAGGCGACAGGAAGGCTGAGGCGCGGCATATAGGGGATGCGCAGCGAAATGTTCGGGACGAAACGCCGCAGCGCGGATAGCCGCGAGGGCCGTGCGAACCGGGATCCGATGGGCTGGTCGTCCCGCGCCATCGAGGTCCAGTCGGCGTCCTCGGTCCGGTGATTGGCGTCGGTCGGCCAGTCGCTCGAAATCGAGGGGCTGTCGACTACCGGGACGTCGCTCTCCGCGGTGATCTCGGGCTCGTCGTCCGTGATCCCCCAGGCGCTCATGTCCTCATTGGGATCGGGCTCGTTCGCGGCGATGGCGGGAACAAGGACTTCGGTGCGGGCGAGATCCTCCGGCCGCGCCAGCCAGACCTCCTTGCAGCGCGAGCAGCGGACCGTGCGGCCCGCGTCGCCAAAGGTGGCCGGATTGACGGCATAGGATGTCGTACAATGGGGGCAAACAATATGCATGGAGCGAGTCGCCGATGACATGGCCGGCAGGCTACAAGACGACCGTTAACGAATCGGAAACCATAACGGCCGCACAAGCAATCGTGGGTCTTTCCATCGTCGGTCGCGGGACCGTTTCGTGCCTCATCGAACGGAGCTGAATGTGGTCCGGTTCGAAAATGTCGGCCTGCGCTACGGGCTTGGCCCGGAGATTCTGCGCGACCTTAGTTTCCAGATCCCGGCGCATTCGTTCCAGTTCCTCACCGGTCCGTCCGGCGCGGGCAAGACCTCGCTGCTGCGCCTTTTGTTCCTGTCGCTGCGGCCGACCCGCGGACTGGTCAACCTGTTCGGCAACGACATCTCGCTGCTCGGCAAGGACGAGATCGCCAACCTGCGCAAGCAGATCGGCATCGTGCTGCAGGATTTCCGCCTGCTCGACCACATGACCACCTATGAGAATGTCGCGCTGCCGTTCCGGGTGATGGGCCGCGATGAATCCAGCTATCGCCGCGAGGTCATCGATCTCCTGAAATGGGTCGGGCTCGGCGAGCGCATGGATGCGCTGCCGCCGATCCTGTCGGGCGGCGAAAAACAACGCGCCGCCATCGCCCGTGCGGTGATCGCGCGGCCGCTGTTGCTATTGGCCGACGAGCCGACCGGCAACGTCGATCCGACGCTGGGCCGGCGGCTGTTGCGGCTGTTCATCGAGCTCAACAAGTCCGGCACCGCGGTGATCATCGCGACCCATGACATCACGCTGATGGACCAATACGACGCGCGGCGCATGGTGCTGCACCAGGGACGGCTGCATATCTATGAGTAGAATAGGAGAGGAGCATGGCGCGCTGATGGACCTCGGGCATGATCGCCCGCAGGTCCCGGTGAAAGCGCGCAATTCCTCGCCGATCGTGCCGCGTGGCTCTATTGCCGGCCGCGCGCTGGTCGCCGTTGTTGCGATCATGACGTTCCTGGCCTCGATCACCACCGGCGCGGTGCTGCTGATATCTGCCTCGGCGTCGGAATGGCAATCGGAAGTCGCCAGCGAGATCACCATCCAGGTCAAGCCGGTCGGCGGCCGCGATCTCGAGCGCGACACGCTGGTGGTGGCGGAAGCGATCCGCGCCCAGCCGGGGATCGTCGAGGTGCGGCCTTACACCAAGGCGGAATCCGCGGGGCTGCTGGAGCCGTGGCTCGGCAGCGGCCTGTCGCTCGACGAGCTTCCGGTGCCGCGCGTCATCATCGCCCGCGTGGTGCCCGGCACGCCGCTCGATATCGCCGGCCTGCGCAGCCGGGTGACACAGACCGTGCCGAATGCCAGCGTCGACGATCACCGCGCCTGGATCGAGCGAATGCGCTCGATGACCGGGGCCACCGTGTTCGCGGGCCTCGGTATCCTGGCGCTCGTCATCATTGCCACCATCATCTCGGTCTCCTTCGCGACCCGCGGCGCGATGGCGGCGAACCGGCCGATCGTCGAGGTGCTGCATTTCGTCGGCGCCGGCGACCGCTACATTGCCAACCGCTTCTTCCGGCATTTTCTGCGCCTGGGCCTGCAGGGCGGCATCATCGGCGGCGGTGCGGCGATGCTGGCCTTCGGCTTCTCGGAATCGGTCGCCAGCTGGTTTTCCGGCACCCCGGTGGGCGACCAGTTCGCGGCGCTGCTGGGGACGTTCTCGCTGCGGCCATCGGGCTATCTGGTGTTGGCGGTGCAGGCCGTGCTGATCGCCGCGATCACCGCCTGGGCTTCGCGGCGCACACTGTTTTCGACGCTGAACGACATCGACTGATGCGCAACGCCTGTGCCGCAATGCTCACACGTTTGAACCCCGGCGGGGCTGGCATCGCCAACAAGGCTGAAAATATCTAGACTTGGCTTCGCCAGACTTCACGCCACCAAACTGGCCAACCAGATTTGGCACCAAAGGATCACGCGCGGCCTCGATGACTTCGCCGACCGACCAGAACCCGACCGGTATGCCGGCAGCCGCAAGGCCGCGGCGGCACCGTGGCATGGTGCGCGCGGCGATCGTGGTGGCCTTCGCGCTCGGATTTCTGTTTGGCGCGATCGGCTTCGTCGGCTTCCTGTCGCAATTGCGCAGCGGCGAGTTGAAACCGTCCAGCAAAGCCGACGGCATCGTCGTACTCACCGGCGGCTCGTCGCGGGTTTCCGATGCGATGGAACTGCTCGCCAACGGCTATGGCAAGCGGCTGCTGATTTCCGGCGTGCATCCCACCAACGGCCTCAATGACATCTCGCGGACGCTGCCCGACAGCCAGCGGCTGCTGGCCTGCTGCGTCGATCTCGATCGCTCGGCGGTCAACACCCGCAGCAACGCGGTGGAGACCAGGCGCTGGGCCCATGAGCGCGGCTTTCGCTCGCTGATCGTGGTGACCTCGAATTATCACATGCCGCGCGCCATCGTCGAACTCTCGCACGAGATGCCGGAGATCGAGTTGATTCCGTTCTCGGTGATCGGCGACAAATGGCGCGACGAGCCGTGGTGGACCAGTGGCCCGACGCTGCGGCTGCTGCTATCGGAATATGCCAAATACCTCGCGGCCGAAGTGCGGGTGCGGCTGGCGGATTTAGGCCTCGACCTGAGGCCGGACGCCAGCGACCAGCAAACCGAGGCGCCGCCGCGCAAGCCGGCGACGGCCTCCGCCAACTGATCGGATTGTCATGGTTTCGATTTTCGTGCGTTCGCTGATCTACAACGTGCTGTTCTACATGTTGCTGGTGTTCTGGATCCTGGTCGCGATCCCGACCTTCGTGCTGCCGCCGCGTGCCTTCATGGAAGTCGCCAAGGCCTGGGCGCGCAGCAGCGTCTGGCTGATGCGCGTGGTCTGCAACACCAGGACGGACTATCGCGGCCTCGAGAAGATTCCCGCCGGACCTCTGATCGTCGCCTCAAAACATCAATCGATGTGGGAGACCTTCGCGCTGATGCAGTTCTTCGATGCGCCGCTGTTCATCTACAAGCGCGAGCTGGCGTGGATTCCGTTCTTCGGCTGGTACCTGATGAAGTCGAAGATGATCGGCGTCGATCGCGCTGGCGGCATGCGCTCGCTGATAGAGATGGCGCGGCGTGCGCCGAAGGAAGTGCGCAGCGGCCGGCAGTTGATCATCTTTCCCGAAGGCACCCGCACGCCGGTCGATGCGCCGCCGGACTACAAGACCGGCGTCGGCCAGATCTACGTCAACAGCGGCGTGCCCTGTGTTCCCGTGGCGCTGAACTCCGGCCTGTTCTGGCCGCGCCGCACGTTCTTGCGTTATCCCGGCACGCTGGTGGTGGAATTCCTCGATCCGCTGCCGCCAGGCCTTTCCCGCAAGGAATTCATCACCGCCATCAGCACCTCGATCGAAGCCGCCACCAACCGCATCGTCGCCGCCGCCCGCGAAGAGCAGGCGGAGCTGTTCGGTCGCGTCCCGAACGCCGCGGTGAAGGAGAGTTAGGCGGGGGACGCGTCGCCATGCAGCATCGCCGCGAGCTGGTGCAGCTGCGCATCGCGAAAACCTTCGGCCTCGATCGCCTTCACGGTGGAGAGCACGTAATCGCGGTTGGCGCCGGAGCGGCCGTGGCCTTGCCGCACGAAATGCAACTGCTCGGTCAGGCTGAGCCGTCCCGCATATTGCACGTGGCCGCGGTCGACCACATAAGCCAGCGCGCTGACGCGGGCGCGGGCTTCGTCGTTGAGCCAGACCGAGCGCATCACCTCGCGATAGACATGGGTGGTCTGCTCGCGGCTGCGCAGATAGGCGATGGTGTCGTGGCGCAGCTTCGCGGCGACCCGGAAGGCGATGCCGCGGCAGGCGCCGCCGCGGTCGAGGCCGAGCACCAGGCCGGGCTTTGCCGGGGTGCCGCGGTGGTCAAAAGAGTACACGCAGAGCGCCCGGTGCTCGCCGATCAGCCGCGCCGGTGCCTGTTCGACGAAGTCGAAGCCGGGCTGCCACATCAGCGAGCCATAGCCGAACACCCAAAGGTCGCCTTCGGTCTCGGATTCGGAGGTGATTTGCGCGGGCATGATGCCCGACCTAGCAGAAACCGGCCACGCGCGCGACGTGGTTTACCGACGGGCGGACCCGCGCCGGGTCATAAAGCCCGTGCCATCGCTGATTTGACAAAATCATGGGGTCTACGTCCCGCCATGTCCGATTTTGTCCTGTCGACCCGCCGGCGCCGGCTCTGGCCCGTTTTCATCATGCCCGTCCTCGTTGTCGTCCTGGCGGCGGCGTGGAGCGCGTTCTGGTTCTTTGCTGCGTCCAAGGTGGACGAGACCGTCGATGTCTGGCGCGCCCGCGAGGCGGCGGCCGGGCGGGTTTACGATTGCGCCAATCGTTCGGTGGCGGGCTTCCCGTTCCGGCTCGAGGTCCGCTGCAGCGGCGTCAGCGTGGCGCTGCTGTCGCAGACCGCAGGCCAGGCGGCGACGCAGGCGCCGATCACCGCCAAGCTCGGCGAAATCCTGGTGGTGGCGCAGGTCTATAATCCCAGATTGCTGATCGCCGAATTCAAGGCGCCGGCGATCCTGTCGGATCGCGGCCAGCCCGCGATGGTGGTGAACTGGAGCACGGCGCGCAGCAGCATCGTCGGCCTGCCGGGCACGCCTGACAGCGCCGACATCGTGTTCGACGACGCCTCGCTGGATCGCATCGTCGGCTCGGTGCAGGCGCCCACCGTGCGCGCCAAGCACGTCGAACTGCACGGCCGCATCGCCGAAAGCTCGACGCCCGAGAAGCCCGTCATCGAATCCGTGCTGCAGCTCACCGGCGGCAGCATGCAGGGTCTGCATCCGCTGCTCGAAGTGCCCTTCGACGCCGATATCCGCACGCTGCTCAGCGGTCTCAAGGATTTTTCGCCGAAGCCCTGGCCGGAACGGTTTCGCGAAATCCAGGCCGCTGGCGGCCGGGTCGAGATCGTGCAGTCGCGGGTCCAGCAGGGCGACGTGATTTCACTGGCGACGGGCTCGCTTGGCCTCACCGCTTCGGGCAATCTCGACGGCGAATTGCAGATGACCGTGGCCGGGCTGGAGAAGGTGATTCCGGCGCTGGGCATCGACAAGCTGCTGGAGATGGGCGTGCCGCAGGGCGCGCTGGACCGGTTTGCACCCGGCGTGAAGAGCCAGGACGTCAACAATCTGCTCGGTGCGCTCGACCGCGCCATTCCCGGCCTCGGCAAGCTGGCGCGGCAAAACGCCAATGTCGGCGTCGCTGCCGGCATCAATTCGCTCGGCACCGAAGCCACGCTGGAAGGCAGGAAGGCGCGCTCGTTCCCGCTGAAGTTTGTCGATGGCGCGGTAATGCTGGGATCGTTGAAAGTCGCGCAGATCCCGCCGCTGTTCTGAGGCTGAGCCAAACCGGACTCTCTCGTCATTGCGAGGAGCACTTGCGACGAAGCAATCCAGTCTTCGCTTGTGGTTTCTGGATTGCCGCGTCGCTTCGCTCCTCGCAATGACGGCGGTTAGGTCTCCGCCTTCTTCGTCAGCGCGGCATGCTTGCGGCCGAAATCCGGGGCTGCTTCGTCCTGACCGATTGAGACGATGCCGCGGCGGATGGCGCGGGTGCGGGTGAAGTGGTCGAACAATGCTTCGCCGTCGCCGCGGCGGATCGCGCGGGTGAGCTTCGAGAGGTCTTCCTGGAACGCGCCGAGCATTTCCAGCACGGCGTCCTTGTTGGCGAGAAACACGTCGCGCCACATGGTCGGGTCCGAAGCCGCGATGCGGGTGAAATCGCGAAAACCGCCGGCGGAGAACTTCAGCACCTCCGAGCGAGTCACGTCCTCGAACTCGTCGGCTGTGCCTACGATTGTATAAGCGATCAGATGCGGCAGATGGCTGGTGACCGCGAGCACCAGGTCGTGGTGCTCGGCCTGCATGATCTCGACATTGGCGCCGAGCGCGCCCCAGAACCGCGCCAGCTTTTCGACCGCGGCTGTATCCGCGCCGTCCGGCGGCGTCAGGATGCACCAGCGGTTCATGAACAGTTCGGCGAAGCCGGAATCCGGCCCGGAATTTTCCGTGCCGGCGACCGGATGCGCGGGGATGAAGTGGATGTTGTCCGGCAGATGCTCCGCCATCGCGCGCAGCACCGAGGCCTTGACCGAGCCGACGTCGGAGACGATCGCACCAGGCATCAGATGCGCGGCGATGCTTTTGGCGACTTCGCCTGACACACCGACCGGCACGCAGGCGATCACCAGATCGGCATCCTTCACCGCACTGGCATTGTCATCCGCGATTCTGTCCGCAAGCTTGATCTCGACCGCGCGGGCGCGCACCTCCGGCGAATTGTCGGTCGCCACCAGTTCTCCGGCGAGGCCGAGTTGCTGGATGCCACGCGCCAGCGACGAGCCGATCAGGCCAAGCCCGATCAGCGCGATGCGCTTGAATGGCGGTGCAGAAGTCACTTCTGGCTCACGAATTCGCGCAGGGTCTCGACCACGAGGCGGTTGGCCTCCTCGGTGCCGATGGTCATGCGCAGCGAATTCGGCAGGCCGTAATTGGTCACGGCCCGCAGCACCAGACCGCGGCTGGTCAGGAACGCGTCGGCGTCCGCCGCGGTCTTGCCCTTGGTGGTCGGGAAATGCATCAGGATGAAATTCGCCACGCTCGGCGTCACCTTGATGCCAAGCTTGGTGATCTCCTCGGTCAGCCAGTTGCGCCATTTCTCCGTGAAGGTGCGCGACATCTGGACATGCTCGTGGTCCTCGATCGCGGCCACCGCGGCGTGCATCGCCGGCGCCGAGACGTTGAAGGGACCGCGAATACGATTGACGGCATCGACGATGTGCGCCGGGCCGAACATCCAGCCGACGCGCAATGCGGCGAGGCCGTGGATCTTCGAAAACGTGTGCGTCATCACCGTATTTTCGGTGGTCGCCACCATCTCGAGGCCGATCTCGTAATCGTTGCGCGAAACGTAGTCGGAATAGGCGGCGTCGAGCACCAGCAGTACATGCGCCGGCAGGCCTGCGCGCAGCCGCTTGATCTCATCGAACGGCAGGTAGGTGCCGGTCGGATTGTTCGGGTTCGCCAGCCACACCAGCTTGGTCCGCGGCGACACCGCCTGCAGGATCGCATCGACGTTGCAGGTGAAGTCGGTTTCCGCCGCGACCACATTGGTGGCGCCGTTCGCCATGGTGGCGATCGGGTAGACCAGGAAGCCGTGGGTGGTCGAAATCGCCTCGTCGCCAGGGCCGAGATAGACGTGCGCCAGCAGGTTGAGGATTTCGTCGGAGCCGGCGCCGCAGATGATGCGGGCGGGATCGAGCCCGAAGGCGCGGCCGATCGCCTCGCGCAGCACCTTCGAGGTGCCTTCCGGATAATCCTCGAGATGCGCCGCCGCGGTGACGTAGGCTTCCCTGGCGCGCGGCGACGGGCCGAACGGCGTCTCGTTGGCCGACAGCTTGAACATCTTGCGGCCGGGCTCGGCCACCGGGCTCTTGCCGGGGGTGTAGGGCGCAATATCGAGGATGCCGGGTTTCGGCACGGGACGGGACATCTCTAACTCCAGATTATCGAGCGTATCTTCAGGAACGCGGCGCGCCGTTGGCGGTCACCGTATAGCGGGTTGCGTGGCTGCCGACGAGGGCCGAGGAACGCACCGAGGCGCCGGCCTCGATCAGCGCCGATCTGATCTTGTCGAGGCTGGTCGTGCCGGTGATCGAGATCAGCAGGGCGGCGCCGTCGAAGGCAGTATCCGGCACGGCGACGATCTCGGCGAGCGGCGACAGCGCGCGCGCGATCTCGGCGTTCCAGCCGGACACCCGCACGCTCCACATCTCCACTTCCGTCACCATCGCGCTGTCGGCAACGCGCGACACCACGAACACCGGCAAAGCGGCGGGATGATCGGCGCGCTCGATGAACGGCAGCCGCGCGATGATCTTGGGTGCGCCCTGCGATTCCAGTTCGATCCACCATGGCGTGCGGCTGCTTGTTGCAGAGACGAGCGCGAGGTCACCCTTTGATTTTGCCACGGCCTCGACCGCCGCGGCAGCGCTGAAATGCGCGACGTAAGGCACCGTGAAGCCGAAATGAAACCGCGCCGAATCCCGCATCGCGGATTCGCCGAGCGACAGGTCCGCATGCACGGAGAAGGGCGCCTGCACGTAAGTGAAAGTCGCGATGATGACGCGCCAGATACTCTCAACAGTATCGATCGGCAGGATGCCGCGATGCCGCTGCACCAGGCGGCGCATCATCTCGGCCTCGCGCGCGGGGCGGAATGCCGAGCCGACCTCCTGGGTCTGTTTCACCGAGATCAGCCGGTCGATGATATCGCCACGCTGCATCAGCAGGCCGTGGACCTGCTCGTCGATGCTGTCGATCTCTTTACGCAGCTCCTGCAGCGAGGGCGGAGCGGGGGGCACTATGGACATGCGCGGTAACCCGTAAACGGCTGATCAGAAGGGCGGTTGAGCCCGAGCATTGCTTAGGTAGAACGGGGTCCGAAAGCAAAGAAAACATTGCGCGTTTCGGCGGCCGGCGGCGGTGCGGACGGGCTTGATCCGATGCTCGCCTTGACGACAGGCCTGCCTGTGACTATTATTTCAGCTCTTCCGTGGTCATTTGAGCCGGCCGGCTTGCAGCCACGTTAAACAACTCGCTAAACAGGCCGGGGACAGTTTTGATCCCGGTCGAACTATTTGTTCAGGCCGGGTTTTTTTATGGCCTGAATCCAGTGTCGGTCTGAGAACCTCCTGAGGAGGCCGGTATCAAGATGGTCAGTATCCAGTCGGTAAAGAGCCCGGTGAAAGCCGACGAACGCGGGCACGAAGCGGACCACCCGACCTCGCAGGTCGCGCTGTTCGGCGTCGATCAGCCGTTGCAGCTCGATTGCGGCATCGACCTCGCGCCGTTCCAGATCGCCTACCAGACCTATGGCACGCTCAACGCCGACAAATCCAACGCCATTCTGGTCTGCCATGCGCTGACCGGGGACCAGCATGTCGCCAATCCGCACCCGGTCACCGGCAAGCCGGGCTGGTGGCAGACCCTGGTCGGCCCCGGCAAGGCGCTCGATACCGAGCGCTACTTCATCATCTCTTCGAACGTGCTCGGCGGCTGCATGGGCTCGACCGGTCCGGCCTCGACCAATCCCGCCACCGGCAAGCTGTGGGGGCTGGATTTTCCGGTCATCACGATTCCCGACATGGTGCGCGCGCAGGCAATGCTGATCGACCGCCTCGGCATCGACCAGCTGTTCAGCGTGGTCGGCGGTTCGATGGGCGGCATGCAGACGCTGCAATGGACCGCGGCCTATCCGAAGCGGGTGTTTTCCGCGCTGGCGGTGGCCTGCAGCACGCGGCATTCGGCGCAGAACATCGCGTTTCACGAACTCGGCCGTCAGGCTGTGATGGCCGATCCGGACTGGCGCGGCGGGCGCTACTTTGAAGAGGGCACCCATCCGCATCGCGGCCTTGGCGTTGCGCGGATGGCCGCGCATATCACCTATCTCTCCGACGCCGCCTTGCATCGCAAATTCGGGCGGCGGATGCAGGACCGCGACCTGCCGACATTCTCGTTCGACGCCGACTTCCAGGTCGAAAGCTACCTGCGCTATCAGGGCTCGTCCTTCGTCGAGCGCTTCGACGCCAACAGCTATCTTTATCTGACGCGCGCGATGGACTACTTCGATATCGCCGCCGACCACAACGGCGTGCTGGCGGAAGCGTTTCGCGATACACAGACGCGGTTCTGCCTGATGTCGTTCACTTCGGACTGGCTGTTTCCGACCTCGGAATCCCGCGCGGTGGTGCATGCACTCAATGCCGGCGGCGTGCGGGTGTCGTTCGCCGAGATCGAGACCGACAAGGGCCACGACGCGTTCCTGCTCGACGTGCCGGAGTTTCTCGATATCGCGAGTGCGTTCCTGGATTCCGCGGCTTCCGTGCGCGGCCTGCCCACGACGGGGAAGTAGCGATGTCCGCCGAGCAACAGTTTCTGCCCCTGGTGACCCCGGCGCCGCGCGGCACCGAGACCTATCGCGGCGATCATCTCCTCGTCGCGCAGATGATCGAGCGCGGCTCGAAGGTGCTCGACGTCGGCTGCGGCGACGGCGACCTGCTGCAGCTATTGGAAAGCCGCGGCATCGATGGCCGCGGCATCGAACTGTCGCGCGAGGGCGTTAACCGCTGCGTCGGCAAGGGCCTCGCGGTGGTGCAGGGCGACGCCGATACCGATCTCATCAACTATCCCGACGATGCCTTCGACTATGTGATCCTGTCGCAGACGCTGCAGGCGACGCGGCAGCCGCGCGTGGTACTGGAAAATCTGCTGCGCATCGGCCGCCGTGCCATCGTCTCGTTTCCGAATTTCGGCTTCTGGAAAATGCGCTTGCAGCTGCTGGTCGGCGGTCACATGCCGCGTACCGAGAATCTGCCGGCGACCTGGTACGACACGCCGAATATCCACTTCTGCACCATCAAGGATTTCGTCCAGCTCTGCGACGAGATCAACGTCAAGATGGAGCGCGCGGTGGCGCTCGATCTTTACGGCCGGCCGCTGCGTCTCAACGCGCCGTGGTGGTTCTGGAACATGTTCGGCGAGCAGGGCGTTTTCCTGTTGAGCCGAGCCACCAGATAGAGTGAGCGATAGCGCAGAAGCAGGCTTGTTGAGCGCTAGCCCTGATTTTTTGCGATAGAATTGCCGAAAATGCGCGCAGCCTTTCCGCAGGCTACGTCTGCATTATTGTAGTATCTGAGTGAGAATCGGTCGCGATCGTACGCGGTTAGTATCTACTCACCTGTGATTTATGCGCTTCAAGAGGTATGTATTGAAGCTATATGAAGCGCGGTTAATGCTCATGGCCGCAATGCGGCGCAGATCATTGAGCAAGATCGCTGGCCGTTGAGCGGCGTCTTGTTCTCGCCACATCAAATTCCTTTACCCCACCTCCCGATGTCGTCCGCCTGTTTTGGCGGTCGGCGGGGATCTGGGTTTGACAAGGAAAAATTTTGGTATGGTTCAGTTCACTGCGTTTCGCCGTTCGCTTCGCTTCTCAGCTTTAGCGATGTGTTCGGCGGTTGTCGTCGCATCTGCGACTCCTGCTTCTGCAAGACCCCACCACGGCGCATCGCGCCACGCTCACACGCATCACAAATATCATCACAGCCATCGTCATCACGGCCGGCACAGCGCGCGCATCGCGCCGTCAGCCGCAGAAGGTTTTGCCGATGCCAATGCGAGCATGACTTCTGGCAGTTTTGGTTCGTCGAATGTCGTCTCCGAAGCGCGACGCTACATCGGCGGCAATCCCACCGGCCGGGGCCGGCTGTGGTGCGCGCGCTTCATGAACATGGTGCTGCAGCGCTCCGGCCATCAGGGCACCGGCTCCGATATGGCGCGCTCGTTCTCGAGCTACGGTCAGCGCATCTCCGGCCCGCAGGTCGGCGCCATCGCGGTGATGTCGCGCGGCCGTCGCGGCGGCCATGTCGGGGTCGTCAGCGGCATCGATGCCTCCGGCAATCCGATCATCGTCTCCGGCAATCACGGCAACCGCGTCGCGGAGTCGGTATACTCCCGCGGCCGCATCTACGCCTACGTGATGCCGACGAGCTGAGCGAAGCTCTCGTTCCCCGGGCGCGGCGCAATGCCATCGCGCAGCGATGGTGGTGCGCCGCAGACCCGGGGCCCAGCTTTTGCACTTAAGCGGGATCCCGGATCTGCGGCGCGGCATGAAGAATGCCGCACCGCGCCCGGGACACGGAATCAAATAAGCTTCGGCTCCTCCACCGCAATCGCATCACCGGCGGCAATCGTGCCGCCGGTGATGACCTCGGCATAGACGCCGAGGTCGGCGTGGCCATAGGTCCGCATCAGCGTATGCGGAATGGTGAGGTCGCGAGCCGCGGTGTCGGGATCGACATTGGTCGCGGCGCAGCGAACGATCCGCTTCACGACCTTCAATCGCGTCTCGCCGATGGAAATCGTCTGATCCATCAGATCGAATTCGTGCCATGCCGGCCAGCCACTGACGTGCAGGTTGCCGCGAAACCGCAGCGGATGCACGCTCTGGCCGATCACCTGCTCCAGCGCCGCGACGCTGGCGAGGTTGATGATCGACACCACCTTCTTCGCCACGTCGGAAAAACTGTGGCCCTCGGCAAACAGCACTTTCGGCGGCCCGCGCAACTCCTCGGCGAAATTCACCGCGAAGAACTGCTCGATGGCGGTGCGGCCCTCGGCCGTTTCCAGATCGCCGCGCGCGGTCTCCGCGCCATTCTCCCGGATCGTCAGCGTGTGACTGGCGTCGTCGTAATGCGTGCGCAGCGCCGCGAGCCGCTCATTGCGCATCAGCATCAGGAACATGGTCTTGGGAAAATACTGCGGGGCTGCGGGATCGAACCCGCTTGGGCCGTTCTCGATGGCGTAGCGGCGGTCGGCCGGCAGCGGCTGCCCGGCCGAGAGCGCCACCTGTGGCAATGGTTCCGGCGTCAAGCCTTTGACGGGATAGCGGTAGATGCTGGCAATGCTGGCGACAGGTTCCTGGGGCATCATTTCATGTAAGAGATTTCGGTCTCGTGCGCCACACCGGTAGGGTTTGGCGACGAATTTGTTCGCGGTCTCTTCCGCTTCCGGATTCGGCTGCCCATATTCGCGTCAAGCTGGTTTTGACGCCAGTGACGCCCGCGGCCGGTTGAGGAATATCAATGCGGCCCGCGGAAACCCAGTGAAGATGCTGTTTACGTGCTTTCGGGGCGGGGATGGCAGGCCGAGGGAAATCAAACAATGAACATTGAAAAATACACTGAACGTGCGCGCGGCTTTATCCAGTCGGCGCAGTCTTTAGCCGTGCGCGAGGGCCATCAGCAATTCTCGCCGCTGCATATCCTGAAAGTCCTGCTCGATGACAGCGAAGGTCTGGCCGGCGGCCTGATCGATCGCGCCGGCGGCAATTCCCGCGCCATACTGAAGGCGACGGAAGCTGAACTTGGCAAGATGCCGAAGGTTTCCGGGGCAGGGGCCGGCCAGGTCTACCTGGCTCCGGCAACCGCCCGCGCGCTCGATGCATCCGAACAGGCGGCCGAAAAAGCCGGCGACAGCTTTGTCACCGTGGAGCGCCTTCTGCTCGCCCTTGCGCTCGACAAGGACAGCGAGGCCGGCAGCCTGCTCGCCAAGGGCGGCGTCACCCCGCAAAACCTCAATGCCGCGATCAATGCCATGCGCAAGGGTCGCACCGCCGACAGCGCCACGGCGGAAAACGCCTATGACGCGCTGAAGAAATACGCCCGCGATCTCACGCAGGCGGCCCGCGATGGCAAGCTGGACCCTGTTATTGGCCGCGACGAGGAAATCCGCAGGACGATTCAAGTGCTGTCACGCCGGACCAAGAACAATCCGGTGCTGATCGGCGAGCCCGGCGTCGGCAAGACCGCGATCGTCGAGGGCCTGGCGCTGCGGATTCTCAACGGCGACGTGCCGGAGAGCCTGAAGGACAAGAAGCTGCTGTCGCTCGACCTCGGCGCCCTCATTGCTGGCGCGAAATATCGCGGCGAGTTCGAGGAACGGCTGAAGGCCGTGCTGCAGGAAGTGACGTCGGCCGAGGGCGGCATCATCCTGTTCATCGACGAGATGCACACCCTGATCGGCGCCGGCAAGGCCGACGGCGCGATGGATGCGTCGAATCTGCTGAAACCCGCTTTGGCGCGCGGCGAGTTGCATTGCATCGGCGCGACCACGCTCGACGAATATCGCAAGCATGTGGAGAAGGACGCCGCTCTGGCGCGACGTTTCCAGCCGATCTTCGTTGCCGAGCCCACGGTCGAGGACACCATCTCGATCCTGCGCGGGTTGAAGGACAAATACGAGCAGCATCACGGCGTGCGAATCACCGATTCCGCATTGGTCGCGGCGACGACGCTGTCGAACAGGTACATCACCGACCGTTTCCTGCCGGACAAGGCTATCGACCTGATGGACGAGGCCTCGGCGCGGCTGAAGATGCAGGTCGATTCCAAGCCGGAAGAGCTGGATTCGATGGATCGCGAGATCATCCGGCTGAAGATCGAGCAGGAAGCGCTCCGCAAGGAAACCGATCAGGGCTCGAAGAGCCGGCTGGAAACGCTGGAGAAGGAGCTGGCCGACCTCGAAAGCAAGTCCGCCGACCTGACCTCGCGCTGGTCAGCCGAGAAGAACAAGCTGTCCAACGCACAGAAGCTGAAGAGCGAACTCGACAGCCTGCGGCTCGAACTCGCCGATGCGCAGCGCCGCGGCGAATATCAGCGCGCCGGTGAGTTGGCCTATGGCCGTATTCCGGAGCTGGAAAAGCGCCTCAAGGAGATCGAAGCCAATGAAAACGCCGGCGAGATGATGGAGGAGGCGGTCACCGCCAACCATATCGCGCAGGTCGTCTCGCGCTGGACCGGCGTGCCGGTCGACAAGATGCTGGAAGGCGAGAAAGACAAGCTGCTGCGGATGGAAGCCTCCCTCGGCGAGCGTGTCATCGGCCAGGCCGAGGCCGTGCATGCGGTGGCCACTGCCGTGCGCCGCTCGCGCGCCGGGCTGCAGGACCCGAATCGGCCGATGGGCTCGTTCATGTTTTTGGGCCCCACCGGCGTCGGCAAGACCGAGCTGACGAAAGCGCTCGCCGAATATCTGTTCGACGATGAGACCGCGATGGTCCGCTTGGACATGTCCGAATACATGGAGAAGCACTCGGTCTCCCGCCTGATCGGCGCGCCTCCGGGCTATGTGGGCTATGACGAGGGCGGCGCGCTCACCGAAGCGGTCAGGCGCAGGCCCTATCAGGTCGTGCTGTTCGACGAGATCGAAAAGGCGCATCCGGATGTCTTCAACGTGCTGCTGCAGGTGCTCGATGACGGCCGCCTGACCGATGGTCAGGGCCGCACCGTGGATTTCCGTAACACGCTGATCATCATGACCTCGAATCTCGGCTCCGAATATCTGGTCAACCAGCCGGAGGGTGAGGATACGTCGGCGGTGCGCGATCTGGTGATGGGTAACGTCCGGGCGCATTTCCGGCCGGAATTCCTCAACCGCGTCGACGAGATCATCCTGTTTCATCGGCTGCAGAAGAGCGAGATGGGCCGGATCGTCGAAATCCAGTTCGGCCGGCTGCAAAGACTGCTGGAGGACCGCAAGATCGTGCTGACGCTCGATGCCAGCGCGCGCGACTGGCTGGCCGAGAAGGGCTGGGATCCCGCCTATGGCGCCCGCCCCTTGAAGCGGGTGATCCAGCGCAATGTGCAGGATCCGCTGGCGGAAATGATCCTGGCCGGTGAGGTGAAGGATGGCGACGAGGTCGCGATCTCCACCGAAGGCGGCGTGCTGACCTTCAACGGCAAGGCCGCGCACACCGCCGAGATCGCGCAATTCGAGGCGCCGATCCCGAAGCGGAAGCTGAACTGAGGCAGATGCCGGGCCGCCGCCGCAGGTTTTCGTGCAGCGGCGGCCCGGCAGCCTATTTGACGCCTGAGACTATCTCCGCCGAACGCCAGTCGGGCCAGATCGGGATTTCGCGATGACAAGACTCCTGCTGGTCGGTGCCACCGGCCTCGTTGGTTCGCATGTGCTTGCCAAAGCGCTGGCTGATCCGCGGGTCGATAGCGTGGTGGCGCCGACGCGCCGTCCGCTCGCCGGCCATGCGAAGCTCAACAATCCCCTGGTCGATTTTGCGCAGCTTCCTGCCGGTGCTGACTGGTGGGCGGTGGATGCAGCGATCTGCGCGCTGGGCACGACGCGCGCCAAGGCGGGATCGGATCAGGCTTTTCACCTGGTCGATCACGACTATCCACTGGCAGTCGCCCGGCTTGCCCGCAGTCACGGTGCGGCGCGCTTTGCCTTGAATTCCTCCATGGGCGCCGATGCGACGTCGCGTTTTCTCTACCCCCGCACCAAGGGCCAACTGGAGCAGGACCTGCGCGCGCTGGCGTTCCCGTCGCTGACCATCGTGCGGCCGGGGCTGATTGGCGGCCAGCGCGACGAGTTTCGCGCTGCCGAGCGCATCGCGGCCGTCGTTCTCGGCGCCCTCGCGCCGCTGCTCCCGCGGCGCTACCGCATTAGTCCAGCCGCCGTCATTGCCGCTGCGCTGATCGATGCGGCGGTAGACGGCAGGCCCGGCGTCCACGTCATTGAGTCCGACCGGCTCTCAGGGGACTGAGGCTTGTCACAAGCTTCAGCCCGTATCGCGGCAGGGGCATGTTGCAGCGGGGGAGGCTTGTCTGAGCTTGACGCCGACGTGCTACACTCGCGCGCGGCTGCCTTGCCCTCCATTGGCGCAATGCGCCGTTGGGCGACAGGATGAAAGCCGCGCATGATCGATAATCGTTTTGCTTTTGGCGTGGTCGGCGGCCTCGGGGCGCTGGCCGGGGCTGACCTGCTGCAGCGACTCATCCGCGTCACCGCCACCGATCATGAGCGCTATGCCATCGTCTTCGAGCAGCAGAGTTTTTCCGGCGACCGGCTGCGCGGCGACATCCAGTATGATCCGACCGGCCGCAAGCTGCACGCGTTCAGCCTGATTCGCCGGCTCGAGATGCGCGGCACCGATGCCATCCTGCTGCCCTGTTTCGTCAGCCAGACGTTTCTGCACGAAATTGAACCCAACATCAGTACGCCTGTGGTCAGCCTGATGGCGGCATTGCAGGCGAAGGTGGTCGCCGCGTTCCCGCAGGCCCGGCGCATCGGCGTGCTGACCTCCGACTATGTCCGCAGCAAGGACCTGTTCGGCCAGACATTTGGGCAGAGCCATGAACTGGTCTATCCGGACACCGACGCCCAGCGCGAACTGATGGATATTGTTTATTCGGACGGTGGCATCAAGTCGGGACAGGACGCACCTGCGCTGTTCGACAGGCTGCGCGACATCTGCGAGGGCTTGGCTGAGCAGGGCTGCGACATCATCGTGCCCGGCTTCACCGAGCTATCGCTGGTGCATGCGGCGTTGTCGGCGTCGCTCTCGATCCCGATCCTGAACGCCAATCAGTGCTATGCGGATTATGCGTTGAAGCAGCCGGCTCTGCGCCCGCGCAAGGCCTTCAAGATCGGCGTGGTTGGCGGGGTCGGGCCGCTGGCGACCGTCGATTTCATGGAGAAGGTCGTCAAGCTGACCGAAGCGCGGCGCGACCAGGATCATATCAAGATGATCGTCGAGCAGAATCCGCAAATCCCGGATCGCACCGAGCACCTGTTGCACCAGGGCACCGACCCGACCATCGCGCTGTTTGCCACCTGCAAGAAGCTCGAAGCCGCCGAGGCCGACCTGATCGCCATCCCCTGCAACACGGCCCACGCATTCCTCGAACGCATGCAGGCGCATCTGCGGATTCCGGTGTTGGACATGCTGGATGAAACCATGGCGCAGATCGCCAGCCGCTATGGCGGTCGGCTGGTCGGGCTGCTGGCGACGTCCGGAACGGTCGAAAGCGGGGTCTATGCCGCCGCCGCGAAGCGGGCCGGCGTCGAGATCATGGTGCCCGACGCGGCGTATCAGGCCCTGGTGATGGACTCGATTTACGGCGCGAGCGGCGTCAAGGCCGGCTTCACCGAGGGGCGCTGCCGCGACGATCTGCGCACCGTCATCGGTCATCTGGCGCAGCGGGGCGCGGCCGTCGTCGTGCTCGGCTGCACCGAATTGCCGCTGCTGTTTCCGCAGACCGAGAGTTTTGATGCCGGTGGCCGGACGGTCGCCTTGCTCGATCCCACGCTGCTGCTCGCCGCCGCCTGCGTGCGGCACGCCCGCGCCGCGCGGACCTAACGCGCAGAAATCCTGACCCAGCGGTTGCTGACCGCCCGCACCGGCTCGCTGCCGGTCGCATCCGATACCCGCGCGCTGCCGCGGTTGCTCATCTGGGCGTCGAGACGGTCGCGATCTCCACCGAAGGCGGCGTGCTGACCTTCAACGGCAAGGCCGCGCACACCGCCGAGATCGCGCAATTCGAGGCGCCGATCCCGAAGCGGAAGCTGAACTGAGGCAAATGAAGTTAAAGAGAAAGCCCCTTCCCGCCGCGTGGGGAGGGGCTTTCCCGTTTTGAATCTCAAAAATCTATCAAGACTTATGTGGTGACCGTCACCATCGGCAGCGGCGGACGAAAATGAAGCGGCGTCATCTAGCTACGCGGAATCTCTGACAACAGCTTCGCCAATGGTTCCGTTCGGAATGGTCACAACTTCGCCAGTTGACATCTGAAGTCCGAGTAGTTGTATTCCGCGCATGGGGATTGCGATCTCCCCACGAGGCGACATGCTGAAGTATCGCGTCCCGTTTTTCACGAGGGCGCAGCCGTGTCGTCACATATCTCAAATTCCATTGATAAGCCCGCCAGGTCGATCGGTACGCTCATGCTGCCGGCACGTCGTCAACGTGCGCGCTGCCGCCATGCTAGCCGGCATCCTTCGCAAGCCAACCGATCCGACAATAACTCCGGGCAAACAATAACACCGCGGGTTGGGGCACCACCAAGGAGACGAGCTATGAAAAAACCGCTGTTCAAGCTGATGTTGGCAGCCGCCATAAGCTATCCCAGTTTCGCGGGCGCCGCAGATATCGATTGGAAGAAGGTCGATGCGGCGCTGGGAAAGAATGCGGCCGTTTCGGGTGATATTCATCGTTACGGTCTGCCCAGATCCGACCTCAAGGTGACGCTCGAAGGCGTCACCATCAAGCCTGCCCTAGCGCTTGGAGGGTGGGTCGCCTTCGCGCCAATGCACGGCGAGGCGATGTTGATGGGCGACCTGGTGTTGCTCGAAGCCGAAATCACGCCGGTCATGACCAGGTTGCTCGACAGCGGGCTCGACATCACCGCCATTCACAATCACATCCTGCGGGCTTCACCCGCGACTTTTTACATGCACGTTGGCGGTCACGGCGATCCCGAGAAAATGGCGGCTGCCATTCGCTCTGCGCTGGCGTCTGCCAGCAAGACACCGTTCGACCCGCCGCCGGCCACGCCAAGCCCGGCACCGGCCATCGATCTCGATACCGCCAAGCTCGACACCCTCCTGGGCGGCAAGGGCGTGGCCAATGGAGGCGTCTATCAATTCAACATCCCGCGCCGTGATCCCATTATTGAAGCGGGCATGACCGTGCCAGCGGCGCTTGGCGGCGCCAATGTCATCAATTTTCAACCGACGGGCGACGGGAAGGCCGCCATCACCGGCGACTTCCTGGTGACAGGCGACGAGGTGAATCCGCTGATCCGTGCCTTGCGGGCCGGCGACATCGAAGTGACCGCCATTCACAGCCACATGCTCGATGAACAGCCCCGGCTGTTCTTCATCCACTTCTGGGCCAACGACGACGCCCAGAAACTCGCACGCGGCGTTCGTACCGCCTTGGAAAAAACCGCGATCGCCAAAACCCAGTGAGCCTGATTATCGGCTTCGGTATCGGGAGCCGGCCGGCAAAAAGCTCAGCGGTTGCTGGTCTGCCGGACCGGCAATGGCCCGGCGGTACCGGTCGCGTCCGAGACCCGCGCGCTGCCGCGGTTGCTCATCTGGGCGTCGAGACGGTCGCGTTCTTTCTCGAAGCTGGCCATCAGCGGGCCTTCGAGTGAGCGGCCGCGCGGCAGTTTCACGCGCATCGGATCGACGAAGCGGCCGTTGACGAGGATTTCGTAATGCACGTGGGCGCCGGTCGAGGCGCCGGTCGAGCCGACGAAGCCGATCACCTGGCCCTGCCGCACGCGCTTGCCGGGCTCGAGGCCCTTGGCGAAGGCCGACATATGGCCGTAGGCGGTCTCGTAGCCGTTGTTGTGTTTCAGCTTGACGAATTTGCCGTAGCCGCCTTCCCAGCCGGCGACTTCGACCACGCCATTGCCGGAGGCGAAGATCGGCGTGCCATAGGGCGTCGCCCAGTCGACGCCGGTGTGCATCTTGACGTAGCCGAGGATGGGATGGCGGCGGCTGCCGAAGCCGGAGCGCATGATCGCGTTGTTGACCGGCTTGCGCACCAGGAACTTCTTCGCGCTCTTGCCGCTCTCGTCGTAGTAATCGACGACGGAGTCGTCAGGGGTCTGGAAGCGGTAGTATTTTTTGGTTTCGCCGCCGACCGTGAGCGAAGCGAACAGCACCTCGGTCTTCTCGGTGATGGTGGCGCCTTCGTCCTCGCCGGCGAAGAACACGTCGAACGAGTCGCCGGGCTGCACCTTGCGCTGGAAATCGACGTCGTAGGAATAGATCTTGATCATGTCCTCGATGACGGTGGCGGGCACCTTGTTGCGCATCGCGGTCTCGTAAATGCTCTGGTAGAGCCGCACGCCGGTGCCGTCATCCTCATCGTCCTCGCTGTCGGCGGCGGGCGCCTCGGCGACGGTGTTCATGCTGGAGACGTCGACGGCGACGTATTTGCCGAGATCCGACAGGGCGGACACCGCCTCGATAGTGGAATCGTTGGCCACCACCACGCGATAGGGCTGCAAACGCTGGCCGAGACCGGACGGCGCCATCAGGATGCGCAGTTTCTGGCCTTCCTTGAGGCCGCCGTCGCGGCCGCGCGCGCCGAGCGTGTAGGCGATCGCCTTGGCGTCCTCGGGTGTCGCGCCCTGGTCGCGCAGGATGGTCAGGACAGTGTCGCCCTTCTTGACCACGTGGATTCGTTCATTGCTGGGATTGCCGCCGGTGGCCTGGTCCTTGGTTTTCGCCAGCAGAGTGACGTTTTCCGGGACCACCCGGGTCTCGAAGCCGGCATAGGGATCCGGCGTGCTGCCTTCGGAGGCATAGGCCATCTTCATATCCGGCGGGGTGCCGAGATCATTGGAGGCGCTGGCGACGGTGTAGCGAATGCCATTGCTGCCGCGCCAGTTCGAGGCGTCGCGCACCCGCATCAGCACTTCGTCGATCGCCACGCTGGCGGCGATCTTGGCCTTCGGCAGCATTGGCGCGAGTTCGCGGGTGACGAACGACACCTCGGCGTCGGGCTCGATGGCGTCGGGATTCGCCGCGGCATCGTCGGTGGCGGTCGGCGCGGTGGTGCCGACGTCGGTCAGCATGCGCTGTGCATTAAAGGGCGGAATTTTCGCGGTGAGGTCGCTGGTGGCCATCGACAGGTTGCCGGAGATCCGGATGAAGGGCCGCACCCGCATCACGTCGCGGTTGCCGACGCGGGTCACCGTGGAGACTCTCAACACCTGACGCGCGGCGGTGGATTCGCTCGGCGGTGGCAGGCGGTCGCTCTTGTGCAGGCTGGCCTGCTTGTCATTCGCACTGAAGGCGCCGCGCAGCGCGCCTTCGACGCGCTCAGGCACCTTGGCGAATGTCATCTCGCCATCGAGCGACGCAAAAACGGCGCCGCCAATCAAGGCTGCGCCGCAGAGACCAGTCAGGATCGTACCGCTGAACCATTGCACCGAGACGCTACGGCGATCGATCACCGCGGCTTCGGAGCCATCAACGGAGAGCGGCGGTTCGTGACCGAGGTCGATCACCCCGGTCTCACGATTGTAGCTCCCTCCGCGTGACGTCCCGTGATTCAAAACGCCATCCCCCAAACTTCCATCATCATGCGAAGAGACTTCCCCAAGCGCATCGCATCGATATCCGAACACGTGGAACCAAAATGCTGGCCCGAATGCCGGACGTCAATGCTGCAAAACTATCTCGCTGTATCCAACTGGTCGCGCAAGTCGTCTCAAAAAGCGATGCGCTCGTGCGAGCTCGCCGTCTCGAGACCCCGTTGAGCGCCAATCTGCCTCCGAAGACCGAAAAAACTTTTCGGGTCGGCGAAGTTTTTTCGCTCAACGAAGCTCCAGAACGCCGGAGCAATGTGGCTCTTGTACGGCGCAGCCCCTGTAAAACCTCAGCTTTTCGGCGTTTGCACAGCCCCGAAAATTGCGTGACGATTTTCTGACGATTGGCGTTGACAACTTCCGTAGCGGGGGCCTATAAACCGGCCACTGAGCGCGGCGGCGCCGGGGCCCACCGGCCCGGGCGGTTGTTTGTGTCTCAGAAAGCTCCTTCATCTCGAAGAGTGCATCAGCAGCCGATAGGTGTCGGTTGGTGATTTTTCGTCGGGGTAAGGATGTCGGGTTTCTAGGAATAGATGCTTGGCAGATCTTCTTCTTCAAGAAGGTTCGCGGATCTTTCGAAAAGAAATGATCTTCGAATTATTTTGAAAAAAGAGGTTGCTTCCTTCCACCGGAAGGTCTACTGGTTCGCTCCCTTCGGGGCGCTGGCATCCACTGGATGCCGCCTGTTGGATCTCACTTTGGAAGATCTAGAGATTGAGATTTCTCCCTCACGGGGAGAGTGACGCTTCTGCGTCGGGCTGTTTGACAAGTTAAATGAAGAAAGAGAAACGTGGACGGCGGAGTCCTTGCGGATCTCAACTTAAGGAAAGCTTCGGTTTTTCATAGGTTTGGATCGGACGAAAGACTTCGGCGGTACACGTTTTGATACAAAGGTTACACCATCGTTGTCAGCGATGTGAATCGCAGACAGCATTTCGGTTTCGGCCGATAAAGTATGGTGGGACCTCGTCAATAACGTTGTGATCAGCCGGTTCAAAGTTCAAGTCCAACTTGAGAGTTTGATCCTGGCTCAGAGCGAACGCTGGCGGCAGGCTTAACACATGCAAGTCGAACGGGCATAGCAATATGTCAGTGGCAGACGGGTGAGTAACGCGTGGGAACGTACCTTTTGGTTCGGAACAACACAGGGAAACTTGTGCTAATACCGGATAAGCCCTTACGGGGAAAGATTTATCGCCGAAAGATCGGCCCGCGTCTGATTAGCTAGTTGGTGTGGTAAAAGCGCACCAAGGCGACGATCAGTAGCTGGTCTGAGAGGATGATCAGCCACATTGGGACTGAGACACGGCCCAAACTCCTACGGGAGGCAGCAGTGGGGAATATTGGACAATGGGCGCAAGCCTGATCCAGCCATGCCGCGTGAGTGATGAAGGCCCTAGGGTTGTAAAGCTCTTTTGTGCGGGAAGATAATGACGGTACCGCAAGAATAAGCCCCGGCTAACTTCGTGCCAGCAGCCGCGGTAATACGAAGGGGGCTAGCGTTGCTCGGAATCACTGGGCGTAAAGGGTGCGTAGGCGGGTTTTTAAGTCAGAGGTGAAATCCTGGAGCTCAACTCCAGAACTGCCTTTGATACTGAAAGTCTTGAGTTCGGGAGAGGTGAGTGGAACTGCGAGTGTAGAGGTGAAATTCGTAGATATTCGCAAGAACACCAGTGGCGAAGGCGGCTCACTGGCCCGATACTGACGCTGAGGCACGAAAGCGTGGGGAGCAAACAGGATTAGATACCCTGGTAGTCCACGCCGTAAACGATGAATGCCAGCCGTTAGTGGGTTTACTCACTAGTGGCGCAGCTAACGCTTTAAGCATTCCGCCTGGGGAGTACGGTCGCAAGATTAAAACTCAAAGGAATTGACGGGGGCCCGCACAAGCGGTGGAGCATGTGGTTTAATTCGACGCAACGCGCAGAACCTTACCAGCCCTTGACATGTCTAGGACCGGTCGCAGAGATGTGACCTTCTCTTCGGAGCCTAGAGCACAGGTGCTGCATGGCTGTCGTCAGCTCGTGTCGTGAGATGTTGGGTTAAGTCCCGCAACGAGCGCAACCCCCGTCCTTAGTTGCTACCATTTAGTTGAGCACTCTAAGGAGACTGCCGGTGATAAGCCGCGAGGAAGGTGGGGATGACGTCAAGTCCTCATGGCCCTTACGGGCTGGGCTACACACGTGCTACAATGGCGGTGACAATGGGACGCTAAGGGGCAACCCTTCGCAAATCTCAAAAAGCCGTCTCAGTTCGGATTGGGCTCTGCAACTCGAGCCCATGAAGTTGGAATCGCTAGTAATCGTGGATCAGCATGCCACGGTGAATACGTTCCCGGGCCTTGTAC